>NZ_QLJK01000001.1:0-334874 GCF_003950715.1 Sphingomonas sp. S-NIH.Pt3_0716 | reverse complement strand
GACATTCCTCCCCGTCACGGGGAGGGGGACCGCTCGCGTAGCGAGTGGTGGAGGGGCACAGGCCGGATAGCGCAGCGCTAAGAGGCACCTGCCCCTCCGTCAGCGCTTCGCGCTGCCACCTCCCCGTACCGGGGAGGAATGTCCGCTGCTGGTCGAAACACGTTGATCCCTATCAGCGTCATCCTGGCGAAAGGCTCTCCTGGACTCGTCGAAGGATCCGGGATTCCTTCTGTGCTGCGAGGGTGCGCTGAATGGATTCCGCATCGAATGCGGGATGACGGCCGGTTTTGCGGGCGATCTTTGGCTTTACCAGAGCACGCCGTCGACCGGCTGGACCGGCGGAGGCCCTTCGCGGCCAAGCGTGTCGCACATGTCCGCCTCGATCGTGGTGGTGATGCTGTCGAGCGGGAGGTCGTGGACGTCGTTGCCGAACGGATCGACCAGATCGTCGCCGATCTGCAGCACGGCAAGATACATGAAGCCCGCGGCCGCCGATCCCACCGGGGTGGCGATGCCCAATGTCTCGACCAGGCCGATCGGCAGCAGGATGCAGAAGAGCCGGGTAAAGAATTTGGGGAAGCTGCGATATTGGGCGGGCAGCGGCGTGTTCTTGATCCGCTCCATGCCGCCCTGCGCGTTCGACATGTCGACCAGCAGCCGTTCGATCTGGGTCTGCTGGATGCTGTCGATCCAGCCATCCGCGCGCGCCTGTTCGACCCGGCGACCCGATCCGTCGAGCAGGCCGTTGGCGGGGTTACGGCGGCCCAGTTCCGGAATCTCCTCCGGAATCTCCGGGCCGGCGAGCAGGCGGCGCACATCGGGCGCCGGATCGATCCGGCGGAGCTGGCAGCGCAGCGCTTGGACATAGGCGATATGGCGTTCGACCAGGGTCTGACGCAGGTCCGCCGTTTCGGCCCGGTCGGGGATGAAGTTCATCACCGCGCGTGCCCAGCTGCGCGAGACATTGACCATCGCACCCCACAGGATGCGGCCTTCCCACCAGCGCTGATAGGCGGAGTTGACGCGGAAGCCGAGGACCAGGGCGAGCGCGGTGCCGAAGATGGTCAGCGGCAGGGCCGGCGCCTTGAAGGGCGAGATGAAGTAGAAGATGGTGACCGCCAGATCCCAGAAGAACAGCGCGATCAGCGCGCGCCACGCGGTCTGGAAACTCTGGCGGATACGTGGGGCACGTCCGACGATCATAGGGGGAGCGGTTCTCTACAGGTCAGACGATGTCCGTGCCGTCGGCTTCATCCAGTTTCAGCCAGGCATGGCGCAGCGCCATGCCGCCGATGATGCCGACCGCCTTCAGGATCGTCGCATAGATGGTGGGGGTGCTGTCGCTGATCGCCAGCCAGGCGCAGGCGAAGCAGAGCGCCATGGCAGCATAGATGGGCAGCGCCTCGATATCGTTCCAGGCAAGACGCTGATTGGTCTTGGGCGTGGGCGCGGCGCGCGTTGCGGCGAGCGTGCGGATCATGGCGGTCCTTTCCGAAATGGAGCCGACGGGCGGCCTTTGTTCGAAAAATGATGCGACGCACAAGCGACGGTCAACGCGGTCCACGCCATGCAAGCCAGCCTTGCGGTAGCGGTAACGCCAGCAAAATTCCGTCGCATTTCCGTGCCGTTTGGGAGACGTGGCAATGTTTTCACACGGAACTGCAACCTTGCGCCTATTGCAATGCAGCGTAACGCGCATAGCTTTTTGCGCATGGCCGATCGCTATGCTGAAATCCTGTCCTTCGTGAAAATTGCCGAATCGGGCAGCCTGTCCGAAGCGGCAAAACGACTGGACCTGTCGCTTGCCGCGACCAGTCGCCGCCTGTCGCAACTGGAGTCGCGGCTGGGGGTGATGCTGGTGCGCCGCAACAGCCGGCACATGACGCTGACCCAGGAAGGCCAGATCTTCTACGAGAAGGCGGGACAGGCGCTGTCCGACATCGACCAGGCGGAAAATGTCGTGATGCGCAACGCCACCGAGCCGGTCGGCGCATTGCGCGTGGTGACGACGCTGCATTCGGGCCGCAGCCGGCTGGCGCCGCTGTTCCAGCATTATGCGACGCTGCACCCCGAAGTGGCGGTGCATCTGGAGGCGGCGGGGCAGGCGGCCAATATCGTCGAGACCGGCCATGACATCGCCATCTGTTTCGATCCGCCGCCCGACAGCGGCCTGATCATGAAGCGGCTGGCCGACAATCCGCGCATGCTTTGCGCCTCGCCCGAATATCTGAGCCGACGCGGCGTGCCGCGCACGATCGAGGATCTGGCCAGCCATGACCGGATCGTCATTGGCGGCGGGCAGGATATGTGGCGCGCGATCGACATGGACATGGGGCGGGACAACCGGGCGAGCCGGGTGCTGAGCACCAATGATGGCGAAATGGCACGGCTATGGGCGCTCAATGGTGCCGGTATCGTCATCAAGTCGCTATGGGCGGTGTCGGACGACCTGGAAGAGGGGCGGTTGCAGACTGTGCTGCCCGCTGTCGCGCTACCGGAATCGCCGATCGTCGCCCTCTATCTGCCGGCGCAGGGGGACAGCGCCAAGGTGCGCAGCTGCCTCGACTTCCTGGCGCGCCATCTGAAGCCGGCCGAGGCGACCCCGGCCGCCGCCTGATCCGATTTTGAAAATGCGCGATCGGCGCGATCGACTGTCTGCGGACCGTCGATCGCGCCGATGCTGATTTACGGCGGCCTGCTTCCGCCGGAGCGCAGCCATTCGCCATGGCTATCGACCTGTCAGGCCAATTTGTCTGACAAGTACCGCTTTTGCCAATATTGGTTTGGCCAATATATTGCGCTGGCCTGATCTGTCGGTTACAGCCTTTTCGAAATCTGGAGTCGAGTCCCGCAATGTGGGCTTTGTGATGGATGCAGTCGGGCAAACCGGCGCATCGGCCGATGGCTCCTGGTGGCAGCTTTAGAACACAGGATCGGGAGAGGTTGATGAAGGGGCAGTCGAAAATGGCAGTCGTGATGGCGAGCCTGCTGGTTGGCGTCGCATCGGGGACGCTGGCGGGTGTGGCCCATGCGCAGGATATGTCGGCCGGCGACATCATCGTGACGGCGCAGAAGCGCGAACAGAATGTGCAGGATGTACCCTTGTCGGTGCAGGTGCTGGGCGAGGCCCAGTTGCAGGCCAATGCGGTGCAGGATTTCAACGATCTGAGCCGCGTGTCGCCGTCGCTGAGCATCCGGCCGGCGGAAAATCCGGCGAGCGCCAATGTCGCGATCCGTGGTGTCGGCACCCTGGCCTTCAGCCCCGGCGTCGAGCCGAGCGTCGCGGTCATCCTGGACGATGTGGCGCTGGCCTTCCAGTCGCGCGCCTTCACCGATCTTTCCGATATCGAGCGGATCGAGGTGCTGCGCGGGCCGCAGACGACGCTGTATGGCAAGTCGGCCTCGGCGGGCCTCATCAATATCGTGTCCAAGGCGCCGACCAAGACGCTGACCGCGTCGGTGCGCGGGATGATCACCACCGATGACGAGCAGCAGATCGGTGCGGTTCTTTCCGGGCCGCTGACCGATACGCTGGGGTTCCGCACCAGCGTCAACTATGATGATTTCAAGGGCAATTCGCGCAATCTGGCCGATGGCAAGACGCTGAATGGACGCCGCTATTTCTCCACCCGCAACAAGCTGCGCTGGAACCCGACGGCCGAGTTGCAGGCCGATCTGGCGATCGATTATGCCGATGGGCGGACGACAGCGACGCGGCCCTTCATCGAACTGGGCGATAATGCGATCCTGCGCGGCAACCCCGCCTTCACCCAGGATGTGTTCGCGCCGGGCATCACCGTCGGCAAGGACAATACGGACGTGTCGATCGATTTCCCGACCGGCAACACCTATAATGATTTCGCCCAGTCGCTGCGGCTGAGCTATGATACGGGCGGGCCGACGATCATGTCGATCACCGCGCATGACCGCTACAAGTCGCATGACTGGTTCGACAGCGACGATTCCGCGATCAGCAGCTTCCAGAATTTCCAATATGGCCATTTCGACAGCGAACAGTTCAGCCAGGAACTGCGGCTGATTTCGCCCGGCAAGGACCGGTTCCGCTATACGCTGGGCGCCTATTACAGCAATGTCGACATCGGCCGCGACTTCTATCGCGGGCCGCTTTTTTCCAACGCAAATTGGGATGCGACCAACGGCAGCGACCTGATCGCGGGCTTTGGCCAGCTGGAATATGATCCGTTGCCCGGCACGACGCTGATCGCCGGTGGCCGCTACAGCCGGGAAAAGATCGATTATGTGTTCACCGATCTGGCGGCCAGCCGGGTCTATGCGGGGCGCAGCAGCGACAGTTTCGGCACCTACAAACTGGGCATCAAGCAGGATGTCGCGCGCGACATGAACCTCTATCTCACCTATGCGACCGGGCATAAGGGGCAGGCCTATGACATCTCGTCGGGCTTCAACCAGGCGCGCGCCGATGCCGGTCCGGTGAACCCGGAAAAGTCCGACAGCCTGGAACTGGGCTTCCGATCGCAATTGCTGGATCGCAAGGTGACGCTGAACGTCACCGTCTTCAATTCCAACTTCCGCGATTTCCAGACCCAGGCAGTGGAAAACCTTGCCGACGGGACACAGAATTTTCGCCTGACCAATGTCGGCAAGGTGCGCATCCGGGGCCTGGAAATGGAAACCAGCATCCGTCCGGTGGCCGGGCTGACGATCAATGGGTCGCTGACTTATCTGGACGCCAAGTTCAAGGAATTTGCCGGCGCGGCCTGTTATGTGAACCAGACCGCGGCGCAGGGATGCGTCGGCACGCCGCCGCGCCAGGATCTGAGCGGCAAGGCGATGCTGATCTCGCCCAAATGGAAGCTGGCGGGCAATATCGATTATGCCCAGCCGTTGGGGCAGGGGCCGCTGGAACTGGTCGCGCAGGGCGCCGTCACCTGGCAGAGCAAGGTCGTGCCGCTGGACCAGAATCCGCGCACCATCCAGCCGGAATATGCGATGGTGAACATCGCGCTCGGCCTGCGCAGCGCCGACAAGTCATGGCAGGTGATGGGCTTCATCAACAATCTGTTCGACCAGCATTATCGCTATCTGATCAACGATGTGTCGAACCGTTATGGGACGACGGCGATCCAGGGCTATGTGCCGCGTGATTTCCATCGTTATGGCGGCATCCGCCTGAGCTACAGCTATTGAGCTGGCGGGTTGCCGGGCTGGGCCTGGCCGCGCTGATCGGCGCGGCTGGCTCGGCCGGCGGCGCGGCGCCCTTGCCGGACATCTATGTGCTGGCCGGCCAGTCCAACATGTCGGGGCGGGGCGCGCTGGCGGACCTGACCGAGGCGGAAAGGGCGCCGGTGCCGGACGTCATGATGCTGGGCAATGACGGCATCGTGCGACCGGCGATGGAGCCGATCGACAGTGCGCAGGGGCAGCAGGACATGGTGTCGGCGGACCGGCTGGCGGCGGTCGGGCCGGGCCTGTTCTTTGCCCGCGCGCTGATCGCGCGGCAGCGGCGGGCGATCATCCTGATCCCCTGCGCCAAGGGCGGCAGCGCGATCGCGCGCTGGCGGCCCGGCGAAGACCGGACGACGCTCTATGGATCCTGTCTGGCGCGGGTACGATCGGTCCGGGGACGGCTGGCCGGCATCCTCTGGTATCAGGGCGAGAGCGACACGGAGAATGGGACGGCGGCAACGGGCTATGGCGCTGCGCTGGCCGATCTGGTCGGGCATTTCCGGCGGGATCTGGGACGCGCAGACCTGCCGTTCATCTTTGCGCAGATCGCCGATCGGCCGGCGGCGTCGGAGCATGTCGCGCGCTATCCGGGGTGGGCGATGGTGCAGGCGGCGCAGCGCGACATCGCCCTGCGCTGCGCCTATATGGTGCCGACCGGCGGCCTGGTGCGGCAGGCGGACGAACTGCATCTGGTGACCGATGCCCAGCGCCGGCTGGGCATGGCGATGGCGCGGGCGATGATGGCCTTGCAGGCGGATGGATGCGGGCGCTGAGGCGCGCCCGCCGCCTTACAGCGTCTTTTCGTAGACCTGATAGATCTTGTTGACCCGGGATTCGATGGCGTCGGCGATCGCGTTCATGCCCTGATTATCGTCCAGCACCCAGCCGATCTCGCCGCGCGTCGCGCTGTAATGGGCCAGGGCGTTGCGGCGGATATATTCGATCATCATGAAGGCGAGCTGGCTGGCCATGCGGGTAGATTGCAGCCGCTGGACCACGCCCATCAGCGGCACGCGCATGGTGCGGACCTGCGGCTTGCGCAGCCAGCGCAGCAGCTTGATCCAGCCGAACGGGAAGAGCGAACCGTTGAGCGGCTTCAACGCCTCGTTGAGGTCGGGCAGGGTCATCATGAAGGCGACCGGTTCGCCTTCCAGCTCCGCGATCATGATCAGATCCTCGAACACCAGCGGCTTCAATTTCTTGCCGGTGAAGGCGACTTCGGCGTCGGTGATGGGCACGAAGCCCCAATTCTTGCCCCAGGCATCGTTGAGGATGCCCAGGATGATCGCGGCTTCCTGATCGAATTTCGACTTGTCGACCTTGCGGATGGTGATGCGCGCGCTCTTTTCGCCCGAGGCGACGATGCGCTCGATCAGCGGCGGGAAATTCTTCGTGATGTCCAGCTCATAGGTCTTGAGCTGCTTGACCGGCTGATAGCCGGCGCCTTCGACCATCGGCTGATAGGCGGCGCTGTTATGGCCCATCATCACCGTCGGCGGATGATCATGGCCCTGGATCAGCAGGCCGGGCTCTTCCCAGATCGACAGCGAGATCGGGCCGAGCACGCGGGTCATGCCCTTGGCCTCGAGCCAGCCTTCGGCCGCGGCGATCAGGGCGGCGCCGGTTTCGGCATCTTCCGCCTCGAACAGGCCGAAATTGCCGGTGCCAGGACCCATGCCCTGTTCGACCGGCTGGGCCAGCGCCAGCTTGTCGAAATGCGCGGAAACGCGGCCGACCACCTTGTTTCCGCGCCGGGCGAGGAAATATTGGGCCTCGGCATGGTCGAAGAAGGGATTCTTGCCCGGCGTCAGCAGGCCGTAGACTTCGGACTTGAGCGGCGGCACCCAATTGGGATCATTGGCGTAGAGCCGCCAGGGCAGGTCGACAAAGGCCTTGAGATCGGCCTTGGAGGAAACGGGGGTGATGAGGAGATCGGTTGATGCCACGGCGCAGGCCCTTGAAGAAATTTGTCGAGCAGTTCGGCGCTTGTTTGCGGAATGTCAATCTCGGGCCGGGGCAGGGGCGCTAAGAGTCGGTCTGGAAATGCGCCTCTGGCGCATCTGTACCGGCCCACACCCCCAGCCGGGGTGAATATGTCACGTTGCTGCCACGATTGCAGCGCATTTGGAGTGTAGGGAAGGCAGCATGACTGTGCATGATCCCATTTTGGCCGCCGCGTCGCGCACGCGGTCGGCTATACCCGACGATACGAAGATGCTGCGCGCTGCCGCGGATCTGACGCGCACCCTGTCGACCGCGAACCCGGCCATCTACTGGCCGGACATGCTGGCGTCGGCGCTGATCGGCTATGGCGCGCTGGCCGGTGCGATTCTGGCCCAGAATGTGGCGATCGCGATCGGCTGTGCCCTGTTGTCGATGATGGCGCTCTATCGCGCGGCCAGCTTCATCCATGAGCTGACCCATATCCGCAAGGGCGCGCTGCCCGGCTTCCGCTTCGGCTGGAACCTGCTGGTCGGCATTCCGCTGATGATCCCGTCCTTCCTGTATGAAGGCGTGCATACCCAGCATCATGCCCGCACCCGCTATGGCACGGCGGAAGACCCCGAAT
The DNA here is from genome assembly GCF_003950715.1 of Sphingomonas sp. S-NIH.Pt3_0716. Classification (NCBI taxonomy): domain Bacteria; kingdom Pseudomonadati; phylum Pseudomonadota; class Alphaproteobacteria; order Sphingomonadales; family Sphingomonadaceae; genus Sphingomonas; species Sphingomonas sp. S-NIH.Pt3_0716. Next base: position 327,097 of record NZ_QLJK01000001.1, on the reverse strand, counting down.
ATCTGCCGCTGGCGCTGATGAAGCCCTGGTCGCTGCCCCTGTTCATCGTGGTGGCCGCGCTGGCGCCGATCGGCCTGATCCTGCGCTTTGGCGTGCTGACGCCGCTCAGCCTCCTCATCCCGCCGCTGCGGCGCAAGGTGGTGGCGGAGTTTTCGGCGCTGTCGATCAATCCCGCCTATCGCCGCCGCGCGCCCGAGGGCGATTTCGCCCGCATGTGGCATTGGCAGGAAGCGGGCGCCTGCCTGTTCGCGCTGGCGCTGGTCGGCAGCGTGTTCGCCTTCGGCTGGAAGCCCTTGCTGGTCTATATGGCGATCCATTCGGCGATGACCGTCATCAACCAGCTGCGCACCCTGGTCGCCCATCTGTGGGAGAATGAGGGCGAGGCGATGACCGTGACGGCGCAATATCTGGATTCGGTCAATGTGCCGCCGCCCGGCACGCTGCCCGAACTATGGGCGCCGGTCGGCCTGCGCTATCATGCGTTGCATCACCTGCTGCCGAGCGTGCCCTATCATAATCTGGCGGCCGCGCATCGGCAGTTGATGGCGACGCTCGACATCGACTCGCCCTATCGCCAGGGCAATTATACCGGCATGTTCACGCTGGTCGCCAAGATCGCCCGGAGCACGATGCACGCGCGCTGATCGCGGTGGATCGGGACAGGAAAGAAGGCCGGTGGAAACGCCGGCCTTTTTTTGTTGGCGGATGGGGGAGGCGGGGTGCGCGGCGACCGTGGGGCGACGCTTTTGCTGCGATCAGGTGGTCGTGATTTAACTGGCAAAGGGCGTGATCGGACGTGGCTTCCAGATCAGGGAATGTCCGAGCGGGCAAGCTGCGCACCGGGGATGGCGGGAAGCGACCAGGAGCGGCTGTAATTTCCTCCCCTGCAAGGGGAGGGGGACCACAAAGTGGTGGAGGGGTGTCACGCTATCGAGAGGGGGATACCCCTCCGTCTGGCCTGCGGCCAGCCACCTCCCCTTGCAGGGGAGCATGGTCTGAAAACGACCATTTGTGGTCCCTGTCCCGCCGAAAATCATCGGTAGGAAGCTGCCACTCAATACATAGTGGTGATGTGCAGCATCAGATCAGGCAGATGGATTACCTGTTGATCTATCCAACTGATGGCCTCGGCCGGAATATCCGCAGCAAGCGATACAAATAACAAGATCATTGCCCACCGTTTCGTATGCTCGCCGCATGTGTTCCACAGCCAGCCGCTCGCCACATACAGTAGGGCGGGAACAGCAAAGCCAGACCAAAGAAAGGCCAAGAGGGCGGCTATTCCCCTAACGTCGGCGAAATATGCTGCAAGACACCATCCCAAGCCATAAACGCTGCCCCATACCAAATTGGTGCCCCATTGGCCGAGTAGAACGCCATAAATTAGACTAGGGATTAAACCCGCGCTCACGAAGCTGCCAGCTATCAGCCAGACGCGGAATGCTGAAAGGCTCGTGTCGATACCGAAACGGCCGCTCAAATCATTGTGAGTTGCGCTGAATGGCATGAGCCATGTCTGCTATCGCTTTCTACGATTTGCAAGAAGCCAGTCCGCTAACCACCCAACTCCACCACCCCAGCGAAGGCTGGGGACTCAGGCGGCGGCAGAGGGAGGACGGGCGTCTCGCTATTCGTTGACGTGGCGTGCGCCTGCCTGAGATGCCAGCCTTCGCTGGCATGACGGGATTTGCCAGCCCTTAACCACGCTTATTCCTCGGTTCTGAACAGCACCGTCTCGCCGAGCAGCAGGAAGAGGAGGAAGGGCGCCCAGGCGGCGAGGATCGGCGGGTAGGCGCCTAGATTGCCCATGGCGAGCGAGAAATTGTCGGCGACGAAATAGGCGAAGCCCAGCGCCATGCCCATGACCGCGCGCAGGAAGAGCTGGCCCGAGCGGGCGAGGCCGAAGGCGGCGACGGAGCCGAGGATCGGCATCAGCACGGCCGAGAGCGGACCGGACAGCTTGTGCCACAGGCTGCCTTCCAGTTCGGCGGTCGGCCGCCCGGCATCGTGCAGGTCGCCGATCGCCGCCTGCAACTCGCTGAAGGTGAGGGCGTCGGGATCGACCTTGGCCAGGGTGAACTGGTCGGGACGGATGTCGCTGCCGAAGCGCACGGTGCCGACATTCTGGAGCGTGCCGCGGGCGACGTCGAACTGGCGCGCACCTTCCAGCACCCAGCTCTTGCTGGCGGCGTCATAATGGCCCTTGGGCGCGGTGATGATGGTGGTGAGGCTGTTGTTGATGCGGTTGAAGATCTCGACCTTGCGCAACTGCACGTCCTGGCCATGGCCCGCGACGATCGCCGCGGTGACGAGATTATTGCCGTCACGCACCCAGGGGTTGGTCTTGATCCCGCTGTCCGCTGGCACCGGGCCGAAGTCGACCGCCTGCCAGGCGCTGAGCATCGCGGTCGAGCGGGCGACGATCCGTTCGTTGAAGGCGTAGCTGAGGACCGAGACGCCGAGCGCGGCGGCGATCAGCGGGGCGAGGATCTGCTGGGCGGAGAGGCCCGCCGCCTTCATCGCGATGATTTCGCTATTCTGGTTGAGCGTCGCCAGCATGATGAGGGTGCCGAGCAGCACCGAGAAGGGCAGGAAGCGGGCGACGATCTGGGGCGCGCGCAGGCCGACATAATGCCAGAGCTGTGCATCGCCATTGCCCGGATAGGCGAGGATGTCGCCCGAATTGCCGAGCAGGTCGAGCATCTGCAGCACGACCACCAGCATCGCCAGCACGGCGAGCGTGCGGGTCAGGAACAGCCGCACCATGTACCAGCTGACCTGGCGCGAGGGGAAGAAATCGAACTGCATGGGGTCAGGCTGCTCCTTGCGCCGGCTCGCCGCGCCGCGTCACGAAGCGCAGCAGGCGGCCGATCTGCTTGCCGAGCTTGGCGAAGGCATATTCCAGCGCCGCGATCGGCTGTCCGCCGGGGCGGTGGGCGATGACATGATACATCCAGAAGATCAGTCCGGACGCCAGCAGGAACGGCCCCCATAGCGCGATGATCGGATCGATCTTGCCCAGCGAGCCGATGCTTTCGCCATATTGGTTGATCTTGTGATAGGTGACGATGAAGACGATCGAAAGGAACACGCCGAGCGCCGAGGTCGAGCGCTTGGGCGGGATCGCGAAGGCGAGCGCGGCCATCGGCAGCAGCATCATCATCACCACTTCGACCATGCGGAAATGGAAGTTGGAACGGACCTCGTTGCGCAGCTTGGTCGGCGTGGCGGGATCACGCCCCATCGAGAAGAGTTCGGGCAGGGTCTTTTCCCGGTCGACGTCGCGGCCGCGGAAATTCTCGATCTGCGGCAGGTCGATCGGCAGATCGTGGCTGGAGAAGGAGAGGATGCGCGGCGTCTTGTACTTGGGCGCATCGTTCACCAGCACGCCGTCGCGCAGGCGGAAGATGATGGTGTCGGGATCGTCGGTGGCGAGGAAGGCGCCCTGGGCCGCCGTGACCGCGACCGACTGGCCATCCTTGCCGACGGCGCGGACGAAGATGCCGCGCAGGTTGCGCCCTTCGTCCAGGCTGCGTTCGATCCGCAGGGTCATGCGCTTGCCCAGGCTGGTGAACTCGCCGACCTTGATCGACGCGCCCAGCGCGCCCGAGCGCAGTTCGAAGCGCAGCGCCTCATAGGCGTGGCGGGACAAGGGCTGGACCCAGCCGACGATGCCGAGGTTGAGCAGGGCGAGGGCGAAGGCGAACATGTAGGGGACGCGCAGCAGCCGGCCATAGGACAGGCCGACGGCGCGCATCACGTCGAGTTCGGACGAGGTGGCAAGCTTGCGGAAGGCGAGCAGGATGCCGAGCATCAGCCCGATCGGAATGCCGAGCGAGAGATATTCGGGCAGCATGTTGGCGAGCATGCGCCACACGACGCTGACGGGGCCGCCTTCGGCCGCGACAAAATCGAACAGGCTCAACATCTTGTCGAGCACCAGCAGCATCGCGGCGATCACCAGCGTGCCAAGCAATGGCAGCGCGATCAGGCGGGCGAGATATCGGTCGATGGCAGTCAGCATTTCTCTATGTCGTCGTCCCATCACCATGTTTTGGCCGCAAACCCCGCCCATATGCGAGTCAGCTAATAAAAGAGTCGCGGGGCGAACAGGGGCTCGCCGTCCGATCACATCGGGCGGCTATAGCTTCCAGGAGTCTGATGGTCATGTTGAAAGTTGCAATGGGTCTGATGCCGGTGGTGGTTCTGTTGGCCGCAACGCCTGCCTTGGCCCATGGTCAGGAAATCACGAACGATCTGTCCCGTTGCGCCGCGTCGGCCAAGGGGCCGGCGGTGCTGGTCGATGTGCGCGGCTTTGCCGAGGCGACCGGCCGCGTGCGCATGCAGTCCTATCACGCCACCAAGGCGAGCTGGCTGACCAAGGGCGAATGGCTGAACCGGATCGACACCGTCGTCCGCCCGTCCGAAGGCGGCATGCGATTCTGCATGCCGATCCCGGAGCCGGGCAAATATGGCATCGCCGTGCGGCATGACCGGGACGGCAATGGCAAGACTGACATTTCGCGGGATGGCGGCGGCTTTTCGAACAATCCGTCGATCAACATCTTCAATCTGGGCAAGCCGTCGGTCGACAAGGCCGCCTTCTATGCTGGACCGGGCGTGACCCGGATCACCATCAACCTCAAATATATGTAAGGTCGTCATGGTTCGCGTCGCGCTCCTGTCCAATCCCAAGTCCACGGGCAACCGGCAGACCTTGCCGCGCGTGCGCAGTTTTTGTGCCAACAACCCGGACATCTTCCATTATGAGGTCGAGCATGTCGACCAGATCGGCCGCGCGCTGCAGACGATTGCGCGGGTCGATCCGGCCGTCATCGTCATCAATGGCGGCGACGGGACGGTGCAGGCGGCGCTGACCGAACTGTATCAGGGCGAGCATTTCTGCGGTCGGGTGCCGCCGATCGCGGTGCTGCCCAATGGCAAGACCAACCTGATCGCGCTGGACCTGGGCATCCATGGCGACCCGATCAAGGCGCTGGAGCGCATCGTCGAGATCGCCAAATCTGGGCTGGGCGACCATGTCGTGCAGCGCGAGCTGATCGCGCTGACCGACGGGCAGACGACCCGTCCGGTGCTGGGCATGTTCCTGGGCGGTGCGGGCCTGGCCGACTATATCCTCTATTGCCGGGACAAGATCTATCCGCTGGGCCTGTCCAACGGGTTCAGCCATTTCCTGACCGCGCTCGCCGTGCTGGCGTCGCTGGTTTTCGGCATTCGTGCCCGATTCCTGCCACAATCCAGCCACCCGGTCAGCATCTCGCTGATGCGCGAGGGGCAGTTGGCGGGGCGCTTCTCGGTCCTGATCGTGACCACGCTGGAGCGACTGCTGCTGGGCGTCGATCCGGGTGACAGCCGCCGTGGCAACATGAAGCTGATGGCGGTCGACCAGAGCGTGTCGGCGCTGCTGCGCCTGGTATGGGCCAGCGTCTTCCGCCGGATGGGCAAGCAGCAGATGCAGGGCATCCATCTGGAGCAGGGCGACACGATCCGCATCGAGGGTGCGCAGAGCAGCGTGATCCTGGACGGCGAAATCTTCCGCGCGTCGGAAGGCAAGCCGATCCTGCTGCGTTCGACCGAACCGGTGCCCTTCCTGCGCCTGGCCGCCTGAGATCGGCCGAGCGGCGGGGGCTGTTTCGGCGCCCGCTGAATGGTCGAGATGGGTGGCTTAAGGCCATCCCATCAATGTCATGCTGAACTTGTTTCAGCATCTATCAAGCCTAACAAACCATTGGTCTATTGGGAGGAATGGACCCTGAAACAAGTTCAGGGTGACGATGATGGGATGGGCGGTTCTTGGTCGCTTCCCGACAATCTGGACTTGTCCTTGCCGCCCTAGTCCTGCGGCACCGCTACATCGACGGCACCGGGGGCTATCTTTACCGTGACGGGGGTTTTTGCCAGCACTTCGCCGTCGATCGATATTTTCTGTGGCGGGTGGCAGGCGAGTCTGAACTGGCGGCCGTGAAATTCCTCCGTATGGGCGTTGCGGTCGCGCAGCTTCACGAATTTGGCATACCAGTCCCAGGCGAGGCGCGGCTTGGAGCGGCCGACGACGGCCTGGATCACGATCTCGCCGGTATCGACGGCAGCATGGTCCGACAGTTCCACCCCGCCATGATAGGGGCCGTTGAGGATGCGCACCTCGGTCGACCACAGGCGCCGTTCCTTGACCCCGTCGTCAATGGTCAGGCGGAAGGCGCGGAAACCGACTGAGCATTTGACCGCCCAGAGCAGATAGCCGATGCGGCCGAGATAGCGTTTGAGCTTGTGCGGCACGGTCTGGCCGATCATCGGCGACAGGCCCAAGGAGGCGGCATTCACGAAATAGTCGCGATCGATCATGCCGAGGTCCACGCGGCGGCGCTGGCCGGTGGCGATGGCGCGGACTGCGCCGTCGAGGTCGAGCGGCAGGCCCAGCGTGCGGGCGAAGCTGTTGGCGGTGCCGAGCGGCAGCACGCCGAACACGCAATCCTTGCCGACCAGTTCGTCGACCGTGCCCGACATGGAGCCATCGCCGCCGCCGACGATGACCATCGGCGCGCCGCTTTCCACCGCCTGGCGGACGGTGGCGGCCATCTGTTCGGGGTCGTCGACCGCATGGGCGGCGATCAACTCGATGCCGGCGGCTTCGAGCTTTTCCCTTGCCTGATTGAAATTGTCCTGGCCGCGTCGGCTATGGGCGTTGACGACGAGGATCGCCTGCTGGGGGAGCGCTTTCGTTTCCATGCCGCAATAACACCGTGCGGCGATTTCGGGTCCATCGGAAACGAATAGCGATGGATTCGTTAGGGAGGCATGGCCCGTATCGCCCATCTGTCCGACATTCATTTCGGCGCGCATGATCCGCGCATCGTCGACGCCGCCACCGCCTGGCTGGAGGAACGCCGGCCCGATCTGGTCGTCATCAGCGGCGACTTGACCCAGCGGGCGCGGGTGGAGCAGTTCAGGGCGGCGGCGGCCTGGCTCAATCGCCTGCGCGCGGCGGGGCTGAAGATATTGGTGATCCCCGGCAATCATGACGTGCCGCTGTTCGATGTGGTGCGACGCTTCGCCCGGCCGCTGGCGCGCTACAAGCGCTATATCAGCCGCGATCTCTGTCCCTTCTACGAGGATGACGAGGTCGCGATACTGGGCCTCAACACCGCCCGGTCGCTGACGATCAAGGACGGGCGGATCAACCATGACCAGATGGACCGGCTGCGCGCGAGTTTCGCGCAGGTCGCGCCGGCCAAGACCCGCATCCTGGTGACCCATCATCCGCTGTTCGCCATGCCGATCGGTCGGGGCGGGGAGTTGAGCGAGGCGGTGGGGCGGCATGAGGATGCGGTGCAGGCGGCGTGCGAGGCGGGTGTCCATGTCGCGCTGGCCGGGCATTTCCACCGCACCTATGCGGAGGCCGCGCAGAAGATGGTGGCGCATAGCGGCGGGGCGCTGGTGATCCAAGCGGGGACGGCGACATCCACCCGGCTGCGCAATGCCGAGCCGCAAAGCTTCAACTGGCTGCATGTCCGGCGTAACGATGCGATCGAACTGCAGGTGATCGTCTGGGACGGCAACGCGTTTCGCCGGGCCAGCCATGTCGACTATGTGCGGGAAGGCGAGGCATGGACGGGACGGGATGTGATCGACCCGCCAACGGTTGGCAGCGTGGCTGTGCTACAAGGGACAGGCTGAGGCAGGAGTCTTCGATCGGTCGCAATTCTCCCTAAAAAACAATGATTCATGTTGCATCGGCGAAGCGATTGACCAAAGGCGATGGGCTTGCGGACCCAGGGAGTGTCAGTTGGTCGGATCATTGTCCCATCGGATTGTGGTGCTGTGCGGCATATTGTGCGTGGTGATGGTGCTGCTCGCCGGGTTGTTGCTCGACGGGTCGGCGCAGATGCGCAGCAGTCTGGGTTGGGTGACCCATTCCTCGCAGGTGCTCAAGACCGCGAACCGGACGCTGGGCCATCTGCAGGAAGCGGAGTCGGGACAGCGCGGCTATGTGCTGACCCGCAATCCCGAATTTGCCGAGACCGTCGCCGCCGAAATCGCCGCCGCCAAGCATGAAGCGGCCGCGCTGGTCAGGCTGACGGCCGACAATCCGCCGCAGAATGAACGGGCGCAGCAGGTGCGCGCGCTGGTGACGGAACGGGCCGCGAGCCTGGAGAAGTCGGCGGCCATGACCCGCGCGGGCGACTTTGCCGGGGCGCAGGCATCGACCGCGACCGGCCGGGGCCGCTATCTGATGCTGATGGTCGAGGCGCGGGTCGGCGATCTGCTGGCCGAGGAGCGCGCGCTGTCGGTCGAGCGCATGGGCGCGGTGGAACGGCGGCTCAACTATATTCGCTGGCTGGTGCTGCTGGGCACGCCGCTGACGGTGGCGATCATCGTCATCATGGGCGTGGCGCTGATCCGCGGCATCCGCCGTCCGGTCGAGGCTATGATGACGGTGATGGGCAAGCTGGGCGCTGGCGACCGCAGCGCGCGCATCGATGTCGAGATGCGGTCGAGCGAGTTCGAGCGGCTGGCCGGCGGCTATAATGAAATGGCGCGCGAGCTGGAGGCGGCGGTCGCCGACCAGGTGGACAGCGAGGGGCGGCTGAAAATCGCCAACCAGGAACTGAGCGCCAATGCGCAGGTGCTGCGCGAACGGGGCGAGGTGATCGAACTGCTGGGCGGCATGGCCCACCGGATGCAGGCGGCCCGCACCGACGAGGAGCTGGCGTCGATCATCCGGGTGTTCGTGCCGCGCGTGCTGCCCGATATTCCCGGCGCCCTCTATGCCCATAATAATTCCCGCAACCTGCTGGTGCCGATCGCGGCCTGGGGCGGGCTGGAGGTCGAGCAGGCGGGTTTTGCGCCCGACCAGTGCTGGGCGCTGCGGCGCGGGCAGAGCCATTATGTGACCGAGCAGGGATCGGACATCGTCTGCGCCCATGTCGGGGCCGAGGCGGACCATTATCATTGCGAGCCGCTGCTGGCCGGCGGCGAGGTGATCGGCGTGCTGTATCTGCGCGGCGTGGTGGGGGCCGAGAACCGGTTCCGCCTGACCGTGCTGACCGAGAATATCGCGTCGGCCCTGGTCAACCATCGCCTGCAGCGCGGCCTGCGCGAACAGACGATCCGCGATCCGCTGACCAGCCTGTTCAACCGCCGCTACATGGAAGAGACGCTGGCGCTGGAGATTGCGCGGGCGACGCGCACCGGCAGCCCGCTGAGCCTGGTGATGTGCGACGTCGACCATTTCAAGCGCTTCAACGACGAGTTCGGCCATGAGGCGGGGGACGCGGTGTTGCAGGCGGTCGCAACCGAAATGCGCAGCCGCTTCCGCGACGGCGATGTCGTCTGCCGCTTTGGCGGCGAGGAGTTCACCATCATCGCGCCGGGCACGTCGGCCGTGGTGCTGGCCGACCGGGTGGAGATCGTCCGCCAGGCGATCAGCGAGCTGATGGTCAACCAGGGTGGGCGTACGCTGGGGTCGACGACCATGTCCTTCGGCGTCGCTACCTGGGAAGAGAGCATGGAGCGCGACGGCTCGACACTGATCAAGGCGGCCGATGCCGCGCTCTATCGCGCCAAGCGCGAGGGGCGGAACCGGGTGGTGCTGGACGCACGGGCGGAAGCGCTGTCAGCCTGACCGAGGTAGCCTGAAAGGGGCGGCGGAAATAGGAAAGTCGCCGCTTAACTTCGCATATTTCCTGCACATTTCGACATTTTATGTCGATGGTTGGAAATTTCCTTACGTCGTCCCGCCTGCCTGAGTTGAGAAAGAGCCGGGCGCGATCATGGCAGTTCGGCGCGCTGTAGGACAGCGGGCCGCTTCATGCGGGCTGGAGGCTGTCGGCGATCGCGCGCAGATGGGTGAGTGCCGGATTGCGGGCGTCGGGGCGGACCATCAGCAACTGCTCGATCATCGGCGCGTCGACCAGCGGCACGAAGCGCACGCTCGTCATGGCGAGGCGCCGCAGCGATTCCGGCACGATCGCGACGCCCAGCCCTTCGCCGACCAGGCTGACGATCGTCTGCTGCAACTGGGTTTCGAGCAATATGGCGGGCGGGGCGGCCAGCCAGCCCAGGATCGCGCGGCGCAGCGTGGGCGTCACATCCGCGGGCGAGAGGATGAAGCGTTCGCCGGCCAACTGGTCGGGGGTGAGGGTGCTGGCACTGGCGAGATGATGGTCCGACGGGACGACGGCGGCGAGCGGCTCACGATAGAGCGGGCTGGTGACGAGGCCGCGCCGGGCACCGGGATCGAAGCCGATGGCGGCGTCGAAGCGCCCCTCCATCACGCCGTCGGCCAGCATCATTGGCAGCGTTTCGCGCAGGTGCAGCGTCACGTCGGGATGGGCGGTGGCGAAGCGGCGGGTGAGCAGGGGGACGCTGCTATAGGCGGCATGCATCATGAAGCCGATCGTCAGTTCGCCAAGATCGCCGGACTGCCAGGCGCGCGCATCGCGACAGGCGCGGTCGAGCGCGGCGATGATCTGCCGGGCATCTTCCAGGAAGCGGGCGCCGGCCGGGGTCAGCACGGCGCGCCGCGAATGGCGCTCGATCAGGCGGACGCCCAGTTCCTGTTCCAGCGCAGCCACCTGACGACTGAGCGGTGGCTGGGTGACATGCAGCCGTTCGGCCGCTCGGCCAAAATGCAGCGTTTCGGCGACGGCGACGAAATAGCGGAGCTGGCGAATATCGATCATACGGAAACAGTATCAATCATTCCATGTAATGGCATTGGTATGCATCGATCCGGCGGCGTAGGCGAGCGCTGTTTCCGCTGTCCCGAAAGTCCGTCCGATGTTGTCCGTGCTGCTGATCGTCCTGCCCATCTTCGCGCTGATCGGGGCGGGATGGATTGCCCGCAGGAGCGGCGTGCTGGGGCCGCATGCGACAGGCGAGATCAATCGCTTCGTGGTGTGGCTGGCGCTGCCGGCGCTGCTGTTCGACATCGTTGCCAAGGCGCGGTGGAGCGACATCTGGCAGCCCGGCTTCATCGCCGTCTTCGGCATCGGCGCGGGGCTGAGCTTTGGCGCGACGCTGTTGCTGCGGCGACGCGGCGGGCGGCATCTGGCGGATGCGACGGTCGACGGGCTGAACGCAGGCTATGCCAATACCGGCTTCATCGGCTTTCCGCTGGCGGCGACGATATTGGGGCCGGCATCGCTGGCACCGACTTTGGTGGCGACGATCATGACCGTCTGCCTGCTGTTTGCGGTGGCGTTGATCCTGATCGAGATCGGCGTGCAGAGCGAGCGGCGGCCGGGGCACATGATGGCCAAGGTCGCACGGTCGCTGGCGACCAATCCGCTGCTGGTGGCGCCGCTGGTCGGTGGACTGTTCCTGGCCTTTGCCATTCCGCTGCCGGCGCCGCTGGACAAGTTCCTGTCGCTGCTGGGCGGTGCGGCGTCGCCCTGTGCGCTGGTCGCACTGGGCCTGTTCATCGCCGAGAAGCGGGAGGGCGCGCCGCCGGCGGCGGGAGCGGTTGGCTTTCTGGTGGGCATGAAGCTGCTGGTGCAGCCGCTGCTGACCGGTGCGCTGGCGCTGGTCTTCCGCCTGCCGCCGGCGCTGGCGGCGACGGCGGTGCTGATGGCGGCGCTGCCGACAGGCACCGGCCCGTTCATGGTCGCCGAATTCTATGGCCGGGAAGCGGGTATCACCGCGCGGGTCGTGCTGGTCTCCACCATCGCCTCGCTGGCGACCATCACCCTCTATCTGAGCCTGCGCTGAGCATCAGGGCGACAGGGCGTTGCGCTTTCGCGCGCAAGGACAGGCCGTTAACAAAATAAATACTCGTCTTTGCTCTGCTGACGGCGCAGGTTTTGCTGCTCCGATGGCGAATGAAGATGGGGGCCGGACTTGCGGCGACGGATCATTATCTTTTTGGCCCTGATGCTGGCGATATTGGCGATCGTCATTCCACTGGCACTGACCGTCCATTTTTCGCGCGAGCGGGCGATCGCCGCCGAGCGCGTGCATATGCAGGAATATGCCAACTGGACGCTGCTGCGCGCCGAGCAGGTGCTGACCGACGCCAAGGATGTGCTGGCGCAGGTCGGCAAGGGCGATTGTTCCGTCGGTCATATCGAGCGGATGCGCCAGTTGGCGATCGACAGCGGGGCGGTGGAGGAAGTGGGCCATTATGATGGCGATCGGCTGGCCTGCACCGGTTGGGGCAAGGTGCCGGCGGATGTCGTCATCGGGCGCGGGACGCCTTCGGCGACGCTGGCGGGCGGTTATGCGCTTCATCTGCATGTGAAGCCGCGCATCAGCCATGCCCGCGAGGTGATGGTGCTGGGCTATCGCGACCATAATGTGCTGATCCTGCCGCAGCGGCTGGTCGATGTCTTGTCCGACAGCCACATGATCCTGGGCATCGCGACGCGGCAGGGGACGCTGATCGCCATTACCGGGCGGGCCAATGACGGGCTGGTGGGACAATTGAGCCGGCAGCCGATGACCGGGATGGACGAGACGGACATCTATGCGTCGGTGCAGCGCGGCGACCTGACCGCCTTTGCCATTGCCGACCGCAGCGCCATCGATGCGAAGCTGGGCAGCGAGATGCGCCTGCTGTTGCCGATCGGGCTGGTGGCGTCCGCGATCCTGGTGCTGCTGATCCTGTGGGTGTCGCGCCAGCGCCTGTCGCCGGAAAAGGAACTGAAGCTGGCCATCCGCAAACGCGAGTTCCAGGTCCATTACCAGCCGCTGATCGAGCTGGCGACCGGCTATTGCGTGGGCGCCGAGGCGCTGGTGCGGTGGCGGCGGCCCGATGGCCGGTGGATAGCGCCCGACCTGTTCATCCCGCTGGCCGAGCAGAGCGGGCTGATCCTGGACATTACCGACCATGTGATCGAGCAGGTGGTAGCGGACCTGCACGTCATGCTGCTGGCCGAGCAGCAGGTGCATGTGGCGATCAACATTTCCGCGCGCGACCTGGAAAGCGGCCGCTTCCTGGATGTGCTGGAGCGCGAGATAGCCAAGGCCGGCATCGCGCCGGGCCAGATCTGGCTGGAAGTGACCGAGCGCAGCCTGATCAACCCGGACACGGCCCGCGCGACCATCGCCCGCGCGCGCGATGCCGGGCATCTGATGGCGATCGACGATTTCGGCACCGGCTATTCCAGCCTGTCGCTGCTGGAAACATTGCCGCTCGACGCGCTCAAGATCGACAAATGCTTCATCGACGCGATCGGCCGGGATGCGGCGGCCAGCGTGGTCACGCCCCATATCATCGGGATGGGGCGGGCGCTGAAGCTGAACCTGATCGCCGAAGGGGTGGAGACCCGCGAACAGGATGCCTATGTCCGCAAGGCCGGCGTCCAGTTCGCGCAGGGCTGGTATTATGCCAAGGCGTTGCCGGCGGACGAGTTCATGGCCTTCTACCGCGACTATAACCGGGGCAAGCGATCCCGCTTCCTGAGTGTCGCGGCCTGAGGATCAGTCCTTGCCCTTGAGCGCGGCGGCCAGCGAGACGGTGGCGCTGCCGCGGCGGGCGGGGGCGGCCTGGCTGGCGTCGGGTTTCCAGCCGGACAGATAGATGAGCGCCATCTGTTCGGCGGTGCGGCCGTCGGGATCGGCGGCATTGGCGAAATGGGCGGCGGCGCGCATCAGCACATCGCGCGACAGGGCCGGCGGGCGGGTGGCGAGCGCATTGCCCGCGCCCATGCCGCGCAGATCGTGCATCAGCCGGACGATGTCGCCATAGCGGATATTGAGCGTCTCTCCATCGGCGACCGGCATGGCGAAGCCGGCGCGGCTCAAGAGATCGCCGGCCGAGCGGACATCGACCTGGGGATGGACATGCTGACCGGGCCGGTCGCCCTCGGCCGCGAGCAGGGCGGACTTGAGGCGCGGCAGGCTGCCGGCGCCGGCAAAGGCGGCGAGCATCAGCCCATCGGGCCGCAGCACGCGGCGCATCAGGATCAGCGCGCCGGGCAGATCATTGACGCTGTCGAGCGTGCCGCAGGCGATGACCAGGTCGAAACTATTGTCGGCAAAGGGCAGGGCATCCTCGTCCGCCTGCACACCGCCGGCCCGCTGCGCGGCGAGGAAGCCGGGGTCGGCGCAGGCGACGCGCTTGCCCATGGCTTCGAGCGCGGCCTTCGCGCTGCCGTCCGGGCAGCCGACCAGCAGCACTTCGGGCAGGTCGCGCTGCACATCGGCCAGCCGTTCGAGCAGTTCGTCCAGCATCGCGCGGTGGAGGAAGTCATGATCGGCAAAGGCGCCGAGCATCCGGTCGCGGTGACGGGCGCGCAGGGCGCGGTCGAAAATGTCGGGGCGGGTTTCGGGGGCAGTCATGGCGGGCCTTGTGCATCGGGGGCGAAGCGGGGACAAGGCAGATGATGTCGCTGGTCCCGCTTCTCAAGACCGTGATGCGTCCGGTCATGGATTATGCCCTTCCGCCCCGCTGCCCCGGCTGCGGCGCGATCGTCGGCGCGGATCATGGATTCTGCCTGGATTGCTGGAGCGGGATGCGGTTTCTGGGGCCGCCCTGCTGCGCGCGCTGCGGCCTGCCGTTCGAGCATGAGATGGGCGAGGGCGCGGCCTGTGGCGCCTGCCTGGCACAGCCGCCGCCGTTCGACAGCGCGCGGGCGGTGCTGGCCTATGGCGATGTCGCGCGGACGGTGGCGCTGCGCCTCAAATATGGGCGGCGGATCGGCCTGGCCCGGCTGGTGGCGGGGCAGATGCTGCGCCATGTGCCGGCGGAGATGGAGGGCGCGCTGATCGTGCCGGTGCCGTTGCATCGCTGGCGGCTATGGGGGCGCGGCTTCAACCAGTCGGCGCTGATCGCCGATCATCTGGGGCGGCTGACGGGGCTGGCGGTGGACAAGCATGGCTTGCGCCGGGTGAAGCGGACGCAGCCGCTGCGGGGGATGAACCCCAAGCAGCGGGCGCAGGCGGTGCGCGGCGCCTTTGCGTTGGCGCAGGGGCACGGGCTGGCGGGACGGGTGATATGGCTGGTCGACGATGTCCATACCAGCGGGGCGACGGCGGCGGCCTGCGCGAAGCTGCTGAAGGCCGGCGGCGCGCGCGAGGTGCATCTGCTCTGCTGGGCGCGGGCGTTACCCAGAACTGGCGACGATTGACAAAGTGCGCATTCCCCCCAATTTCGGGGCAAAGGAGTTTTACCGAGATAATGGCAAAGGTCGAAATCTATACCAAGGACTGGTGCGGCTATTGCGCGCGGGCCAAGGCACTGCTGGAGGGCAAGGGTGTTGCCTTCGAGGAATATGACATCTCGCTGGGCGGTCCCAAGCGCGAGGAAATGCTGGAGCGGGCGCCCGGACGCACCACCGTGCCGCAGATCTTCATCGACGGCCAGCATATCGGCGGCAGCGACGATCTCGCCGCGCTGAACCGCGAGGGCAAGCTCGACCCGCTGCTGGGGCTGTAAGCCCGATGCGCGCCGCCATCTTTCAGATGACGACCGGGATCGACCCGGCCGCCAATGCCGCCGCGATTGAGGAGGCGGCGAAGCGCGCCAAGGGGGAGGGGGCGGACATGCTCTTCACCCCGGAAATGGCGGGCTATCTGGACCGGGATCGCAAGCGCGCGGCGGAAACCTTGCGCAGCGAGGCGGACGATATCGTGCTGGCGGCGGTGCGCGAGGCGGCGGCGCGCGAGGGGCTGTGGGTCCATATCGGATCGCTGCCGCTGAAAGATGCGCGCAGCGACGGGCGCTGGGCCAATCGCAGCTTCATGATCGACGATCGCGGCGAGATACGGGCGCGCTACGACAAGATCCATCTGTTCGACGTCGACCTGGCATCGGGCGAAAGCTGGCGCGAATCCTCGGTCTATGGGCCGGGGGAAAGCGTGGTGGCGGTCGATACGCCCTGGGCGCGGATGGGCTTTTCCATCTGCTACGACATGCGCTTTCCCGATCTCTACCGGGCGCTGACCAATGCGGGGGCGACCGTGCTGCTGGCGCCAGCGGCCTTCACCGTGCCCACGGGCCAGGCGCACTGGCATGTGCTGCTGCGCGCCCGCGCGATCGAGGCGGGCTGTTTCCTGATCGCCGCCGCACAGGCCGGCGAGCATCAGGACGGGCGCACCACCTATGGCCATAGCCTGGTGGTCGATCCATGGGGCGATGTGCTGCTGGACATGGGCGAGGGCGCGGGGCTGGCCCTTGCCGATCTCGACCTGAGCCGCGTAGAGGCGGTGCGGGGGCGGGTGCCCGCTATCGCCAATCGGCGCGTGATACCGCAGGATGTTGAGATCAGGTGATCGTTTTCGACCTTAAGTGCGAGGGCCAGGGCCATGTGTTCGAGGCCTGGTTCGGCTCCAGCGCAGACTTTGCGGACCAGAAGGAACGGGGCCTGCTCGCCTGTCCGCTGTGCGGCGATACGCGGGTCGGCAAGGCGCTGATGGCGCCGGCGGTGGCGGCCAAGAGCAACCAGCGGCGCGAGATCGTGCCGTCGCAGCAGCAGCCGGCGGGCGAAGCGGAGACGGCGCCGGTCGCGGCCGGGCCGGACGAGGCGAAGATGCGCGCGCTTGTCGAGGCGCTGGCGGACGCACAGAAGAAGGTGCTGGAAGGCTCCACCTGGGTCGGGCGCGGCTTTGCCGAGCAGGCGCGCGCCATGCATTATGGCGAGCAGGACAAGGGCAGCATCCATGGCGAGGTCGCCCCGGCCGAGGCCAAGGCACTGGCCGAGGAAGGCATCAATGTCGCGCAACTGCCCTTTCCGGTGATTCCGCCCGAAGCGAAGAATTGACCGCGCGCGCCGCGCATAATAGAGCCGGCGCTGCGTGCACCCGTAGCTCAGCAGGATAGAGCATCAGATTCCTAATCTGAGGGCCATGGGTTCGAATCCCGTCGGGTGCACCATTTTCCTGAAATTATAATGACTTACGCGCTCATCGGTGGGGCGCGAGCGTGACATTTTGTTGCGCGTCATGCTGTTGCACGACGGTCACATGTTTCACTAAAATTTCAATGTGTGACAAGGATATTACAATATCGCTTGTCTTGCGTCCCAGTTGGGGCACCCTGTGCGCAGCGGCGCGGGAGAGGGCCCGCGTCCTTCTGAACAGGGACCGAAGCTTCGTGAAAAAATATAGCTTTCTGACATTTACTGCCCTGGCGGGCAGTTTCGCCTTTGCAACGGGAGCCATGGCGCAGGGGAGCAGCGCCACGCCGCAGACGACCGAAGCCGATCGCAATCCGGAAGCGACCGGGGAGGTCGCGTCGTCGATCGTCGTGACCGGTTCGCGCATTCGTCGTCCGAATCTGGAAGCCAATGCGCCGATCACCACCATTTCGGGCGAGCAGTTCTTCGAGACGGGGCAGCTGTCGGTCGGTGATACGCTGAACGAGCTGCCGCAGCTGCGCAGCACCTTCAGCCAGCAGAACTCGACCCGCTTCCTGGGCACGCGCGGCCTCAACCTGCTCGACCTCTACGGCCTGGGCACGCAGCGCACCCTGGTGCTGGTCAATGGTCGCCGCCATGTCGGTTCCGACGTCCTGTCGAACGGCGTGTCGCCCGACACCAACACCTTCCCGACCGACCTGATCGAACGCGTCGACGTGATGACCGGTGGCGCATCGTCGGTCTATGGTTCGGACGCGATCGCCGGTGTGGTCAACTTCGTGCTGAAGCAGGACTATGAAGGCGTCCAGGTGCGCGGCCAGAATGGCGCGAGCAAATATGGCGACGCCGGCAACCGCTATGCTTCGGTCCTGGCGGGCAAGAATTTCGCCGATGGCCGCGGCAATATCGCGATCAACGTCGAATATGCCCAGTCGGACGATTTCTACGGTTCCAACCGTCCGACCATGCGCCAGAACAATGCGTTCATCGTCGTCGACACCGACCCGGCCGGCACCGCCAACGGTTCGGACGGCGTGTTCGACCGCCAGTTCTTCCGCGACGTGCGTTCGGCCACCATCTCGCTGGGCGGCCAGACCGGCATCTTCCAGAGCGCCGGCAACGCGGCCTGCGGTCGTGATGCGGTAGGCGCGGCCTTTGTCTGCAACATGCTGTTCCAGCCCGACGGCACGCTGGTGCCGCAGACCGGTGAACGCATCGGCCTGGGCCCCAACGGCAATTATGTCGGTGGCAACGGCACGAGCAGCCGCGAAGGCAAGCTGCTGGCGCTGAGCCCCAATCTGGAACGCATTTCGGTCAACCTGATGGGCCATTATGAGTTCAGCCCGTCCTTCGTGCCCTTCTGGGAAGCGAAATATGTCCGGGCCGATGCCTATGGCTCGCAGAGCGGTCCCTTCTTCTCGCAGGGCACGACGCTGGGCGATCCGGGCGGCCGCGAACGCATCCGTCTCGACAATCCGTTCCTGTCGGACCAGGCCCGCACGCTCCTGACCCAGCAGTTGCTGGCGACGACCGTCAACGCCAATACCGGCGCAGCCCTGACGGCAGCGCAGCTCGACGCGCAGCGCGCCGCGATCAACGCCGGCACGTTCCGGTTCAACCTGCGTCGCAACTGGGTCGATTTCGGCATTCGTGACGAAGCCATCCGTCGTGAAACCTATCGCGCCGTCGTCGGTGTCCGCGGCGACTTCAACGACGACTGGAACTACGAACTGTCCGTCAACTATGGCGAGCATCGCGAGAAGAATGTCGTCAAGGGCAATGTCAACGTCCAGCGCTACCTGCTGGGTATCGACACCACCCGCGACGCCGCCGGCAACATCGTCTGCCGTTCGAAGCTGAATCCGGCCGGCACGGTCGACTATGGCGCGGATGCGGCCATCCTGGCCGCCGACATTGCGGCATGCGTTCCGATCAATCCCTTCGGCCAGGGCTCGGTCTCGCAGGCTGCGCGCAACTATGTGCTGATGGACACGGTCGCGACCGGCAAGATCAAGCAGTTCGTGGCGTCCGGCTTCGTGGCGGGCGATACCAGCGCCTGGTTCGAACTGCCCGGCGGCCCGGTCGGCTTCTCGGTCGGTGGCGAATATCGCCGCGAGAAGGTCTATTATGACCTGGATGAGCTGACCCAGCAGGGCTACGCCTTCTACAACGCGATCCCGACCTTCCGCGCCCCGGCGTTCGAAGTGAAGGAGCTGTACGGCGAAATCAGCGTGCCGATCCTGAAGGACGTTCCCTTCTTCAAGGAACTGACCGCCAATGCCTCGGGCCGCGTGTCCGACTATAAGGGCGCGACCGGCACCGTCTACACCTGGGGCACGGAACTGACCTGGACCCCGGTTCAGGACATCCGCTTCCGCGGCACCTACAACAAGGCGATCCGTGCGCCCAACGTCGTCGATCTCTATTCGGAGCAGAGCCAGAATTTCGCGCCTGCGCCGAACGATCCCTGCTCGCTGCGCAACATCGGCACCGGTTCCTCCTATCGCGAGGCCAATTGCCGTGCGGCCGGCGTGCCGACCAACTATGACTTCGTCTACACCTCGTCGATCGAGCTGATTTCGGGCGGCAACCCCAATCTGCGGGAAGAAACCTCGACCAGCTGGACTGTCGGTGGCGTTCTGCAGCCCCGCTGGATTCCGGGCCTGTCGCTGTCGGTCGACTATTTCAACATCAAGGTGGACGACGTCATCACCGCGCCGTCGGCACAGCAGATCCTGAACGCCTGCTATGACGCACCCAATCTGGACAATCCGTTCTGCGGCCTGTTCACGCGTAACGGCGCGACCGAAGGTCCGTCGGGCGAAGCTGCCTATCAGGTGCTTCAGGGTTCGTTGCAGCAGACCACGCTCAACTATGCGAAGCTGACCGCGGAAGGTATCAACGCCGAACTCAACTATCGTCATGATTTCAGCTGGGGTTCGGCTGGTTTCAAGACGGTCTACACGCGCATGATCAAGCGGAACGAATATCTCAATCCGGCTGATCCGAGCTTCCGCAACCAGATCCTGGAAGAACTGGGCGATCCCAAGAACCAGGTCAACTTCAACGGCGACGTGAAGTTCGGCAAGCTGACGATCGGCTATCAGATGCGCTGGATCGACAAGATGTACCTCAACACCTATGAGGACTATAACTCGGTCAACGGGCTGCCGCCGCAGAATGCGGACTATGCCTCGCTCAAGAAATATCCCGACGTCTTCTATCACGACGCACGTATGGGCTATGACGTGACCGAAAAGTTCAACATCTATGTCGGTGTCGACAATATCGGCAACCGCGCACCGCCCTTCGGCCTGACCGGCGTGGGTGCGGGTTCGGGTATCTACGACGTCCGCGGCCGCTATGGCTATATCGGCGCCGTCGCCAAGTTCTGATCGCAGCGACATGCTGTAAGCGAGAGGGCCGGATTGACTTCCGGCCCTTTTCGTTTTCTGCTTGGCCATGACTTCCCCCACCGTTTCCCATGCCCGGCAACTGGCCGCATCCGGCCAAGTGGCGCAGGCTGTCGCCCGGCTGGAACAGGCATCGTCGCAGGGCGATGTCGATGCGCTCTTCTGCCTCGCCACCTGGCATCTGGCGGGCCATGGCGTGGCGCGCGATCTGGAACGGGCGAGGGGCCTGCTGCGCCGCGCGGTCGAGATCGGCCATGTCGATGCAGCGTTGATGGAAATCGCGCTGACCGCCAATGGCAGCGGCGGGCCGGTCGACTGGACGGAGGCGCTGGCCCGGTTGAAGATCGCGGCGCAGGGGGATCTGGTCGCGCAGCAGCAACTGGCGCTGATCGATCGCATGGCGTTGGCCCCGGACGGTGCGCCTGTGGCCGTGCCCGAGGGCGAAGCGCTGGCCGGTGGCTGGGATGTCCGGCTGTTCCGCCAGTTCCTGACGGCCGATGAATGCCATCATGTCATCAGCGAAGGCCAGGCGCTGCTGGAACCGGCAATGGTGATCGATCCGCGCAGTGGCCGGCCCATGCCGCATCCGATCCGCACGTCGGATGGCGGGATTTTCGGCCCGGCGCGCGAGGATCTGGTGATCCAGGCGATCAACCGGCGGATTGCGGCGGCAAGCGGGACGATTCTGTCGGGCGGCGAGCCGCTGACATTGCTGCGCTATGCCGTCGGCCAGCAATATCGGCAGCATCATGATTGCCTGCCCCATGTCCGC
The DNA here is from genome assembly GCF_003950715.1 of Sphingomonas sp. S-NIH.Pt3_0716. Classification (NCBI taxonomy): domain Bacteria; kingdom Pseudomonadati; phylum Pseudomonadota; class Alphaproteobacteria; order Sphingomonadales; family Sphingomonadaceae; genus Sphingomonas; species Sphingomonas sp. S-NIH.Pt3_0716. The sequence continues at coordinate 306,095 of NZ_QLJK01000001.1, read as the reverse complement.
AACCAGCGGGCATGGACGATGCTGATCTATCTCAACGAAGGCTATGCCGGCGGGGAAACGATCTTCCCGCGGCTGGGCCTGTCGGTGAAGGGGCGGAAGGGCGATGCCCTGCTGTTCCGCAACACCGATGCGCAGGGGCAGGCGGCGGAAGCCGCCATGCATCTGGGCGCGCCGGTCATGGCGGGACAGAAATGGCTATGCACCCGCTGGATCAGGCATGATCGTCACGATCCCTGGAACCCGTGAGCATGCGAGGCGCAGGCCCGATCCTTGCCGGGCCTGCGTCTGACCGGATATTCTTCGCAGTTCCATGGTCAGTGGAAGCGGATGCCGATGCGGCCGACGAAACCGCTATAGTCGCGGGTGGGGACGTTGGAATCATTGCTGGCATAGCCGGCCTCGCCGAACAGGTTGATCCGCCGGGTCAGCGCCTGTTCCACGCCGCCGGTCAGGCGCAATTGCGTATCCTCCCGCTTGAAAGGGTAAGCGTTGGAGAAGGCCGCCTTGTAGTTGCGATGGACCAGATAGAGCCGGCCATAGACTTCCAGTCCCTCGCGCAGCGGCGTGCGGGCGATCAGCATCGTGCCATAGCCATTATAGCTGAAGCGGTTGGCCTGCGCATTGGCGTGCAGGCCCAATAGCGACCCCATGATGCGGGTCTGGCCGCCGCCCGGCCGCCAGAGATGGCGCAGTTCGCCCAGCCACTCGCTCTGGTCATAGCCCTGGAAGCGCTGTTCGCTCTGGTTGCGATAGCCGTAACGCAGGCGCACCGTGCTGGTGTGGGCAGGATTGTGGCGGTGGATGAGCTGCACATCCATGCGCGCGCGATCGAACACCCGGCCATCATCGCCCAGCACATATTCATAGCTGGGCTGGAAGCGCAGCCTGGTCCGTCCCTTGGCCGCCAGTGGCCAGTCGATCTGCGCGCCGACGGTCAGCGGATAGCGATTATAATCGGCTTCCGACGGATAGATGTGGGCGCCCGCGGACGCGCGCAGGATCGCCGGGCCGGCATCATAGGCCAGGCCCACTTCGCCGGTGAACAGCGACTTGATCCGATCCTGATCGGGACTGTTGTCGACCACGTCGGGTGGCACCACGTCGAGCCCGTAGGAAAGTTCACCCTCAACCGACAGGTCGCCCGGCTTTGCCCAGCCGGCCTGGGGCATGGCGGCGAGGCCCAGCAGGGCGGCGGGAATGACGATCTGTTTCATGAGACCTCCGGCGATGAAGGGGGGGATGGCGGGGGAAGCGGATCGGGCGGCGGGCTTTGCGGCCAGGGGTCGCGCCCGATCTGGATGCGCGTGGACATCGACGTGATCGGGATCGTGAGCGCGGATTCGAGCGTGTACCAGGCGCGCAGTGCGCGGAAGAAGATATAGGGAGGCAGCGCCAGCAGGGCGCGCGGGCGGTTATTCGCCAGGATCGCGATCGCCGCGGCAACCAGGGGGGATCCGACCAGCACGGCGACGATCGCCTGCCAATGGGGCAAAGCGATCGATCTCGACGTGATGAACAGTTCGAGCAGGCCGAAGATGACGAGCGGGATCATCATCGCCCGGCGCGCGGTGTTCATCAGCATATAGGGCAGGACCAGCTTGCCGCGGATGCTGAAGTCCGGGGCGCTGATGAGCGAATGGGCGCGCGCGCTGACATGATAGACCGACCGGAACCAGCGCAGCCGCTGTTCGCGCAGGTGAGCGAAGCTGGTCGGCACTTCGGACACATAGCTGACCCGATGATCGACCAGCGTGCGATAGCCCAGTTCGGCGATGCGCAGCGAGATGTCGGTATCCTCGCCATTCATGCCGGAGGCGAACTGGCCGACCCGGCGCAGCGCGTCCGCCCGATAGATGACGAACATGCCGGGAATGCCGACCAGCCCGGCCATGACGCTGAGCGCGGGCGAATAATAGCCATGCTTGACGATCACCTCGACCAGGCGCCCGGCATCGAAGATCGCGCCGCCTGGCGGCAAGGGCACGCCGCCGACCGCGCCAGCATCGGGATCGGCGAAATTCTGCATTGCCAGTGTCAGATTGTCCTCGCCCACCAGCGTGTCGGCGTCGATCCGCACGATGAACGGATGGCGCGCATGCAGCACGCCTTCGTTCAGGGCATGGGCCTTGCCGGGCGTCGCGACATGCACGACCCGCCCCTTGAGCGCGGAGCAGGCGTCGATGACGGCGCGGGCGATGTCCGCCGTGCCATCGACCGAGCCATTGTCCATCACGATCAGTTCGACCTCCGCACCATAATGGGCGGCGGCGCGGTCGATATGCTGGATCGTCTGGCCGATCACATATTGCTCGTTGAAGGCGGGTACGATGACGCTGACCGGGGCGGCGAAGTCGGGGCGCGACAGGCGATAGCGCTCGGCGACGGCAACGATGTAGAGCTGGGCAAAGGTCAGCAGCACGAACAGGATGACGCCCGGACCGATGCCGCCGAGCAGGCTGATGTCGCGCATCTCCTCGAACAGCAGGATCGGTTGCTGTGCCGCCCAGATGGCGATGATCGCCGCGATCGTGCCGGCAATGGCGAGGCGGTAGAGGGCGCGCCCCTTTGGCTGAGGGCCGCGCAGCACCGGCACCGGGGCAGGCATGGTGCCGCGCCGGATGATGACGAAGGCGAAGACCGCCATGCCCGCAAGGCCCGCCATGATCTGGATCGCGGCCAGCGAAAAGGGGGTGCCGACATAGGCGAACAGCGCCACGCTGCCCAGGTCAAGGATGGTGCAGAGCGCCATGTAGCGCAGGCACAGGTCGAGGCAGAGCAGGATGCGCGCCCGCACCGATCCCGCTGCATAGAGCGAGAAGGAGATGAAATAGGAATAGATGAAGGTCCGGATCGAGATCGCGCTGAAGCCCAGATAGGGGCCGAACACATAATCATGGGTGCGGAAGAAGCGGTCGAGATAGCCCAGTTCGAACAGCCATAGCTGGAACAGGGCGATGGTCGTGAAGGTCAGCAGCAGAGCGGGTGCGCGCAACATCGATACCGGACGGGCCAGTCCGCCGGCGAAACTGTCCGTCGACTGGAAATTGGCCTGGGTCCGGTCATAATCCGGGGGCGGCGGCATCAGGGGACAGGGGCTGTTGCGCGCAGCGGGGTGGTCGCCGGCGTGGCGGGCGGCGGGACGGGAACCGGGCGATGGACCGTCACCAGCAGGGCCACGGCCGCCCTGGCCGCCGATGCACCACGCGCGAAGGGTTCCACCATGACGCCTTCGCGCCGGTCATCGGGGAAGTGGACCAGCCATTGCCGTCCGGCGGGGCGGACCCGTGCCAGCGTGCCGGCAATGTCGCCCGTCAGCACCTCGATCGTGGTGCCCGGCCTTTGGGTGCCGAAGGCAAGGGCGCTGGGCCGCATCTGACCCAGCAACTGGGCTGTGGCCTGTCCCTGCGGTGCGGTCAGTGCGCCGGCCTTCAAGGCGACCGGGCGATTGGCCGCAAGCAGGCCCCGCAACTGGACGATCGCCGGCACAAGCCGTTCGCCGCCGCCCCGCAAGATGGTTTCCGGCAGCATTTCCGCGGCGATCAGACGGCGCGCGCCGCACCGCATTTCTTCCCGCTCATGTGCGGTCAGGGTGATTTCCAACTGGTTGCGATCCAGATGATCGGCGGTCGGCAGCGCGATCGAATGGCTGAAGCGCTGATCCTCATCGGTCAGGGTGCGGGTGAAGAGCAGATGATCGTTGAGCGTCACGAACAGCGCGGTGCGGGTTTCGGCGATCGGCCCGAGCAGCAGGCGCAGGTCGAGCGCGGACGGCAGTTCGCCATTGGGCAATTGCCCGACATCATAGCGATAGCGCCAGGTGGTTTCCCGATCGAAACGGCGAGCGCCGCCATTCTCGATCGTGCTGACCAGGCTGACCGGATAGCGCAGCGCCTGCGTCCGGCCGGGACGGATCGCTGCGCCCTTGTCGATGTCGGTCAGCGCCTGGGCGGCATAGCCGCTTTCGCCAAAATAGATGCCATAGCCTTTCTCGCTCAGCCGTGCGGCGGCGAGCAGGGTGGCGAGATCCGCCGCCTTGTCATCCTCGTCCCATTTGACCGGGATCAGGTCGCCCCACAAGGCGAGCCGGTCGCGGGTGGTGGATGGTGCCTTGTCCAGTTTGAGGTGCAGGCCGCTTTCCGGCAGGATCGTGACGACGGCGGCCAGCGCTTCATTGGGCGTGCATTCGGCCATCGGGCCACGCCCGACCAGCGCCAGTTTGACCTCCAACTGGCCCGAGGCCAGTTCGGCGGGGGTCAGTTCGATCTTGGCACGCCGTTTGAAGCGCCCCTGGTTCAGCACGACGTCGGCGCGCTTGACCCCGTTGATGCTGATCCGCAGCGCACCCTCGGCATCGGGCACGGCGTCGGTCGCGAAGGCGATATTATAGGTACCGCTGAGCGGCCGGCTATAGGTCGGCAGGCGGAAGAGCTTGCTGGCATAGGCCGGAAAGCCGGACAGGATCAGGGGATTGTCCGGGTGCGACTGCGCCACGAACACGTCGCGTCCATCGACATCGATGAAGGGGATGGAGCCGCGTTGGTAATCCTCGAAGAGGGGGTCGCCCATTCGGACGTTGCGGCCCATGATCGTGTCGAACAGGCCGCTCTGGCCGATCGCGATGAGCAGGCCGATGAACAGCAGCGCCTGAAGGCAGATGACCCACAATCTCATCGGCCCGCCCCCGCCACGCCGGACAGGGCGGGATGAACCGTCTCGATCGACCCCGCCTGGTCGAGCGCCGCCTGCTGTTCGCGCGTCCAGGCCGTGCGTGCCGGGATGTGGCGCTGGTCGACGCGGTCGGCATAACGGGCGGAAATTTCCAGCGTCTCGGCCAGCAGGCCGTCGGTCAGCAGGATCGGGTCGAGGCCCAGCGCGCGGAAGGTGGCGTTGCTGACGTCGAGGTCATTTTCTGCCGCTTCCTTGCGGGGGTTGGGCAGATATTCGATCGCCGCGCCGGTCAGGTCGGATACCAGCCGGGCTAGGTCGCGCACGCGCAGGCTTTCGGCGATCTGGTTGATGATCTTGACCCGGTCGCCGCGCTCCGGCGGATGGGCAACGGCGAGCGCAATGCAGCGCACCGTGTCCTGGATATTGAGGAAAGCGCGGGTCTGGCCGCCGGTGCCATGGACGGTCAGCGGATGGCCAAGCGCCGCCTGCACCAGAAAGCGGTTGAGCACGGTGCCATATTCGCCCTCATAATCGAACCGGTTGACGAGCGCGGGGTGGCGCCGCGTCTCCGCCGTCTGGGTGCCCCAGACGATGCCCTGGTGCAGGTCGGTGATGCGCAGCCGGTCATTCTGGGCATAGAATTGGAACAGCAACTGATCGATCGACTTGGTCATGTGATAGACGCTGCCCGGCCGGGTCGGATACAGGATTTCCCAGTCATGCGGGGCACCGGCATCGTCGTGGATCTGGACGGTCAGATAGCCTTCGGGGATTTCGAAGCCGGCACCGCCATAGCCATAAACGCCCATGGTGCCGAGATGGACGAGATGCGCGTCGAGATCGCAGGCGACCAGCGCGGTCAGGACATTGTGGGTGCCGCCGACATTGTTGTTGACGGTATAGCGCTTCTCGGTCGGCCCGCGCATTGAATAGGGGGCGGCGCGCTGTTCGGCGAAATGGACGATCACGTCGGGGCGCTCCTCCGCCAGCAGGGCAAGGAGGCGGGCATAATCCTGGGCGACGTCGAGATAATGGAAGCGGATGGTCCGCCCGCTGACCCGGTGCCAGGCATCCAGCCGCTGGTCGACCATGGCGATCGGCGTCAGGCTGTGGACGCCCAGTTCCGCGTCGATCCGGCGACGCGAAAGATTGTCGATGATGACGACCTCATGGCCCAGTTCGGACAGATGCAACGCTGTCGGCCAGCCGCAAAAGCCGTCGCCGCCGAGCACGAAAATCTTTTTCGCCACACGATCTCCTGTCCCTGGCGCGCGCCGCACCGGAAATGTGCGCGGCGGCCGGCAATCGAGAAGAAGGGAGGTCGGATGATCCCGCTTAGTCGGCCGAAGAGCTATCGGGGTAAATACCGAGTGCCGGGAAAAAACAGTCGCAGATCAATGCAATGCAAGGATATGAGGGGCGCTAGACCCATTCGTGGAAGGGGCGGATTTCGATTTCGCTGGGGCCGGGCATGGGATTGGGGCAGCGTTTCGCCCAGGCGACGGCTTCGTCCATGTCGGCCACTTCCCACAGCCAGAAGCCCGCGACCAGTTCGCCGACCTGGGGAAAGGGGCCATCGATGACGTGGCGATCGGCGCCGTCGAAGGCGATACGCTTGCCATGACAGGAGGGGAGCAGGCCGTCGGCCATGCGCAATATGCCGGCCGCTTCCAGTTCGTCGTTGAAGCGGCCCATCGCCGCCATCATCTCCGGGTCGGGCGGGCCGCCCGCCTCGCTGTCCTGCGTCGCCTTCACCAGCACCATCACGCGCATCGATCGCCTCCCTGTCCGGACCGCAGGAGGATAAGCGAAAATGGCCGGTTGCGGTAGGCGCAGCGACATCGCCGGCCGGCTCCCGGCGCAGCTTCAGGCGCCTGGCAAGAGAATTGACGACTTTCAAGCAGTTGCCGCACGCGCACACGGTAAAGCGAAGCCGCACTTTCGCGGCGGGAAGGAGGGATCTTAACCTTTTGGAAAGGCACGACCTGCGAAATGAAAGCGGGGACTACGGGGCCGTATAAATGCTGAAAAAAATCCGCACCCAGGACGTGAAACTGGGGATGTTCTTGCACAAGCTGGACGGGTCGTGGTTTTCCCACCCCTTCTGGAAGCGCAAGATGCTGCTCGACGATCCCGAGCAACTGGCGGACCTGCATGCCAGCAAGGTCGAGTGGGTGACGATCGACGTGTCGCGCGGTGCGGATGTGGCCCCGGCCCAGCCGGTGCCATCCCGCGTGGTGCAGATGGCCGAGCCGCGCGAACGGGTGTTCGGTCGCGCCGGGCCGACGATCGTGCGCCGCGCCGCGCCCCAGCCGGTCGACCGTCCCTTCGATCCGCTGTCCAAGGACAAGCTGCCGATCCGCGCCGAGATGGTCCATGCCCAGCGGCTGGCGCGCAAGTCGGGCCGCACCATGCGCAAGCTCTATGAGGATGTGCGGCTGGGCAAGGCGGTGAAGGCGGCCAAGCTGGAAACCATGGTCGACGAGATTTCCAGTTCGGTGCAGCGCAACCCGCACGCCTTCATGGCGATCACGCGGATGAAGAATAGCGGCGAATATCTGTATCAGCATGCGCTGTCGGTCTGCGCGCTGATGATCGGCCTTGCCCAGCAGATGCACCTGTCGCCCGATGATATCCGCAAGGCTGGCCTGGCCGGCCTGCTGATGGACATGGGCATGGCCCATGTGCCGCAGGAAGTGTGGGACAAGGACGCGCCGCTGACGCCGGAGGAGTGGGACGTGGTCAAGAGCCACACCACGCTGGCGCACGAGTTCCTGACCCTGGGCGGGGAAATGCCGGCGGAAGTGCTGGACGTGTGCCTCAACCATCATGAGCGGCTGGACGGCAGCGGCTATCCCAATGGCCTGGCCGGCGAGCAGATCGGGATGTTCGCGCGCATGGCCGCGATCTGCGACAGCTATGACGCCATGACGTCCAATCGCTTGCACCGCAGTGGCGAAGATCCGTCGCGCGCCTTGCTGAAGATCGACGAGGATGGCGGCGCGCTGTTCGACGCGGAAATCTTCCAGGCGTTCCAGCGCGCGGTCGGCATCTATCCGATCGGATCGCTGGTGCGGCTGCGATCGCACCGGCTGGCGATCGTGGTTGAGCAGAATCCCGATGACCTGACCCTGCCCAAGGTCCGTCCCTTCTATTCGCTCTCCGACCGGGCGTTCGAGAAGAGCGAGGATATCGACCTGGGCAATTGCTTCGGCGCGGACCAGATCATCACCCGCGAGACGCCCGAAGGATGGGACATGAGCGAATGGCCGGCGATGAGCGCCAAGCTGCTGGCAGTCGCAAGCTGAAACAGGGCGGGCGGCTCGGTCAGATCCGCGTCGCCTGCAACTCTTCCGCCCATTGGAGCAGGCGCTCCTTCAACCGGCGGTCGCGGCCGGCGCCGAGATCATCCGCCTTCAGCCGTTCGAGAATTTCGAAGCCGAAGGCGTCTTCGCCATGGGTATTCCAGGCGTCCTGCAGGCCGGGGTGCCGGTCGTTGCCAAGTCGCAGGGTGAACCAGAGCCGGTTGCGGATCGTGGCGAGATTGAGCGCGCTGCCGACCCAGCGCTGGCTAGAGGGCAGGCAGGATAGGGCATAGATGCCGCTTTCGATTTTCTGCTCCCTGTAGGCGGCGATCGCGGCCCGCTTTTCCTCTTCGGTCATGAGGCGCCTTTAATATTACCCGGATATATTGGCAAATGATATTTATCCGGGTCAAATGGGCCGGCTTGATTTTGCGGTCATGGGAATAATGGTCTGCCCCCGTTTTCCCTGGCGGATCGGGAGTTTTGCCTAAGGGAAAACCCATAGGGCGCATTATTGGAACAGCCTGTCGGAGGCTTAACCAAATCCCGCAACCGGGTGAAGACATTGTCTAACTAGGCTAGCTAAGGGCCCGCCTCCTTTTGGGTCTGACAGGGTAGGCAATTCATGAAGAAGATGGGGGGCGGCGTTGCCGCCGCTGTGGTTGCGCTGGCCGCGACGGGTGTTCTTGCGGCCGTTACACTATCGGGGGGCGAGGCGGATGCGCCGGACGCACGGGTGATCACCATCCCGTCATCGGCCAGTACCGCGCCAGCCGCCAGCACTGGCACCAGCGCGACGGTGCCGACGACGACGGCGGCGCAGGCCTATGCTGCGGCGGCAGCGGCCGCCGTGTCGGCGGCTACGGCGACCAGCACGGCCAAGGTTCTGCCGGGCATCAATATTTCCGGCGGCGAATTTGGCGGCGCCGGCGGCAAGCTGGGCACCAACTATATCTATCCCAGCACGGCGGAAATGCGCAGCTATGCGGCGCAGGGCTTCAAGCTGCTGCGCGTGCCGTTCCGCTGGGAACGGTTGCAGCCCAATCTCTATGGTCCCTTGTCGGAGGTCGATCGCAAGGCACTGAAGTCGGTGGTGACCCAGGCCAATGCGCTGGGCCTGACGGTGATCCTGGACATGCATAATTATGGTGCGCGCCAGGTGAAGGGCTCTGCGGCCTTGGTCGGCAGCGGCACGCTGGCGACGACGGCGCTGACCAATGCCTGGGTCAAGATCATGGAGGATTATCGGTCCAACCCCAAGGTCTGGATCGGTCTGATGAACGAGCCAAATCGGCAGACGGCGGCGCAATGGTGGGCCATTGCCGGACAGGTGACCAAGGATATCCGCGCCCAGAAGATCAGCAACAAGCTGCTGATTCCCGGCACGGCCTGGACCGGGGCGCATAACTGGGTGAGTTCGGGCAATGCCGCGCAGGCGGTGAAGTTCGTCGATCCCGGCAAGAATTACGCCTTTGAAGTGCATCAATATCTGGATGCCTGGTCGACCGGCACCACCGACAAGTGCGAGGTCAAGGCAGGCCAGCGCGTGAATGCCGCGCTGACCTGGGCCGAGAAATACAAGGTGAAGCTGTTCTTCGGCGAGATCGCCGCGTCGGGCCAGCCGCAATGCGCGAAGGAATATCCCGATATGCTGCGCCGTCTGAAGACGTCGTCGGCTGTGCTGGGCTGGACCGCCTGGGGCGGTGGCGCCTGGTGGGCCTATGACTATATGTTCCGTCTCCAGTCGCGCACGACCACGCCGACGGCACATATGAAGCTGCTGCTCGCCAACATGCCCTGAGGCTGGGGTTACTCCAGCGCCAGCAGGGCGAAGCTGGCCAGCCAATGTTCCCCCATATAGTCACCGGCTATGTGGGGGAGCGCGGCGTCGAGATGGGCGAGGGCCGCCTGCTCGGCGATCGGCGCGATCGGCGTGTCGGCGCCCAGCGCGGCGGCGATGCCGCGCCAGCACCAGGCACGGCTGAGGTTCAGGCCGTCGAGATGGGCGATCTTGCCGTCGCTGCGGTCCGATACGGTGGCCGGGGTGAACAGGGTGGCCGGCTGGCCGGTCAGAAGATCGGGCAGGAAGGCGCCGAACCAGTCGGCAAATTCATCGCGCGCGAGCAGCCGGCTCATCAGCAGCGCTTCGGTGAGGGCCGAGGAGAGAAATTCGTCGCCACCCGGTTCCCAAGCCTGGCAGGCGCGGTCCTGCCCGAACCAGGCAAGGGCGCGCTCGCGGATCAGGGCCTGGAGCGCGGGATCGCGCCCTTCCGCCCAGGCATAAGCGTGGATCAGCGCGAAGCTGCTGTTGAAATGGGTGCCGACGCGCAGCGGATAGGTCATTTTCGGCAGGAAGGCGTGGAAGCGCGCGGCGAAGTCGAGCGCCAGCGGTTCGATCGCGGCGGCCCAGGGTCCGTCCTGCCGGGCGAGTTCGGCATGGAGCGCGAGCAGCCAGGCCCAGCCATAGGGCCGCTCGAACCCGCCGGCGGTCGGGCGGGTGAGGAAGGCGCGTTCGCCCGCGACCTTGTCCGGCACCAGCATCATGTCGGCGCGGGCGCGGATCGCATCGGCCTGGGCCATGGCGGGGTAGAGGCGGCGCAGGCGCATCACCTGCCACCAGCCATGAACGCAGCTGTGCCAGTCATAGCTGCCATGGAAGATCGGGTGATGCTCCGCCGGGATGCGCGCATCCTCCGGCCCCTGATAGGTCAGGTCCATCTTGTAGGGATATTGCCGCCCCAGATGAGAGAGGGTCAGCGCAGCGAAGCGATCGGCAATATCTTGGGTCAGTCGGGTCATCGGAAGGCCAGCCAATAGATCAGGAGGATGTTGACGCAGAGCAGGGGGAGGGCGGTGCCGACCTGGCGGCGGATCACGCCATATTCATCCTTGAGCTGCAGCAGCGCGGCGGGGAGGAGGTTGAAATTGGCTGCCATCGGGGTCAGCAATGTGCCGCAGAAGCCCGCCAGCATGCCGATCGCGCAGATGATCGCCGGATCGCCATGATATTGGTGGATCAGCAGCGGGATGCCGATTGCGGCGGTCATCACCGGGAAGGCGGCAAAGGCATTGCCCATGACGATGGTGAAGAGCGCCATGCCCAGGCCATAGGCGATCACCGCGCCGAGCAGGCTGCCATCGGGAATGGCGAGGCGGACGATGCCGCCGACGACATCGCCAACGCCGGCCAGCGCGAACACCGCGCCGAGGCTGGCCAGCATCTGCGGCAATATGCCCACCCAGCCGACCGAGTCCATCAATTGCCGCCCCTGTTGCAGGGCGACGATCGGCCGGGCGCGCAGCCAAGTGCAGCCGATGGCTAGCGCGATCAGGACGCCCAGCGCCAGCGAGATGAGGGTGGTCTGTTTGGGATCGATCCAGGCGGGGAACGCCTTGAACAGGAAGGTGCCGGCCAGCGCGGTGACGGGGATGACCAGGGCGATGGCGAACAGGCCATTGCCATGGCGGTCGGCGCGCGCCTGCCGCTCCGCCAGCGGCACGCCGCCGTTGCCGCGCCCCAGCCCCTTGAAGCCGGCAATCGCGACGAGGCCGAGGACCAGGACGCCATTGCCGATGTCGCCGATCCGGTCGCCCGCCCACATGCTGAGCGCCAGCAGGGCCCAGAAGGCGGCGGTGGTGAAGCGGCGCGGATTGCTGCGGTCGGCGGCGCCGAGCAAGGCATAGCCGGCAAACACCGCGCCCATCAGCGCATAGACCCAGTGGAGGGTGATCATGCGGCGTCCTCCGGTTCCTTGGCACCCTGCGCGTTCAGCCGGCGATCGAGCCGCCATAGGCGAAAGCCGTGGATCAGCAGCGCGGCGATCGCGGTCGGGATCGCCCAGACCGAGAGCTGGAGCGGTTCGAGCAAGATACCATATTGCTCCAGCAGCCCCTTGATCAGCAGGATCGACCCGATGGCGAGGAAGATGTCCTCGCCAAAGAAGACGCCGACATTGTCGGTCGCGGCGGCCCAGGCCTTGATCTCGTCGCGCTGCTCCTCATCGAGCGTGCCGGCCTGTTTCTCGGCCGCGGCTTCGGCGATCGGCGCGACCAGCGGGCGCACGGTCTGGGCATGGCCGGCGACCGAGATCAGGCCCATGGCGGCTGAAATCTGGCGGGCGACAAGATAGAATAGGAGGAAGCGGCCGGTGGTGGCGCCGCGCATCCGGTCGATGAGGCCGCGGGCCCGTTCCTGAAGCCCATGCGCTTCGAGCAGGCCGATCACCGGCAGCACGACCCAGACGACCGAGACATAGCGCGAATCGTTGAACGCCTTCCCAAAGGCGGCGAGGATGGTGAGTGGATCGAGCCCGGCGGCAAGGCCGGTGGCGATGGCCGAGGCCAGGATCACCAGCAGCGGATTGAAGCGCAACACGAAGCCCGCGACGATCAGGGCGATGCCCAGCAACACCCACATTAGTCGTTCGCGTCCCGCAGTCGTCCGTCCGTCATCGCCATGGGGTAGCGGCAATGCAGGCCGCTGGCCATAGGCGGTTGAAATCCGGTGCGATGGTCGCATCGGTCGCACCGGACCGTCGGTTCGCATCTTTTCCGAAAATCCTGATGGCCAATGACATCGGCCTGACATAGTTGGAGGAGACAGGGGCGTATCAGACGTGGACGGCCAGACCCAAAAATGGGGCGGACGTGGAATTATTCGGAGAGAGCCTTTGACCATCATGGCGATCGATTTCGAGGCGTCGTGCCTGCCCAGGCACGGACGATCCTTCCCGATCGAAGTGGGCATAGCAGGCGGCGGCATTGCCCGCAGCTGGATCATTCGACCTCATGCAGCCTGGACCGGCTGGGACTGGACCGCCGAAGCCGAGGCGCTGCACGGCCTGTCGCGCGCCCGGATCGAGGCGGAGGGCGAGCCGGCGGACGTGGTGCTGGCGCAACTGGCGGCGGCGGTCGCCGGCTGCCGCGTGGTCGCCGACAGCGTGATCGATCAATATTGGCTGCAGACGCTGGCCGATACGCAGGCCGTGGTGGCGCCGTTCGCGATCGATCATGTCTCATTGTTGCTGGATGAATGGGGCGCGGACGAGCCGCGGATCGCGGCGGCCATGGCCCATGCCGATGCGCTGCATCCCGCGCGGCACCGCGCCGTGGCCGATGCACTGTGGCTTTCCGGGCTGATCGAGGCCCTGTCGGGGGCGGCGCGGCCGCTTCAGGCCAGCCCGGTGATCGCAAGGGTCGCTTGACGGCATGCTGCGACACAGCAATAATTTGTAACGTTCGGCATATTGGGGAGACATTCTCCCTGCCTAAACCCGTCGGAAGGATCCCGCTTATTGCTGGATATTGTCTGTTTCGAAGGGAAGCCACCCATGTTGCCGATCCTTGCCAGTGTCGCGGCGCTCGCCGCTTCCTCCACCCCGATCCACAGCGCCGATCTGACCCACGGCGCCCAGGCCTATACGGCCAGCTATCACACCGCATCGTCGGTGCGCTTCACCCAGGTCGAGCCGCGCTTCGGCAATCGCAACGCCATCCCGGTCTGCCGCTGGCAGGCTGATGTGCGCGTCGACCGCGCCGTCGCGGCCCAGGGCCAGTCGGTGCCGGCCTTCGGCAAGGCGGTCCATCGCTTCGCCCCGCTGTCGGGCAGCTATGCCGGCACCTGCGCCGCCGCCCGCAGCCAGGTGGACGCAGAGGTCGCCCGCTATGCCAGCGCCCGCAATGCCGAGGCCGTGTCGGTGGCGCAGCAGGACCGCGCCGTGCTGGTGAATGAACTGGACAGCGTACGCGCGCTGACCGTGAAGGGCTGATGAGTCCACCGCTGATACTGGTCGCCGAGACGCAGCAGGATTTGCGGCACAAGGTGCGCGAATTCCTGGAGCAGAGCGGGTTTCGCGCTCTGCCTGCGGCCTCGTCGAGCGATATATTCAGTGCCATGGACCGGATGCCGGTCGGCGCGGTCGTGCTGGACGCAGGGCTGCGCGGGCCGGACGGCATGGACCTGTGCCGCGACGTGCGTGAGCGTAGCGACGTGCCGATCATCCTGGTCGGCGCCGACAGCAGCGAGGTCGACCGGGTGGTCGGCCTGGAGCTGGGCGCCGACGATTACATGGCCAAACCCTATTCGACCCGCGAACTGGCGGCGCGTCTGCGCGCCGTGCTGCGGCGCGGGCGGAGCGAGCGGGCGCTGGGCCTGCGGCGTCAGACCCAGGCGCGCTTCGACGACTGGGTGGTCGATTTCGCCCGGCGCGAAGTGACCGACCCGGCCGGGGCGCTGGTCGAATTGACGGCAGCGGAATTTTCGCTGCTCGCCGTGTTGCTGGATCATGCCCAGGCGGTGATTGCCCGTGCGCGGCTGATGGAACTGGCGGGCGTGCGCGACGCGCCCTCGTCCGACCGCAGTGTCGACGTGCTGATCAGCCGGTTGCGGCGCAAGCTGTCCCATGAGGGGCGGCCCGCCGCGATCGTGACTGTTCGTGGCGTCGGATACATGTTCAGCGCGGTCGTCGACCGGCGCTGACCCCCTCGAAAAGGCGCGCTGATGGCGGTTTTCCGCCATTTGGCGCGCCTGTCGGGCGCTTTGCATCCCAGACATGATTTTTAACAATTCCGCTGCGCCGCAGCAAAATCTGCTGCGTATTTTGCAAGCTAGGCCGGTCCGCCCCCTGACCGGCAACGCAATAGCAATAAGAGGATGAAAGCCATGAACGAGCTTATCGGTCGTGTATTCAGTTTCGAGACCAAGGTCTTCCCGAACGAAAGCACGCTCTACAATCAGTTGGCCAGCCATGGTCAGAGCCCCAAGGCGCTGATGATCTCCTGCGCCGACTCGCGCATCGTTCCCGAGCACATCATGCAGGCCCAGCCGGGCGACCTGTTCGTCTGCCGCAATGCCGGCAACATCGTGCCGCCGCATGACAGCCAGCTGGGCGGCGTGACCGCCACGGTCGAATATGCCGTGATGGTGCTGGGCGTGCGCGACATCATCGTGTGCGGTCACAGCGACTGCGGCGCGATGAAGGCGCTGGCCACCGACGCCGACCTGACCGGCATGCCCAATGTCGCCGCCTGGCTGCGCCACAGCCATGCCGCGCAGAAGCTGTGCCGTGAATCCTATCCTGCCGACCTGGATGCCGCCGAAAAGCTGCGCAACATGGCGCTGGAAAATGTCGTCGTGCAGCTGTCGCACCTGCGCACCCATCCGTCGGTCGCGTCGGGCATCGCCCGCGGCGAGATCGCCCTGCATGGCTGGTATGTCGATATCCATGCCGGCCAGGTCCTGGGCCTGGACGGCGAAACCGGTCGTTTCTCGGTGCTGCGCGAAGGGCAGAAGCTGCCCGTGGCGCTGCCGCATGGGCGTCGCCTGGCCGGCGAATCGCTCATCGCACAAGCTGCGGAGTAAATCATGTTGAAGGCCTTTTCCGGCGGCACGTTCAGCCGCGACTTCACGGCGTCGATCGTCGTGTTCCTGGTGGCCATGCCGCTGTGCATGGGCATCGCCATTGCCTCCGGCGTGCCGCCGGAAAAAGGCCTGATCACCGGCATCATCGGCGGCCTGGTCGTCGGCCTGCTGGCGGGTTCGCCGCTGCAGGTCAGCGGTCCGGCGGCCGGTCTTGCGGTCATCGTCTTCGAAATCGTGCGGGAACAGGGGCTGTCCGCCCTTGGCCCCATCCTGATCCTGGCAGGCGCGATCCAGATCGTCGCCGGCCTGCTGAAGGTCGGCGGCTGGTTCCGCGCCATTTCGCCGGCGGTCGTGCATGGCATGCTGGCGGGCATCGGCGTGCTGATCGTCGTCGGCCAGTTCCATGTGCTGTTCGATGACAAGCCGCTGTCGAGCGGCCTGCACAATCTGATCGCGATGCCGGGCCAGATTCTGGGCCTGACCAATCAGGATGCGGCCACCGCCTTCGCTGTCGGCCTGGTCACCATCGGCGCGATGCTGGGCTGGGAGAAGTTCCGCCCTGCATCGATGAAGCTGGTGCCGGGTGCGCTGGTCGGCGTGGTCGCCGCGACGCTGGTCGCCTTCGCGCTCGGCCTGCCGGTCGCCCGTGTTGTCGTGCCGGAATCGATCCTGTCCGCCATCAGCCTGCCCGAACAGGGCCTGCTGGCGCAGCTGATGAGCCCGACCATCATCACCACCGCCATCGCCATCGCCTTCATCGCCAGTGCCGAGACTCTGCTGTCGGCCGCTGCAGTCGACCGCATGCATGATGGCGTGCGCACCAATTACAACCGCGAACTGAGCGCGCAGGGCGTGGGCAACCTGCTCTGCGGCGTGGCTGGCGCGCTGCCGATGACCGGCGTCATCGTCCGTTCGTCCGCCAACGTCCAGGCCGGCGCCAAGACCCGCCTGTCGGCGATCCTGCATGGCGCGTGGATCCTGGGCTTCGTTGCCCTGCTGCCCTGGCTGCTGCGCGAAGTGCCGATGGCGGCGCTGGCCGGCATCCTGGTCGTGACCGGCTTCCGCCTGGTCAGCCTGTCGCACGTCAAGCATCTGTTCCACCTCTATGGTCCGCTGCCGGCGATCGTGTGGGCCGCGACGCTGATCTGCGTCGTCGCGACCGACCTGCTGACCGGCGTGCTGGTGGGCATCGGCCTGTCGCTGATCGAACTGATCCCCCATGCCAGCCGCCTGCGCCTGGGCGTCGAGGAAGCCAGCCGCGGCGATGCGCATGAAGTGGCGCTGCACGGCACGGCGAGCTTCCTGAGCCTGCCCAAGCTGTCGGCCAAGCTGGAATCGGTGCCGGCGGGGCAACTGGTTATCCTCAATGTCGAACGCCTGACCCATATCGACCATACCTGCGCCGAAATGGTGCGCGAATGGGCCGATCGCCGTACCGGCGCGGGCGCCAAGGTGGAGCTGTTCGGCGCGACCGGACGGATGCGCCAGCTCGTCGCCTGACGCAGGCCTGCATGACAGAAAAGCCGCCGCATCCCCGGATGTGGCGGCTTTTTCATGTTCAGATGCAATTCGGACATCGAATAGAAACAATATCGGTGGCAATTAGAAAAGAACCGTGATCGCTATATCACAGAGCCTCTCTTCCCTTGTGCAGATGCGAAGATAGAGGTTTGCGCCGACGGCTGGCGAGAATAGTCGAGTAGTCATCCGCCGGTACGGAAGACGATATTCCAACAGATCTTCGGGCCGCGGATGCAGGACGGAACATTCTTTCGTAAAAGGGGAATGTTCATGAAGTATCAAATCGCTTGTGCCGCTCTGGCTCTGATGTCGAGTGCGCCGGCCTTCGCCCAGGAAGAACCCGCAGGCCCGGTCACCGTGACCGGCAGCGTCGGCCTGGTTTCCGATTATCGCTTCCGTGGTGTTTCGCAGTCCGATCGCGGCATGGCGATCCAGGGTGGCCTGACCGCAACCCATGAAAGCGGCGTCTATGTCGGCACCTGGGGTTCCAACCTGTCGGGCTGGGGCACCTTCGGCGGCGCCAACATGGAACTGGACCTGTTCGCAGGCTATGCCATTCCTCTGGGTGACAGCGGCGCGACGCTGGACCTCGGCCTGACCTGGTACATGTACCCGTCGGGCGCCGACAAGACCGACTTCGCCGAGCCCTATGTGAAGCTGTCGAGCCAGGTCGGCCCGGTCAAGGGTCTGCTCGGCGTGGCCTATGCCCCCAAGCAGGAAGCGCTGGGCAAGTGGTGCAGCGACGCCGATTGCACCATCTACAAGCCGGGTGACAAGGAAGATAATTTCTACATCTGGGGCGATGTCAGCGGTGCGATCCCGAACACCCCGGTCAGCCTGAAGGCGCATCTGGGCTGGTCGAACGGCAATAGCGGCCTGGGCCCGAACGGCACGTCGGTCGCGCCGACCGGCAAATATCTCGACTGGCTGGTCGGCGCCGACCTGGCCGTGCCGGGGACGCCGCTGACGCTGAGCATCGCCTATGTCGACACCGACATCGCCCGCGTCGAGGAAAATTATCTGCGTCCCAACTTCCAGGTCGCGGACGGCGATAATTTCGGCAAGTCGATCGCGCGCAGCACGGTCGTCTTCTCGATCTCGGCCGCTTTCTGATCTTTACGGATCGGGCCCGTTCGCGCGGGCCCGATCTGCTGTATTTCCGGGCCTTATCTTGTGCCGAGCTGTCGCCGGCGTGACAAATTGTTGCTGTGGCCCCCGTCAACTGTTTCGGCAGCAAGCTGCGGTTGACCCTCCACCGGTCGCTGCTTATCTCCCAACATCATGAACAGCCTGATGTTGCTCCGCGCATGACCGCCCCCTCGATCATCCTTGTCGAAGACGATCCGCCGCTCCGCACGCTGACGGCGCGCGCGTTGCAGGAACATGGCTATCAGGTCCGTCCGGCCTCGTCCGGTCCGGAAATGTGGGTGGCCTTCGATGCCGGCCCGGTCGACCTGGTCGTTCTGGACGTCATGCTGCCCGGCACCAACGGCATCGACCTGTGCCGCCAGATCCGTCGCAAGAGCGACGTTCCCATCATCTTCATCAGCGCAAAGGGCAGCGAGACCGACCGTATCGTCGGGCTGGAACTGGGCGCCGACGATTATCTGCCCAAGCCCTTTGGCACGCGCGAACTGATCGCCCGCATCCGCGCCATCCTGCGCCGCGTCGGCGTGGAGCGTGGCCCGGACGAGCAGCGCGAGAATGAAGCGCGCTTCGACGGCTGGATCGTCAACTTCCCGCGCCGTGAACTGCGGTCGCCGACCGGCGCGATCGTCGATCTGACCGGCGCCGAGTTCGACCTGCTGGGCAGCTTCCTCAGCCATCCGCAGCGGGTGATCGCGCGCGAGCGGCTGATCGAATTGTCGCGCACCCGCATGGGTGACAGCAGTGACCGCAGCATCGACGTGCTGGTCAGCCGCCTGCGCCGCAAGCTGTCGACCGAGGACCGGCCCGCGCCGATCACCACGGTGCGCGGCGTCGGCTACATGTTCAACGCGGAAGTCGCGCGCGCTTGAGACGACAGCGGTTCAGCCGGTCGCTCGGGCTGGTCGGCCGCATCTTTGGCATATTGCTGCTGACCGTCCTGCTGGAATTCGTGGTCGGCACGCTCATCTATGAGCGCGCCAGCCATTTGTCACTGCAGGATGACGAAGCGCGCCGCCTGGCCGAGCATCTGGTGATCGCGCGCAAGCTGGTGGCCAAGGCGCCGGTCAGCCAGCGCGGCGGGGTCAGCGCGCAACTGACCACCGACCGCTATGACATCCACTGGACGCTGGCCGCGCCGCCGCCGCCGCCGCTGTCGCCCGAACTGGCGCGGATGCGGCAGCAGATCGTCGACTGGGAACCCAGCCTGCATGAATCGCGGCTGTGGCTGCGGCTCAATTCGCCCGGCCGTTCCTCGCAGATCAATGGCGGGCTGCAACTGGCGGACGGCAGCTGGCTCTATTTCGGCATGCATCATAGCGGCGGCAAATGGGCCTTCACCTTCGGCCGTTTCGGCCTGGCGCTGATCCCGGTGCTGGCGCTGCTGATTGCGGGCGGCGTGCTGATCCGGCGGACCCTGGCGCCGCTGCGCGACCTGACGCATGCGACCAAGCGGATCGGCCTCGCGCAGCAGGTGGCGGTGGCGGAAGCGGGCACCAATGATGTACGCAACCTGATCCGCGCCTTCAATGCGATGCAGACCCGCATCCATCGCCTGATCAACGAGCGGACCGAGACGCTGGCGGCGGTCGGCCATGACATGCGCACGCCGCTCGCCCGGCTGCAATTGCGGCTGGAAGCGGTGGACGACCCCGAAATCCGCGAGGCGATGGGCGAGGATCTGGCCGAGATGGGCGAGATGATCGAGTCCGTGCTGGCCTTTCTGGGCGGTGAGAAGAATCCCGAGCCGGCGGTGCGGATCGACGTGGCGGTCACGATCGCGACGGTGGTCGACGCCTTCCAGGATCATGGCGACGATGTGATCTATGACGGGCCCGATCATCTGGAAATGGAGGTTCGCCCGCTGTCGCTGCGCCGCGCCGTGCGCAACCTGATCGAGAATGCGCTCCATTATGGGGTGCGTGCGCGGGTCAGCGTGGCGCGGCATGACAATGAGGTGCTGATCCGCGTCGATGATGATGGCCCCGGCATTCCGCGCGACCGGCTGGAGGAGGTGCTGAAACCCTTCCACCGGCTCGATACCGCGCGCCAGCGCAACACGCGGGGCATGGGGCTTGGCCTGGCCATCGTCGCCAAGACGGTCGAACAGGAGGGCGGCCGCCTGACCCTCGCCAACCGGCCGGAGGGCGGGCTGCGCGTCGAAATCTGCCTCTATCTGAACAGGCCGGAAGCCAAGGTCTGATCGGCCTTCCGGCGCGTTCGGCAAAGAGAATCTCGCTACCCCCAAGCAAAACTCGTTTATCCTGGCGCGCAGACGCGGGTTATTCCGGTTGCCCATCGGACAAGAGGCGCAGGGAATGGCGGACGGCGATATGCAGGGTGAAGGCGTGGGCTATTGGGATCTGGACCGGCTGGTCACGGACCTGGCCGCCGCGCGCAGTCGCTGGCGGCAGGAACAGCAGCATCATGCCGAATATGGCGCCGAAGGATTCCCGTCTCGCGCCAATCTGGTGAAGATCACCGGTGCGCTGTGCGGCGCGCTGTTCCCGCTGCGGCTGGGGCCGAGCTTCGTGCGACTGCATAATGAGGACGCCTATGTCGCCGAGACGCTGCAGACCGTGCTCAGCCGCCTCTATGGCCAGATCCGGCTCGAACTCATCTATGCGATGAAGGATGACCCGATTGCCGCAGTCGACGCAGCGGCGGCGCGGATCATCGGCGAATTCGCGCATAGCCTGCCGGCGCTGCGCACCCTGCTCGACAGTGATGTCGAGGCGGCCTTCCTGGGCGATCCGGCCGCGCGCAGCGTGGACGAGGTGCTGATCTGCTACCCATCGATGCTGGCGATCATCCATCATCGATTGGCGCACCGCCTCTATGAACTGGGCGCGCCGCTGGTGGCGCGGATCATTTCCGAGATCGCCCATTCCCATACCGGCATCGACATCCATCCCGGCGCACGCATCGGCCACGGCTTCTTCATCGACCATGGCACCGGCGTCGTCATCGGCGAGACGGCGATCGTCGGCGATCGGGTGCGGCTCTATCAGGGCGTGACGCTGGGCGCGCGCAGCTTCCCCTCGGACGAGAAGGGTGCGCTCGAAAAGGCGCAGCCGCGCCATCCGATCATCGAGGATGATGTCGTCATCTATGCCGGCGCGACGGTGCTGGGCCGGATCATCATCGGCAGCCGATCGGTCATCGGCGGCAATGTCTGGCTGACCGAAAGCGTGCCGGCCGACAGCAATGTGCGCCAGGCCAAGGCTCGGCATGAAGTGACCAGCCGGGTTGAGGTGTCAGCCCCGCACCGCGTCCATGCGCTGCTGGAAAGCACGGACGGGATTGGCGAGAATATCTGATCCTCCCCCTTTTGACGGGGGGGAGGATCGGCAAGGGCTTACTGCCCGGCGCAGCTGTCGTCCTTGCCGGCGACCAGGTCGAGGCAGCGGCCGTCAATCTGGTCCTTGGGCACGGGCAGCTTGATCAGCGCGGCGAGGCTGGGGAGGATGTCCACCGTCTCGACGCCCAGCGGCTGTTCGAAATGCTGCATGCCCTTGCGCCAGAACAGGATCGGCACGCGGCGGTCCGTATCCCAGGGCGAACCATGGGTGGCGACCGAGCCCATCACCGCCTGTTCGGGGATCGACATCACGCGCGGCTTGAGCAGCAGCAGTAGGTCGCCCGAGCGGCTGGGGTAGAAGCTGGCGCGCGCTTCCTGGATCAGGCTCCAGCTTTCGGGCGGACCCGAGGGCGAGGGGGTGGCGGCGATTTCCGCCTTGGTGAAGACGGTCTGCACCTGCGGATGGGCGCGCAGATATTTGAGCGCCTCGGTTTCGACCCTGGCGCGCTGCGCGGCAGTCAGCCCCTTGTCATAATAGATGTCGCCCGACGGGCCGTCGCTCCAGATCACCTTCTTGCCGGGCAGGCCGGCCTTCTCGGCGATGGTGGCGTTGAGCGCCTTGGGCGTCAGCGCCATGTCGACCCGCTGTTCCATCGGCATCGCATTCATGCGGTGGCGTTCGGGCAGGTCATGGCCGCCATGGTCGGCGGTCAGCACCACGACATAGTCGATGCCGTCCTTGTCGAGCTTGTCGAAGAAGGCGCCCAGTTCGGTGTCGAGCCGATCGACCTGGATGCAGCTTTCGGTGCCTTCGGTGCCGAAGGTGTGGCCGACATAGTCGGTCGCCGACAGGCCGATCGAGATGATGTCGGTCTGTGCCTGCTTGCCAAGCTGCATGTTTTCGATCGCGGCGGCGGCGAAGGCCAGGGTCATCGCATCCTGCTCGGGCGAAATGCGGAAGCCCTTATAGTCGCCCGCGTCACGCGCGAAGCGGCCGGTGCCCACGGTGCGGTTGCCGGCCTGGACCGGGAAATCCTTCGACACGCACTGGGCCGGCAGTTCGAAGCCGGGGTTGGGCTGAGCGAGGCGCTGGGCGAAGGCCTGGTTGACCTGGGTGACGAGCGGGGTGGGGGCGACGCCCTTGTAGCTGACATAGCCCTGCGGCCCGCCGAGCCACCAGACCTGATCGGCGGTCGCGCCGCCCATCATGATCGCGGCGCGATCCTTGCCGGCGACCGACACGACGCGGGTGGCGGGATTGGCCGCCTTCATCCGGCCGCCCAGCGTCGGCACCTTGAGGTGCAGGGGCGAGGCTTCGTACTTGTCGCTGCTGCTGCCCGGCTGGCTCTCATCCTCGGCGCAATAGAGATTCTTGTCCTCACGCTTGGCGTCGAGGTCGAACCAGTTATTGGCGATGATGCCGGTGCGCGACGGGCGGCTGCCGGTCAGGATGGTCGAGTGGCCGGGGCAGGTCTCGGTCGCGGCATGGCTCTGATAGCCGCGCGGGAAGACCGCGCCTTCGCTGGTCAGGCGCTTGAGGCCGCCGGTATAATATTGGCGATATTCGCTGAACAAGTCGGCCGAAAACTGGTCGACCGAGATGGCGACGATCAGCTTGGGCGGAGTCGCGGCAATGCTGCGAGCGGCCGGTGCAGGAGCGGCAGCAGGCGCGGGGCTCTGCGCCACGACGGGCATGGCGGTGGCGAGCAACAGGGCAGCGGCGACGTGTTTCAACATTATGGGTACCTTCTCATGCCTTGACGGCGGATAGGGAGCGACCTAGCCCCCTTGCATCCACCCGACCAGAGGCCCGATGCGGATTTTTCAAGTCATATTCGTGACGCTCGCCATGCTGGCGGGGCTGTCGATCGCATCTCCCGTGGTGCAGGCCCAGGCGGCCTTTGGCGGCGGCCCGGCGCATATCGCCGCGCAGTTGATGGCCGAAAGTGCAGCGCCTGCGCCCGGCAAGGGCACGACCATTGCCTTTGCCATGAAGCCGGAAAAGGGCTGGCATGGCTATTGGGAAAATCCGGGCGACGCGGGCCTGGGCATGACCGTGACCTGGACCCTGCCCAAGGGCGTGACGATTGGCGCGCTGCGCTATCCGGTGCCCGAAACGCTGTTGATTTCGGGCCTGATGAACCATGTCTATGAAGGCCCCTATGCGGTGCTCGCCAATCTGAGCGTGGCGCCGGATGTGGCGGCCGGCACCCGCCTGCCGATCCGGGTGAAGGCGGAATGGCTGGCCTGCACCGACAAGATCTGCGTGCCCGAAAGCGGCGAACTGGCGCTGGAACTGGTCGCGGGCGACGGCAAGGTCGTGCCGGCGATGCAGGCGCGCTTCGATGGCTGGCGCGGCCATCTGCCCCGGCCGCTGGGCAGCGAGGCGACCTACCAGATCGTCGATGGCAAGCTGCGCCTGTCGGTGCCGTTCCCGGCCGATGCGCAGGCGCGCGACGTTCATCTCTTCCCGTTGAGCGACGGGCTGGCCCGCTTCGCCGCCGCGCAGAAGGTCAGCCGCGAGGGCGACCGGCTGCTGGTCGAGACGCAGGCGGGCGAGGGCTTCAAGGGTGGCGCTGCGCAGGCGGTGCTGCGGACCGGCGACCATGTCGGCTTCCTGCTGAGCGCCAAGCCCGGCGAGGTCGCGGCGATCGCGGCCAAGGGGCTGGCGGGCACGATATTGCTGGCGCTGGGCGGGGCGATATTGGGCGGGCTGCTGCTCAACGTCATGCCCTGCGTCTTCCCGATCCTCGGATTGAAGGCCCTGAGCCTGGCCAAGGCGGGCGGCAACGAACGGGCGGCGCGGTGCGAGGCGCTGGCTTACACCCTTGGCGTGATCGTCGCCTGTCTGGCCTTGGGCGGGCTTCTCCTGGGCCTGCGCGCGGCAGGCAGTGCGGTCGGCTGGGCCTTCCAGTTGCAGGATCCGCGCATCATCCTGGCGCTGCTGCTGCTGGTCAGCGCAATCGCGTTCAACCTGGCTGGCCTGTTCGACCTGCCGGCCTTTGGCGGGGGCGGCCAGCTGGCGGGGAAGGGCGGCATGATCGGCGCCTTCTGGACCGGCGCGCTGGTCGCCTTTGTCGCAACGCCCTGCACCGGGCCTTTCATGGGCGCGGCGATGGGCACGGCGCTGGTGCTGCCCCTGGGCGCGGCGCTGGCGATCTTTGCCGGGCTTGGGCTTGGGCTGGCGCTGCCTTTCCTGCTGCTTGCCTATCTGCCTGCGCTGCGCAATCGCCTGCCGCGTCCCGGCGCATGGATGGGCCGGTTGCAGCGCATCCTGGCGATCCCGATGTTCCTCACCGCGCTGGGCCTTGCCTGGCTGCTGGGGCAGCAACGCGGGGTCGGTGGCATGACCATCGGCCTTGGCGCGGCGCTGGCGCTGGTGCTGCTGCTCTGGTGGCTGGGCATGCGCCAGCGGGCCGGGCGCGGCGGCTGGTTGCAGGTCGGCGTCGGCGCAGCGATCCTGCTGGTTGGTGCCGCGATGCTGTTGCCAGCCCGCGCGCCGGCGGTTGCGGCAGCGGGAGAGGGGGCTGTCGTCGCCTTCGACGCGGAAAAGCTCGACGGGCTGCGCGCCGCGAACAAGCCGGTCTTTCTCTATTTTACCGCCGACTGGTGCCTGACCTGCAAGGCCAATGAGGCCGCCGCGATCGAGCGGGCTGAGGTGCGTGCAGCGTTCGACAAGGCGGGCGTCACCGTCATGATGGGCGACTGGACCAATGCCGATCCGGCGATTACCCGCTTCCTCGAAGCGCAGGGCCGTTCGGGCGTGCCGCTCTACCTCTGGTACGCACCGGGCAAGGAGGCCCAGACATTGCCGCAGCTACTGACCCCGTCGACCCTCACCGGCCTGGTGCGCTGATGGCCAAGATTCGTGCCGACCAGTTGCTCGTCGACAATGGCCTCGCCGAAAGCCGGGCGCGGGCGCAGGCGCTGATCCTCGCCGGCCTCGTCTATCTCGGTGACAAGAAGGTGGAGAAGGCGGGGCAGCAGGTGGCGGCTGACGCCGAACTGGACGTGCGCGGGCGCGACCATCCCTGGGTCTCGCGCGGCGGCATCAAGCTGGCGCATGCGATCGATGAATATGGCATCGATGTCACCGGCTTCGTCGCGATCGACGTTGGCAGCTCGACCGGCGGCTTTACCGACGTGCTGCTGACCAAGGGCGCGGCAAAGGTCTATGCCGTCGACAGCGGCACCAACCAGCTTGCGTGGAAACTGCGCTCCGACGATCGCGTCATCGTCCATGAGCAGACCAGCGCCCGCATCCTGACCGACGCCCATGTTCCCGAGCCGGTCGACATCATCGTGTGCGATGCCAGCTTCATCAGCCTGGCCAAGGTGCTGGAAAAGCCGATCGGTTTTGCCCGGCCCGGCGCGCAACTGGTCGCCCTCATCAAGCCGCAGTTCGAGGCAGGGCGCGAGGAAGTGGGCAAGGGCGGGGTGGTGCGCGATCCCGCCATTCACCAGCGCGTCTGCGACGAGGTCGCTGCCTGGGTCCGTGAGAAGGGCTGGGAAGTGCTTGGAATCACGACCAGTCCGATCACCGGACCGCAAGGCAATGTCGAATTTCTGATTCACGCGCGGCTTGGCGGATAATCGCGCCAGCTTCGTTACCCGCCCTGCGATACATTTTGACACATTCCATGCGGTTGTGTCCGTCACAAAGGCCCGTTAGCCCCTCGTCATGCGCTCGACCCTGCCTGTCATTCTCGTTGCCCTTTGTCTTGCCGGTTGCGGCGGGGAGAAGGAAAAGAAAGCTCGCCCGCCGGCTCTGGTGGAGGCGGTGGCGATTGCGCCCACCCGCTTCACCGACAATGTCGAAGCGGTCGGCACCGCGCTCGCCAATGAGCAGGTGATATTGTCCGCGCCGGTGACCGAGCGGATCGATGTGCTGAACTTCACCGATGGCGGCTTCGTGTCCAAGGGGCAGGTGATCGCCCGCATGGCCGTGGGCCAGGAAAAGGCCGAGCTGGCCGCGGCCGAGGCGACCGCGCTGCAGGCCGACCAGCAGTTGAAGCGCATCCAGGCGCTCAAGTCGCGCGGCTTTGCCACCGGCGCCACGGTCGAGCAGCAGATCGCGCTCGCCAGCAGCGCTCGTGCCAATGCCGACCTCGCCCGCGCCGGCATCGGCGACCGCACCATCCGCGCGCCGTTCAGCGGCTGGGTATCGTTGCGCACGGTCTCGCCCGGCGCGGTCATCACTGCCGGCACCGCGATCGCCACGGTCAGCGACATTTCGCGGATCAAGCTGGACTTCACCGTGCCCGAGACGCGGCTGTCGATGATCCGCGAGGGCATGCCGATCAAGGCCGTGTCCGCCGCCTGGCCCGACCGGCCGTTCAACGGCACGATCGCGACGATCGATCCGGTGATCGATCCCGCCACCCGCGCCGTTCGGGTCCGCGCGATCATGCCTAATCCCGACAAGGCGCTGAAGCCCGGTATGCTGTTGACCGTCAGCGTCTTCTCGCGCGAGCGCCAGTCGCTGGGCGTGCCCGAACTGGCCGTGATCGGCGATGGCGACGAACGCTTCGTCTTCGTGCTGGACGGTCGCACTGCCAAGCGGACGAAGGTCGAAACCGGCATCCGCCAGAACGGCCTGGTCGAGATATTGGGCGGCGTGAAGGCCGGCCAGCAGATCGTGACCGAGGGTGTGGTGAAGCTGACCGACGGCGCACCGGTGCGTCTGGCCGGCGACAAGAAGGGTGATGACGACAAGGGCGGCAAACCCGCCAAGGCCGCCGGCTAAGCCGATGCAGCTCTCCGATCTCTCGGTCCGCCGGCCGGTCTTTTCGGCGGTGGTCGCGGTGCTGATGTGCATCGTCGGCCTGGTTGGTTATTTCAGCCTGTCGGTCCGCGAATATCCCGATACCGATCCGCCGATCGTCTCGGTCGAGACGACCTATACCGGCGCCGCCGCGTCGGTGGTGGAAACCCGCATCACCCAGCAGATCGAGGATGCGGTCGCGGGCGTGCAGGGCATCCAGACCATCACCTCGACCTCGCAGGACGGCACGTCCAACATCAATATCGAGTTCGATCCCTCGCGCGACATCGACAGCGCCGCCAATGACGTGCGCGACCGTGTCGGGTCGGTGACGCAGGATCTGCCCGAGGATGCGCTGGCGCCCGAGATCCGCAAGGTCGATTCCGACGCGCGATCGATCCTGTTCTTGGCCTTCTCGCGCCCCGGCTGGTCGCCGATCCAGATCAGCGACTATCTCGACCGCAACATTGCCGACCGCTTCGCCGCGATCGACGGCGTCGCCCGCGTCACCATCGGCGGCGAGGCGCGTCCGTCGACCCGCATCTGGTTCAACGCGGAAAAGCTGGCCGCCTTCGGCCTGACCCCGGCCGATGTCGAGGCGGCGCTGCGCACCCAGAATGTCGAACTGCCCGCCGGCCGCTTTGAATCGAAGGACCAGAACCAGACGCTGCGCGTCGAGCGGCCCTTCGCCACGCCGGACCAGTTCGCGCAGCTGGTCGTGGGCCGGGGCGAGGATGGCTATCAGGTGAAGCTGGGCGATGTCGCCCGGATCGAGGAAGGGGCCGAAAACCCCTATAGCAGCTTCCGTTCCAACCAGGGCACGGCGATCGGCATCGGCATCATCCGCCAGTCGGGCGCCAACACGCTGGAAGTGGCACAGAAGGCCAAGGCGCTGATCAAGGAGCTGGAGCCGACCCTGCCCAAGGGCATGAAGGTGGCGATCGGCACCGACGAATCCCTGTTCATCGAACGCGCGATCGACAATGTCTATGACACGCTGATCGAGGCGGCCCTGCTCGTCATCCTCGTCATCTTCCTGTTCCTGGGATCGGTGCGGGCGACGATCGTGCCGGCGGTGACGGTGCCGATCTGCCTGCTCGCCACCTGCGCGGTGATGTGGCTGCTCGGTCTGTCGATCAACCTGCTGACCCTGCTCGCCTTCGTGCTCGCCATCGGCCTGGTGGTCGACGACGCGATCGTGGTGCTAGAAAATGTCTATCACCGCGTCGAGCAGGGCGACGATCCGCTGGTCGCGGCCTATCTCGGCACGCGGCAGGTGGGCTTTGCCATCATCTCGACCACATTGGTCGTTTGCGCCGTGTTCGTGCCGGTCATGTTCCTGGCCGGCCAGACCGGCCTCTTGTTCCGCGAACTTGCCATCGCGATGATCGCGGCGATCGGCTTCTCGGGCTTCATATCCTTGAGCCTCGCGCCGATGCTCTGCTCCAAGCTGCTGAAAAATGCCGAGCGTGGCCGGTTGGCGCGCTGGGTCGATGATCGCTTCCAGCGGATCGAGCATGGCTATGGCCGCTGGCTCGACTGGACCTTGAAGAAGCCGCTGATGCCGCTGCTGGGCGTTGCGATCTTCCTGGGCGTCGCCTTCTTCCTCTTCACCCGCCTGCCGGCCGAACTGGCCCCGGCCGAGGATACCGGCGTGGTCGAGGCCAATGTCAACGCGCCCGAAGGCACCGGCTTCGACCGGATGATGGCCTATATGCAGAAGATCGAGAATGATCTCGCCTTCCTGCGCAAGGATGGCACGCTGCAGAATCTGGTGATCCGCACCCCCGGCGGCTTCGGCACCACCGACGATTACAACAACGGCAATGTCATCGCCTTCCTGCGGCCGTGGGAAGACCGGACCATCACCACCGCCGAAGTCGCGACCATCATCAACAAGGTGATCGCCGACCAGCCGGGCGTGCGCGGCAATGCAGCGCCGCGATCGGGGCTGGGCCGTGGTCGCGGCCTGCCGGTCAATATCGTGCTGGCCGGTTCCACCTATGAAGGGCTGGTAGCCGCGCGCGACCGCATCATGCTGGCGGCGGCAAGCTATCCGGGGCTCATCAACCTCGACAGCGATTACAAGGAAACCAAGCCGCAGATGCGGATCGAAACCGATCTGCAGCGCGCCGGCGACCTGGGCGTGTCGGTGAACGATGTCAGCCAGGCGCTGCAAAGCCTGCTCGGTTCGCGCCGCGTCACCACCTATGTCGATCGCGGCGAGGAATATCGCGTGCTGGTGCAGGCGGAGCGGGACGGGCGCCAGACGCTGGCCGATCTGGAACGTATCCAGGTGCGCAGCCGCAGCGGCGTGCTGGTGCCGCTGTCGGCGGTCGTGACCGTGCGCGAAGTGGCCGGGCCGCGTCAGCTCAACCGCTATAACAAGCTGCGCGCCATCACCCTGACCGCCGCGCTGGCGCCGGGCACATCGCTGGGGCAGGGGCTGGCCTTCCTGGAGGATCAGGCGCGCCAGTCGCCCGAGGTGCTGGCGATCGGCTATCGTGGCGAAAGTCAGTCGCTGCGTGAGACCGGTGGGTCGATCTGGATCGTCTTCGGCCTCACCATCCTGATCGTCTATCTGCTGCTCGCGGCCCAGTTCGAAAGCTTCATCCACCCCGGCGTCATCATCGCGACGGTGCCGTTGGCGGTGGCGGGCGGCGCGCTGGGCCTGGCGATCACCGGCGGGTCGATCAACCTCTATAGCCAGATCGGCATCGTCATGCTGGTCGGCCTCGCCGCCAAGAATGGCATCCTGATCGTCGAGTTCGCCAACCAGCTGCGCGACGAGGGGATGGAGATTGCCGAGGCGATCCGCGAGGCGGCCAAGCGGCGTCTGCGCCCGATCCTGATGACGTCGATCGCGACAGTCATCGGCGCGGTGCCGCTGGTGCTGCGCGGCGGGGCCGGTGCGGCGGCGCGCCATTCGATCGGCGTGGTGATCGTGTTCGGCGTCAGCCTGGCGACGCTCATCACCCTGTTCCTCATTCCCATTTTCTATTCGCGCGTTGCCAAGCGCACGGTTTCTCCGCAAACCGTTGGTCGCAAACTGGATTCGGCGCTCAAGGATTCGCCCGAACCCGCCGAATAGCTTGGAGCTGCGTTGCCGATGAACGAGATCGCGTCCCAGGGTCAGTTGCGTCTTGCCTATCTGCGCTGGGCGTTGGTGACGGTGCCCGCGATCGTCTTTCTCGGCTTCCTGTCGGGCAAGTTCGCCAATAGCGGTTTTGGCAATTGCTGGTTCGCCTCGCTCAACCTGCCGGCGCTGATGCCGCCGGGTTGGGCCTTCGCCGTCGCCTGGACGATCCTCTATATACTGATGGCGCTGGCCTTCGCGATCGTGCTGCATGCGCGCGGGGCCAGGGGACGGGGGGCGGCGGTCGCGCTGTTCCTGGTGCAACTGGCGCTCAACCTTGCCTGGTCGCCGCTCTTCTTTCGCGCGCATCAGGTGGGGGCGGCGCTGGGGCTGATCCTTGTGCTGGCGCTCTTGGTGGCGCTCACCACCACCTTGTTCTGGCGGATCCGTCCCTTTGCCGGTGCGTTGATGTTGCCCTATCTGGTCTGGCTGGTCTTTGCCTCCTACCTCAACTATGAGGTCGGCCGCCTGAACCCGGATGCGCACAGGCTTGTCGCGCCGGCACTCCAGACCCAGATATGATTTCGGCGCATCCACGCGCCTGATACGAGGATAGACGATCATGCAGAGCGAGAACCGCTTTTTCGACGACCTGGCCAAGCTGGTGAACGGCGCTGCCGGCACGGTCGCGGGCATGACCCGCGAGTTCGAATCCAATGCGCGCGAACGCGCCAAGGAATGGATCGGCGGCGTCGACTTCGTCAGCCGCGAGGAATTTGACGCGGTCAAGGCGATGGCCGCCGCCGCGCGCGAGGAAGTCGAACTGCTCAAGGCCCGCCTCGACGCGCTGGAAGGCAAGGCGCCCGAACCGGTCACCAAGACCGTGCGCGCCGCCAAGACGAAAGCTGTGGATAAGGATGCGGGCGCCGAGTAAGCGCCCTGTCCTTTCGCCGCTTGCGGTGATAAAGGCGCGCCGATGATGGATAGCGACGAATTTGAGAATGGCGGCCATGAGGCCGCGCCGATCGACATGCTGGCGGCCTTTTACGAGGCGCATGGCTGGAGCTATGAGCAGGTCGGCGAGGATGAGATCGTCGCGAGTACCCAGGGGTCGTGGGCGCAATATGAGCTGCGCGGCATCTGGCGTGACGAGGATCAGGTGCTGCAGCTTCTCGCGCTGCCCGACATCCGCGTCAATGACGACAAGCGCGCCGTCATCTACGAGACGCTGGGCCTGATCAACGAACAGCTCTGGCTCGGCCATTTCGAGCTATGGTCGTCGAGCGGCATCATCCTGTTCCGCCATGGCGCCTTGCTGGGGCAGGGTGGCACGCTGACGCTCGACCAGGCGCAGGTGCTGATCGAGACTGCGATCGACGAGTGCGAGCGTTTCTATCCCGTGTTCCAGTTCGTCCTGTGGGGCGGCAAGAGCCCGAGCGAGGCGATCAGCGCGAGCCTGATCGAAACCCGCGGCGAAGCCTGACATATCTGCCTGAAAGCCTGACCATGACCATTGCCTGCTGGCCCGATCATCTTTTCCTTGTCGGCTGCGGCAACATGGCCGGGCAGATGCTGACCCGCTGGCTGGCGTGCGGGCTAGATCCCGCGCGCGTCACCGTGCTGCGGCCGAGCGGAAAGCCGGTGGCGCAGGGCGTGACCGTCGTCACCGCCTATCCCGCGGCGCTGCCCGCCGGCACGACTGTGCTGCTGGGCATGAAGCCTTATCAGATCGCCGATGTCGCAACTGGTCTTGCGCCGCTGCTGACGGCGGAGACGCGGCTGGTGTCGATCCTGGCCGGTACGCCGATCGCCGACCTGCGCGGGCATTTCCCGGCGCCGCGCGATGTCGTCTGCGCCATGCCCAACCTGCCGGTCGGGCTGGGCGAGGGCGTGGTGGCGCTCTACACCGATGCGGCGACGGATGCGGCGGCCAAGGCCGATATTGCCGCGCTGATCGCGCCGCTGGGCCTGGCCGAATGGATGGGGGACGAAGCCCTGTTCAATCAGGTGACGGCCCTGTCGGGCTGCGGCCCGGCCTTCCTGTTCCGCTTCATCGATGCACTGTCGCGCGCCGGCGAGGCGTTGGGCATTCCCGCCGATCAGGCCGCTCGCATGGCGCTGGCCACGGTGCAGGGATCGGCGAACATGGCGGCGCGCGCCAGCGTCAGCCCGGCGACCCTGGCGGATCAGGTCGCCAGCCCCGGCGGCATGACGCGCCAGGGCCTCAATGTACTGGACGCCGACCATCGCCTGCTCGACCTTCTGACCGACACGCTGGTTGCTGCGCGCGACCGGGGTGCGGCGATGGCGCGGCGCGAATAGGGACGGTTCCGGTCCGCGCGATTATCCGTTAAGGGGTCGCGATCGATATACGGAGTCCGTTCATGCTGTCCCCCGAAACCCCCATCCTGCTGCTCACCACCGGTGGCACGATCGACAAGGTCTATTTCGACGCCCTGTCCGACTATCAGGTCGGCGAGACGGTGATGGCCAAGCTGTTGCAGGTGGCACGGGTCAAGCGGCCCTTCCGGATCGAGGAAATCACCCGCAAGGACAGCCTGGAGCTGGACGACACGGATCGTGCGCTGATCGCCGCCCGCGTTGCCGCCGCGCGTGAGAAGCATATCGTCATCACCCATGGAACCGACACCATGACCGAGACGGCCAAGCTGTTGCAGGACATTCCCGGCAAGACCGTCGTGCTGGTCGGTGCGCTGGCCCCGGCGCGCTTTGGCGAGAGCGATGCGAGCTTCAACCTTGGCATGGCTTTCGCCACCGCGCAGGTCGCCGAGCCGGGCGTCTATATCACCATGAGCGGATCGGTGTTCCGCGCCGACAAGGTGGTGAAGGACCGCGCCAAGGGCGCCTTCGTCCCGACCGGCGAGTAAGGCGGGCCAGCGGGGCGGCTGAAACCTTTGCCCGCTCTCCGGCATTGTTGCCCCCACGGGGTGACAAAGAGGAGAGACTATATGGCAGATTATCAGGAACGCCCGGCGCCCACGACGACGATCATCGAAAAGCGCAGCGGCGGCGGTGGCACGACCATCGCGATCCTGTTGCTGGTCGTGGTGGTGGCGGTTGCCGCCTTCTTCCTGATCAGCAGCCAGACCCGCAAGGATGATGCCGTGTCGAGCGCGGCGAGCCAGGTCGGTCAGGCGGCGAGCGATGTCGGCGACGCCGCCAAGGATGCCGCCGACAGCGTGAAGGGCAATTGATCCAAAGGGCCGGCTTCCACAGCGAAGCCGGCCCTTTTTCAGACCATGATTTTGTCGAGCGCGGCGCAGAAGGCCTGCATGTCGGCCATCGAGCCGACGGTGACGCGCGACATGGTGGGCCAGGGCGCCCAGTTGCGGCCGATGCCGACACCCGCCGCCAGGAACTGGGCCTGAACCCCGGCGGCCGGCTTGCCCCAGTCGACCATGAACATGTTGGCGTCCGACGGAATGAACTTGACCCCGCGCTTGGTGAGATGGGCGAAGGTGAAGTCGCGCGCGGCGATCATCTCGGCCCGGCGCTGCTCGATCAGCGCCTTCTGCGTCAGCGCCACAGTGCCGCACACGACCGAAGGCAGGGGCAGGTTGGTCGACATGCGCTTGCCGTCATAGCGCATCATCCTGGCGTGCAGGTCGGGCCGTGCGATGGTGGCACCCAGCCGCATGCCGGCCATGCCGAACAGCTTGGAGAAGGTGCGCAGCACGATCACGTCCTTGCCCTGCGCAACCAGCGGCGCGGCCGACTGGCCGTGCGAGAAATGGAGATAGGCTTCGTCCACCAGGACGATCGATCCGGCCGGCTTGTTGGCGACCAGCCATTCGATGTCGGCCACCGGCGTCAGTGTGCCGGTGGGGTTGTTGGGCGAGCAGATATAATAGAGGCCGGCGTCCGGATTGGCGGCGAGCATCGCCTTCACGTCATGGCGATAGTCGGGCGTCAACGGCACCTTCGTCACCTTGGCGCCGGCCCATTCCGCCGTGCCCCAGGGTTGTTCATAGCTGACATCGGCGGTCACCAGCCCCTTTTGCGGCGAGCAGAAGGCGACGACGATGCGCGAGAGCGGATCGCTGGACCCCGGCCAGGGCAGGACATGGTCGACCGGCACGCCTTCGATGGTCGCGAGCGCCTTCTTGAAGTCGGTGACTTCGGTGCCGGGGTGATAGAAATTGGCGTGGGACACGATCTTCGCCGCGGCGGCCTGGGCGACGGGGAAGGGGCCGGTCCAGCATTCGTTGGAGCCGATCCGCACCTTGGGAAAATTGCCTTCTTCCGGGCCGTCATTGCGCTGCGCCCAGACCGGGGTTCCGGCGGTGGCGACCGCCACGCCCGCGCCCAGCACGCCCAATATGCGGGCGGCGTCGCGGCGCGAATAGCCGCGCTGGATCAGATCCTGCTGCGCGTCATTCTGGTCGTTCATGGCTATTCCCCTATGCGTCCTGAAGAACGGTTCGGGGGAGTCAACGGACGAGGGCGGGATTCCCGCAATGGCCCCGCCGTAACGAAGAAGGGCGCCCCCTGGGAGGGCGCCCTTCATCATGTTTCAGCCTGTTCGGGCGAAGGGATCAGCCTTCGACCTTGGCATATTTCGGCGCGGCCTCATTGAGGATGCGCAGGATCTTCTGCAGCGCGGTGGGCTCGTCGGTCTCTTCCATCGCGGCGAGTTCGCGGGCGAGGCGGCTGGAAGCGGCCTCGAAGATCTGGCGTTCGGAATAGCTCTGCTCGGGCTGGTCATCGGCACGGAACAGGTCGCGGGTCACTTCGGCGATCGACACCAGGTCGCCCGAATTGATCTTCGCTTCATATTCCTGGGCGCGGCGCGACCACATGGTGCGCTTGACCTTGGGCTTGCCCTTCAGGGTTTCCATCGATTCCTCCAGCGTCTTGTTGGAGGACAGCTTGCGCATGCCGACGCCTTCGGCCTTGTTGGTGGGAACGCGCAGCGTCATGCGCTCCTTTTCGAAACGGAGCACATACAGCTCCAGCTCCATGCCCGCGATCTGCTCCTTTTGGAGTTCGATCACACGGCCCACGCCGTGCTTGGGGTAAACGACATAATCACCAACGTCAAAGGACAGCGCCTTGGCAGCCATTTGAAACCTTTCTATTCAACCGGGGAACGGGCCGTCGCGGGGCAGGTGCAGCAGGGGCACGAGTCGGGGAAAGTCCGCGGCGTCACCGTCAAGACATGATGCGAATACTCCAGGACGAACGCGACCATGTTCGTCCGCTGGGCGCTATTTAGCAGATTCGTAACAAAATTGCCACCCCCGGACACAAAGTCTGGGGGTGCGGCACAAAATGGGACGCTGCGCCTTGATGGCGCAGGATAATATCGATCAGCTGCCCTCGCCGGGTTCGGGCGAGAAGAACTGTTCCAGCTTGTTCTCTACGCCGCTCATCGCGTCGGCGTCAGCCGGGGCCTCGCCCTTGACCGTGATGTTGGGCCATTCGGCCGAATATTTGGTGTTGAGTTCCAGCCACTTTTCGAGGCCGTTCTCGGTGTCGGGCAGGATAGCCTCGGCCGGGCATTCCGGTTCGCACACGCCGCAGTCGATGCACTCGTTGGGATTGATGACCAGCATGTTCTCGCCCTCGTAGAAACAGTCCACGGGGCAGACCTCGACGCAATCCATATATTTGCAGCGGATGCAGTTGTCGGTCACGACATAGGTCATTGTCAGGGCACTCTTTGGGTTGCGACAGCGGCGGCCCTGCTATGCCCGGCGCGCGCGAAGGTCAATGAGGATAATGTTGACGGGGGTGTAGGGGCGGTTTTGTGCTGTCGGCAGCGCAGATGGTCGGTCGGGCCGCCCGTTCGAGCGGCCCGAGCCATCGTCAGCTGCGCACGTCGGATTCGGTGACGGGCGAGATCTTGATTTCGACGCGGCGGTTGGCAGCCTTGCCTTCCTCGGTCGCGTTCGACGCGATCGGCTGGGTTTCGCCAAAGCCGCGCGTGGCGATGCGGGCCGACTGGACACCATGGCTGGTCAGATAGCCGGCGACCGACTGGGCGCGGCGTTCCGACAGCGTCTGGTTATAGGCGTCCGACCCGTCGCTGTCGGTGTGACCATATACGTCGATATAGGTCTTGGGATATTGCGACAGGATCGAGGATACCTCGTCCAGCGTGGGGCGGAACTGCGGCTGGACGCTGGCGTCGTTGAAGGCGAAGGTGATGCCCGAGGGCATGCGCAGCAGCAGGTCGTCGCCCTGGCGGATCACGTCGACGCCGCTGCCGGCGGTCTGCTGGCGCAGCTTGCGTTCCTGTTCGTCCATATAGGAACCGATGCCGGCGCCCGCGATCGCGCCGATGCCGGCGCCCAGGATCTTTTCGGTGCGGTCATGCCGGCCGCCGACCAGATCGCCCAGCAGATAGCCGCCCAGCGCGCCGCCAATGCCGCCGATCGCCGCCTTCGACATGCGCTTCTGCCCGGTTTCCGGGTCGGTGGTGCAGGCGGTGGTGGTCAGCATCGCGGCCAGGCCGGCCGCCATCATGATCCGGTGCGAAATCCTCATTCTTCTATTCCCTTGTCCTTGGCATCCGCGTGGATGGATGCCTCCCTAATAACCCAGGCGATGGATTGTTCCACAAGTGAACTGAACGGGCGATGATGGGATGGTTGTGAAAACGAAAGAATAAAGGTTATAGGGGAGGGGACCACCATGGCCACGATCCCCCCTCCCGCTCCGACGCCCTTCCCCTGGGTAGACCTCATCATCATCCTGGCGCTGGTCGCGCTGAACGGCGTCTTCGCGATGTCGGAGCTGGCCATCGTGTCCGCGCGCAAGCCACGGCTGCAGGCGATGGAGAAGGCGGGCAAGCGCGGCGCCAAGTCGGCGTTGCAGCTGGCGGCGGACCCAGGCAAGTTCCTGTCGACGGTGCAGATCGGCATCACCCTGATCGGCATCATTTCGGGCGCCTATTCGGGCGCCAGCCTGGGCGGACCGACCGGCGAGCGGCTGGCGGCGCTGGGCCTGTCGCCCAATATGGCGGAAAATCTGGGCTTTGCGCTGGTCATCGGCCTCACCACCTATGCCTCGCTGATCATCGGCGAGCTGGTGCCCAAGCAGTTCGCGCTGCGCCAACCCGAGCCGATCGCCGTGCTGGTGGCAACGCCGATGCTGTATCTGGCCAAGCTGACCGCGCCGGTGGTGTGGGTGCTCGACAAGTCGAGCGGCCTGATCTTCAAGCTGCTGGGGCTGGACCGCGAATCCGAACATCATGTCACGGTCGAGGAACTGCATCTGATCGTCGCCGAGGCGAGCCGGTCGGGCATCATCGAGGAAAGCGAGCGGGCGATCATCTCCGGCGTGGTGCGGCTGGCCGACCGGCCGGTGCGCGAGGTGATGACCCAGCGCATGGATGTCGACTGGATCGACATCAACGCCGATGAGGACACGATCCGCCTGCGCCTGCTGGAAACGCCGCATACCCGCCTGCCGGTGGGGCGCGGATCGGTGGAGGACATTATCGGCATCGTCCAGGCGCGCGACATCATGACCGCCTTGTTCCGGGGCGAGGCGCTGAATATCGAGGCGCTGCTGCGCAAGGCGGAGGTCGTGCCTGACCAGGTCGACGCGATGGATGCGCTGGAAGTGCTGCGCAAGTCCGACGTGCCGATGGTGATGGTGCATGACGAATATGGGCATTTCGAGGGGATCGTGACCCCGGCCGACCTGCTGTCCGCCATCGCCGGCCATTTCGCGTCGGACCGCGATGTCTATGACGAGCCGGATCTGGTCGAGCGCGAGGATGGCAGTCTGTTGGTGTCGGGGCAGATGCCGATCGACCAGCTGGCCGAGAAGATCGACATCAACCTGTCCGAAGATCGCGATTATGCGACGGTCGCGGGCCATGTGCTGTGGCTGCTGAAGCGGTTGCCGGAAGTCGGTGACTATGCCGAGGATCAGGGCTGGCGCTTCGAGATTGTCGACATGGACGGGCGCAAGATCGACAAGCTGCTGGTCGCGCAGCTCTGACCATGGCGGCGACGGCGCTCGATGCGGTCGATCGCCTGGCGCTGCACCTGCTGGAAGAGAAGTATGGCCTGGCCGTGCTGGGCCTGTGCGGGGCGCAGGGCAGCGGCAAGAGCACATTGGCGCAGGCGTTGCAGGCGCGCATGCGCGCGCGCGGCGTGGCGAGCGCGATCCTGTCGATCGACGATCTTTATCTGACGAAGGGTGAGCGGGAAGTGCTGGCGCAGAACGTGCATCCGCTGCTGCGGACGCGGGGCGTGCCGGGGACGCATGATGTCGCGCTGGGCTTGCGGGTGCTGGATGCGCTGGCGGCGGGGCGGGCGGTGCGCTTGCCGCGGTTCGACAAGGGGTTGGATGATCGCTTGCCTGAAAACGCGTGGCCGGAGGCCGGAGCGGGGCAGCGGCTGCTGATCCTGGAGGGCTGGTGCGTGGGCGCGCGGGCGCAGGAGGTCGGTGAACTGGATGCCCCGGTCAACGCGCTGGAGCGGGACGAGGATGGCGACGGGCGCTGGCGGCGCTTCGTCAATGCGGCGCTGGCGGGCGAGTATCAGACGCTGTTCGGGCGGATCGATGCGCTGGCGCTGCTGGCGGCGCCGGGGTTTGCGGTGGTGCAGGGCTGGCGGACGCAGCAGGAGGCGGAATTGCGTGCGGCCGGTGGCGGCAGTGCGGTGATGAGCGATGAAGAGGTCGCCCGCTTCATCCAGCATTACGAGCGGCTGACCCGGCATATATTGGACGAGATGCCGGCGCGGGCCGATCTGGTCGTGGCGCTGGATGCCCAGCGCGGCGTGGCGGCGGTGCGCGGCCGATAGGAGAAGGGCGCCGCCACCGGCCGCGCCCTATCCGAAATTTACTGCGCCGCGTTCTCGGCCGGGGCCTCGGTCGCGTTGGCGGCGTTGTCGCCGCCTTCGGCCGGAGCTGCATTGTCGGCAGCGGCGGGCGCGGCATCGGCGGCGGGCAGGGGGAGGTTGGACCCCTGCGTGTTCAGCCAGGCGATCAGGTTGGCGCGATCGGCCGGGTTGGAGAGTCCGGCAAAGGTCATCTTGGTGCCGGGGGCAAATTCACGCGGGCTTTTCAGCCAATGGTCGAGATTGTCGAAGCTCCATTCGCCGCCCTTGCTCTTGAGCGCTTCGGAGAAGGCGAAACCGCCCTTGCCCTGGCCGATGCCTTCGCCGACGGTGGCATAGAGATTGGGGCCGATGCCGTTGGCGCCGCCCTGGTTGACGGTGTGACAGGCGGCGCATTTCGCGAACACCTTTTCGCCGGCCGCGACATCCGCGCTGGCGAGCAGGGTATTGAGGCCGGGGCCGCTGTCGCCGCCACCTTCGCCTTCCACCTCGACGCCCTCGATCGCATAGCCCATCTTTTCGGGCCGTTCATCGTGGAAATATTTGGAACTGACGATCGCGCCACCCAGCGCGATGATGCCTGCAAACAACGCCCACCCTGCAACGGTGTTGAATCGATCGCCCATCCGCAGATTTCCCTCGCATCTTTGTTATGGAGGCTGTCGTGCGCTCCCCCACTTAAGCACTTGCCATAATGGGGGATAGGCCGGGGTGCAACCCGCCGTGGCGCTTTTCGCGCCCCGCCGCCCCGCCGATGCTTGCGCGCGATCCCCCAACTGCCTAAGCGCGCAGGCACGCATGGAAAATTATCCCGCCCCCGCTCGCGCGCTGGTCGCCGACATGTCGCAAATGGCCGCTGCCGATCCGGCGCGCGCCGTCGCCTATCAGGGCGCGCCCGGTGCCAATTCGCACCTGGCCGCGCTCGGCTACGCCCCCGATTGCGTGCCGCTGCCATGCTTTGCGTTCGAGGATGCGATCGACGCGGTGCGCAACGGCCTTGCCGCCCGGGCGATCATTCCGATCGAGAACAGCCTGCACGGCCGCGTCGCCGACATGCATTTCCTGCTGCCCGAATCCGGGCTGCACATCGTCGACGAATATTTCCTGCGCATCCGCCACTGCCTGATGGCGCCCGACACGGTGCCGGTGAAGAGCGCGATCAGCCATCCGCAGGCGCTGGGCCAGTGCCGCCATTATCTGCGCGAGCGCGGCATCCAGCCGGTCGCCTATGCCGACACCGCCGGCGCCGCCGCGCTGGTGGCGGAGACGCGGGCGCCGGGCGAGGGGGCGATCGCCCCCTATCTGGCCGCCGAAATCTATGGCCTGCGCCTGATCGCCGAGAATATCGAGGATAGCGACGACAATATGACCCGCTTCCTGGTGCTGGCGCGCGAGCCCAAGGCACCGGCGGCGGGCGTCGGCCCGGTCATGACCACCTTCCTGTTCGAGGTGAAGAATATCCCGGCCGCGCTCTACAAGGCGATGGGCGGCTTTGCGACCAATGGCGTCAACATGACCAAGCTGGAAAGCTACCAGCGCGGCGCCAGCTTTGCCGCGACCGAATTCTATTGCGATATCGAAGGGATGCCGGGCGACCCGGCGGTCGACCGCGCGCTCGCCGAGCTGGAATTCCACACCAAATGGGTGCGCGTTCTGGGCAGCTACCGCCAGGCCCGCCCCCGCACCTGAGTGGTGCGCCCGACAGAGGGCGGTTTCAGGGTCACTCCTGGGTCGCTCCAGGGTCACAGCGCGAAGTTCACAGTGTCGTGGCGCGATGATATCGGCGTTTTGCGGCCTTTTCGCGCCTGAAACGCGCCGCCGACGCGCCTGTTGGATCACATTCGGGGCATGGCGAAGTGCCATCCGGGTCACGG
The DNA here is from genome assembly GCF_003950715.1 of Sphingomonas sp. S-NIH.Pt3_0716. Lineage (NCBI taxonomy): Bacteria > Pseudomonadati > Pseudomonadota > Alphaproteobacteria > Sphingomonadales > Sphingomonadaceae > Sphingomonas > Sphingomonas sp. S-NIH.Pt3_0716. The sequence goes on along the minus strand of NZ_QLJK01000001.1, from coordinate 265,261 downwards.
TGGCGCGCCTGTTGGGTTGCGGGGGTAGCGGCGCATTGGCGCGCGCGCAGGGGCGGGGGCGTGACTGCTCCATCGCGGAGGATAGATCAGAGATTGGTTGAGTAGGAAAGCTGGATGGGATTGGCCGATAGGCGAATATCCGGTTTGGCGCGGCAATATTGCGATAGCTCCCATTCATCAGGTGTCGACTACCGACCAGCGTCGATCGTGCACATCCGCCGCGCTAAGCTGCTGCCGACAGAAGCTGCTGATTGGGCCTCTCGAAAGGACGGTCGGCTATGCACCTTATCTGCGGCCTCTCCGTCGAACTGAGCGTAATGCCGAAAATTGCCGCTGATTAGTGGTGTGAAAGCGTTACTCGTCGTACCGCATCATCTTTGACTTGATTGAGCCGCAACTTTGTCGGCAGATGCATCTGTCTAACAGGGAGTGTGCGAGCCGTGATAATCTGTGGGGTCGATATAAAAGGTAAGGAAGCGAATCTCGCTATTGTTAGCTCTGATAGCGAGGGCAATATCGAGCATATTAATTGTGCCACGAAGAAGCTCTCGCTTCACGATCATGAGGATGCCGCGTCCCTTGATGCTTTGATGAAAGCTATAAAGGCCTTCGCTAACGAAAATAAAATCGATGGATTTGCTATTAAGTCTCGAAAAGCAACTGGGCAATTGGCAGCGGGCGGGATCACGTTCAAGATCGAGGCGCTGTTTCAGCTTTCCGGCACCGAAGTCACCTTCGTGAGTCCGCCCACGCTCGCCGCTTTCACGAAAAAGAGCAACGTCGCAACGCCTCCGCAGTCAGTTAAACAATATCAAGCTGATGCTTATCGAGCGGCGGCTTGGAAGCTGGCCAAAGTCTGAGATAAATCGATGCCGATAGACAAGAGTGTTTTGACGCCAAGCGTCCGCGCCGTAGTCGACCAGTTAGAGAGCAAAATCGATTTTGATAGTATCAACATCAAAGGCGGCAACGGCTTTGTTCTGATGGGAAAAAATAAGATTCTGAATCGCAATTTAGTTGTGAAATTTTATTACTGGGGAGACGGTGCGCACGCAGAGCCAAAGATGCTAAGCGACTTGGCGCATGATCATGTCCTAAAAGTCGATGATGCTGCACCAATTAATGCGGAAGATGCTTATTTCATCACGCCATTTTGCGAAAGCGGAGACCTTGACGACGTAATGTCTGCCGGACGACTTAACGTCAAACGAGCCGTTGATATCATGTTAGATATTGCCAGCGGCGTGAGCTTCATCCATGGGAAAGGCTACATTCATCGCGATTTGAAGCCCTCCAATATATTTTGCGACGGGGATGGCCGCTTTGTTATCGGCGATTTCGGATCTGTCGTGAAGGTCGGTGAGGGTGGATACGCCCAGACGGGATCCCGTCATTCGTTGCTTTATCGCACTCCGGAAGAAGCCGATTCCGGGCGCGCTTATCAACGAGGAGATATCTATCAACTTGGCCTTGTTCTTTATCAGCTCTTGGGTGGATATCTGCCATACGATGAGACTGACTGGCTATCGCCAAAAGAAAAGGTGGAATATTTAAAACATGTAGCGCCAGATAATCAGATTTATGCCAGTTCGATAATTGAGAACAAGATAAAAAGGGGCAAGCTGATCGAATTGAGAAGCCTTCCCCCTTGGTGCCCAGTTGAACTGATTTCTGTAATAAGGAAGTGCTGCAAGGTGAACCGCGAAGATCGGTTTGAGACGGTGGCCGCGCTCATAGCTAAGCTCAATAATCTCCGAACATCGCTTCCCGACTGGCGGTTTGAGCCTGAGCCGGTACTTTACCGCGCCAAAGCAAAATATCGGATCATTAAAGGTCCCGGTGGCTATTCGGTCGAGAAAATGGTGAACGGTGCATTCGCTTGGCGAAGGGAACGAGCATTAAAACCAACCTCACTGCCAGAAGCAATTAGGATGGCGCAGGCACGGTGAAGCCGATTTTGTCGCGCCTTGGCACGGCACATACCCTAGCCACAATTCTTACGTCCGCTTTCGGGCACGGAGGGGCGTTGTCGAATGGCGACTATACGCGCCAACCAGCCCCACCCCTCCGCTTCCGCTCCCTCGCAATCACCGCTATAGCCCCGCTATGGTCGCTGCGATCCTCCTGTCCGCGCTGGCGATGACGCTGATCGTCGGGGTGCGCTATCTGATTGCCAGTGGCGGTTTTGCGCTGGCGACAAGGCTGCGGCAGCCGGGCCTCTATCGCGGGCAGGGGCGGCAGATCGGGCGGGAGATTGGCTGGTCGCTGGCGTCCGCCGCCATTTATGGCATTCCCGCCGGGGTGGTCGCCTGGGGCTGGCAGGCGCGGGGCTGGACGCGCATCTATGAGGATGTCGGCCGCTATCCGCTCTGGTATCTGCCAGTGTCGGTGCTGCTCTATCTCGCCGCGCATGACACATGGTTCTACTGGACGCACCGGTGGATGCACGCGCCCCGGCTGTTCCGCATCGCCCATGCCGTCCATCATGCCAGCCGGCCACCGACGGCCTGGGCGGCAATGAGCTTTCACCCGTGGGAGGCGCTGACCGGGGCGGTGGTGATCCCGGCGCTGGTCTTCCTGATCCCGATCCATGTCGGCGCGCTGGGCGTGGTGCTGTCGATCATGACGATCATGGGCGTGTCCAACCATATGGGGTGGGAGATGTTTCCGCGCTGGATGGTGCGCGGGCCGATCGGCCGCTGGCTGATCACCGCCAGCCATCATCAGCGGCATCATGAGCAATATCGGTGCAATTATGGCCTCTATTTTCGCGTCTGGGACCGGCTGTGCGGCACCGACCGGGGGTTGGGGGAATTTAGGAAGGAACAGGCGTGATCGGTCGGGTGCTATTTGCGGTGGTGGCGATGGCGGGGCTGGCGGGGGCGGCGCCGGTGGACCTGGCCCAGCCGATCAGCATGACGGCCGAGGGGCTGCGGTCGGCCAAGGGGCGCATCCTGATCTGCGTGGCGCGATCGGCCGATTATTTTCCCGATTGCAGCAAGGATCCGGACAAGCGCCACCTGATCGTGGCGACGACGGGCAATGCCATCCCGCTCGGCAATCTGGCGCCGGGCGACTATGCGATCGCGATCATCCATGACGAAAATGGCAATGGCAAGCTGGACACCTTTGCCGGCATTCCGCGCGAAGGGGTGGGCTTTTCGCGCAATCCGGTGCTGCGCTTTGGCGCGCCCAGCTTCCGGTCGGCCGAGTTCGTCGTGAGCGGCGCGCCGGTGCGGCAGACGATCCGGCTCAAATATTTCCTGTAAGGCGGCGCGCGCGTCACGACTTGTCCGCCAACTCTGGCAGGGGTGGGGGTGACGCCCCACATAAGGCGCTGTATGACGGCGGCGACTAACCGCATTGCAGGAGAATGAAGCGTGGCGACCCTGGGACTGAGCGAGGCCGACAAGGCGGCCGTGGAGGCGTTTCGCCAGGATGTGGTGGAGCCTTCGCGCACGAGCCTGGTGATCGTCGACTTCTGGGCCGAATGGTGCGGCCCGTGCAAGCAACTGGCGCCGGTGATCGAGAAGGTGTGCGCCGACTATGCCAGCAAGGGCGTCAAGCTGGTGAAGGTGAATGTCGATGAAAATGGCTTCATCGCCAGCCAGTTCCGCGTCCAGTCGATCCCGACCGTCTATGCCGTGTTCCAGGGCCAGCCGGTCGCGGACCTGAGCCAGGCGCGGACCGAGGGGCAGTTGAAGCAATATCTCGACCAGTTGCTGAGCCAGTTGCCGATCGAATCGGACGAGAAGGCGCAGGCGCAGGAGATCGCGCCGCTAATCGCGATGGGCGAGGAAATGCTGGCCGGCGGCGAGGCGGAGCGTGCCCTGTCGGTGTTCCAGCAGATTGCCGATATCGCGCCGGTCAATGCCGAAGTGCTGAGCGGCCTGCTGCGCGCGCTGGTGGCGCTGGGCCAGCTGGACGAGGCCGATGCGCTGCTCGCCGAACTGCCCGCCGAGATGCAGAAGGACCAGGCGATCGAGCGCGCCAAGGCGGCGCTGGCGCTGGCCCGCAATGCCAGGCCCGTGGCCGACCTGTCGGGGGTCGAGGCGCGGCTGGCGGCCGATGCCGACGATCATGAAGCGCGCTTCGAGCTGGCGACCGGGCTGATGGGCAATGGCGACCGCGACGGCGCGGCCGAGCAGCTGCTGGAGATCGTGCGCCGCGACCGGGCCTGGAATGACGGCGCCGCGCGCACCCAGCTTCTGACCCTGTTCGAGGCGGTCGGGCTGGAAGATCCGTGGGTGGCGGCGCAGCGCCGCAAGCTGTCGCAGATCCTGTTTTCGTAAAGGATCGGTGAGCCGGTGAACCGCGCGCGCATCTCGATCTTTCCGCTGTCCGGCGCGCTGCTGCTGCCGGGCATGGAACTGCCGCTGCATATCTTCGAGCCGCGTTATCGCGCGTTGGTGCAGGATGCGTCGGCGCGCGACCGGCGCATCGGCATGATCCAGCCGCGCAGCGAGGGGCAGAAGCCGCCGCTGTTCGATGTCGGCTGCCTGGGACGGATCAGCCATATCGAGGCGCTGGACGATGGCCGGTTCAACATCATCCTGACCGGGCTGGCCCGGTTCCGGCTGGTGCGCGAGCTGGAGGTGTCGACGCTGTTCCGCCAGATCGAGGCGGAGGTGGAGCAGGCGCCGGAGGACGAGGTGCTGCATCTGGTCGAGCGGGCGGCGCTGGAGCAGGAATCGCGCCGCTTTGCCGATGCGCTGGGCTATGCGGTCGACTGGACGGCGGTGTCGCGGCTGGACGACATGGCGCTGGTCAACGGCATCGCCCAGATCGCGCCGTTCGACCCGGCGGCCAAGCAGACCTTGCTGGAGGCCGACACGCTGAGCGAGCGGGCCGACCGGATCATCCAGCTGATGCAGATCGTCGGTCGCGCCGAGCGCGACGGCGGCGCGACGATGCAATGAGCGAGATTATGAGCGAAGAGACGGCCCCGATCGATCCCTGGCTGCTGGCCAAGCTGGTCTGCCCGGCGACGCGCACGCAGCTGCGCTGGGACGGCGGGCGGCAGGCGCTGGTGTCGGACGCGGCGGGCCTTGCCTATCCGGTGCGCGACGGCGTGCCGGTGCTGGTCGTGCGGGAAGCGATCGCGCTTTCCTGACCGGGCGCGGTCGGTGTCGGCCTAACCCTGTCCGCCGAGCAGCTGATATTTGAGGCCCATGGCCTGGGCGAGGTTGCGCAGCCGGCGTTCGACCGCTTCGCCGTAGAGATCGGCATCCTCGTCGCGCAGGTGGAGGTCGATGCGGTCGCCATGCCGTTCCAGATGGGAAATGGCGAGCGGGCCTTCGACGCCGCCCGACAGGCGCTGGGCCAGGCGGATGGCGAGACCCCAGAGTGCGGCGCGGCGCAGTGCGTCCGTGCTGGCCATACGGTCGAGGTTGGGCAGCGTGCCGACATCGCCGCCGAAATGGGTGTGCAGCGCCTGGCCCAGCATCGCTCGCTCGGCAGCGGTGATGCCCACCCAATTGCTGTGCAGGGCGATTTCGACGCCGCGCTCGGCGCGGAAATCGGGATTGGCGCGCCAGCTGACATCGGCCAGCAGACAGGCGGCTCGGCGGATGCGGCGCGCACCCTTGTCATCGTCGGGGAAGAGCGGCGCAATCCAGCGGTCGATACGGTCGCCATGGCCGCGGAAGCGGGCCTGCGCCTCGCCCTCCGCCTCGGCCGCGACCAGCAGCGGATCATGAGCGCGGATATCGTCGGGCAGATTTTCGTAGAGCAGCCCTTCGCGCAGGCCATAGGCCGACACGATCATCCGGCTGGACTTGAGCTGACGCACGACGACCGACAACAGCGCGGCGGCATCCGGCAAGGTCGGCACACGCGATCCGGTCATCGCCGGGATCTGCTTCAGCCGGCCCTTGTCGACATGGGAGACGATGCGGGTAAGCTGTTCGGCACGGGCCGCGCTCATCTCATATTGATGCACCACCGGCAGCGGGAAATGGGTGAGTTGCATGTCGAAGCGAGCGAGCGAGCGCCAGGAGCCGCCGACGAGATAGAAGGGCAGGTCCGGTTCCGCCTGCCATCCGGCCTTTTCCAGCATCTTGGCGACGCAGCGATCAAGCGCACGCGGCCCCTTGGCCCGGATCTGTGGCAGGCGCAGCACGCCCAGCGGCAGCGAGATGGTCTGTTCGACCGCGCCCTTGCGCACGCGGGCCAGTTCCAGGCTGCCACCACCCAGGTCGCCGACAATGCCGTCGGCATCGGGAATGCCCGACAAGACGCCCATGGCCGCGCCGATCGCCTCCTGCGCGCCCGACAGCAGTTCGACTGTCAGGCCCATCGCCTTGGCACGGCTGATGAATTCGGCGCCATTGGTGGCGTCGCGCACGGCGGCCGTCGCCACGCAGCGTATGTCGGTGACGCGCATGTCCCGGCACAGATGGGCGAAGCGGCCGATGGCACGCAGGCCGCGCTCCATCGCTTCCGGTTCGATCGCACCGGTCTTGGCGAGCGAGGCACCGAGGCCCGCCATCACCTTTTCATTGAACAGGATGAAGGGGATGCGGCGCGGCCCGTCATAGACGACCAGGCGGACGCTGTTGGAGCCGATGTCGATGATCGCCGAGCGCGCGGTGGCGGGTTCGGGCGAGGTCGCCATGGTCTCCGCCATGGCGCGCACGCGGCTGAGCATCGAGTTCATGGCGCGATCAGGCCCGGCCACGCAGGCGCAGGGTCGGCACCGCACCATGCTCCTGCGCTGCGCCACGCCCGGACAGCGACGGGTTGGTCATGAAATAGCGGTGCAGGTTGAACGGCCGGTCGCCCGGCTCCAGCCGGGTATAATGGCCGTCGCGGTCCAGCACCCAGCTCTGTTCGGTATCGATCAGATTGGCGACCATCACCTGGTCCAGAATCTGGTCATGGACGGTCGGATTTTCGACCGGCGCGAGGAATTCGACGCGGCGGTCGAAGTTGCGCGGCATCCAGTCGGCCGAGCTGATATAGACCTTGGCGCCATTATTGGGCAGCGCCTTGCCATTGCCGAAGACGGTGATGCGGCTATGTTCCAGGAAACGGCCGACGACCGACTTGACCCGGATATTTTCCGACATGCCCGGAACGCCCGGCCGCAGGCAGCAGATGCCGCGCACGATCAGGTCGATCTGCACCCCGGCATTGCTGGCGGCATAGAGTTTCTCGATGATCGCCGGGTCGACCAGGCTGTTCATCTTGGCCCAGATGGTGCCGGGGCGGCCGGCGCGGACATGGTCGATCTCCGCATCGATGCAGGCGCACAGCGTGTCGCGCAGGTCGCGGGGCGACATGACCAGCTTTTCCAGCCGCTGCGGCTCGACATAGCCGGTTATGTAGTTGAACAAAGCGGCGGCATCGCGGCTATAGGCCGGATCGGCGGTGAAGAAGCTGAGATCAGTATAGATGCGCGCGGTGATGGGGTGGTAGTTGCCGGTGCCGAAATGGCAGTAGCTGCGGAACTGGTCGCCCTCGCGCCGCACCACCATCGACACCTTGGCATGGGTCTTCCAGTCGATGAAGCCATAGACGACCTGCACGCCCGCGCGTTCCAGCGCGTCGGCCCACATCAGATTCTGTTCCTCGTCGAAACGCGCCTTCAGCTCGACCACGGCGGTCACCGACTTGCCGGCCTCGGCCGCATCGATCAGGGCGCGGATGATCGCCGACTGCTTGCCCGCGCGATAGAGGGTCTGCTTGATCGCGACCACGTCCGGGTCGGACGCGGCCTGCTTCAGGAAGGAGATGACGACGTCGAACGCCTCATAGGGGTGATGGACGACGATGTCCTTGGCGCGGATCGCGGCGAAACAGTCGCCGCCATATTCGCGGATGCGCTCGGGGAAGCGCGGCGCATAGGGCTCGAACTTGAGGTCGGGGCGGTCGGCGTCGACGATGCCGCTAAGGTCACCGATGCCGATGAAGCCCTCCACCTCGACCACGATCGCCTCATGGCCCTGGAGCATGTCCTGGAGCATTTCCTCGACCGGTTCGGGGATGCGTTCCTCTATCTCCATGCGGATCACGCGGCCGCGGCGGCGGCGCTTGATGGCGCTGCGGAAATAGCGGACCAGATCCTCCGCCTCTTCCTCGATCTCGATGTCGCTGTCGCGGATGATGCGGAACACGCCGCTGTTGCGGACGCGATAGCCGGGGAAGAGATCGGCCGAGAAGCGGCGGATCACCGCCTCCAGCGCCATGTAGCGCATCGGTTCGCCCGGAATGCGCACGAAGCGGGCGAGCGAGGAGGGGATCATCACCAGTTCGCGGATCGGCTGCTTGTCCGACAGGCGCTCCAGATCGAAGACGATCGACAGGCCCTGATTGGGGATGAAGGGAAAGGGATGTGCCGGGTCCAGCGCCTGGGGGGTCAGGATCGGGAAGATCTGGGTCAGGAAATGTTCGCGCAGCCATTGGGCGCAGCCGGCATCCATTTCCGCGGACGGACCGATCACCTCGATCCCGACCTGCACCAGTTCGCCATGCAGCGCGCCCCAGACCTTCTGCTGGGCGCGCATCAGGCTGGCCGTAGTTTCGGTGATCGCGCCGAGCTGCTGCGCCGGGGTCAGGCCATCGGCCGACCGCAGGTCGACATCCTGCAATTGCTGGCCCTTGAGTCCGGCAACGCGGACGGAGAAGAATTCGTCGAGATTGGCGCCCGAAATCGACAGGAAGCGGAGCCGTTCGAGCAGTGGGTGGGCCCGGTTCATCGCCTCTTCCAGCACCCGCTGGTTGAAGGCCAGCCAGGAAAGCTCGCGGTTGAAATAGCGCTCGCCCGCGGGCGAAAGGCTGGCGATGGGATCGGCTTCGGCCACGGATTACTCGCGCTGGTCGTTGGTGGGATCGGGCGGGACTATAGGCAAGATTCCTGCAGATTGCAGGGCCTCTTTCGCCAGTGCGACCGAAATCTTACGTCCAGATGACAGCGATGCCTCATCCAGCAGCGCCGTCACCGCCGCAATCGCGCCATAGCTGCGCTCGATCCGCCGGAGCAGCCAGGGGGCAAGGTCCGGCGCGAAGCTGGCGCCCGACGCGCCCAGCCGCCGCTCGATCAGCGCCAGCGCCAGCGCCTCGTCTGGTTCCTCGATCGCGACATGGGGCGATCCGGCCAGCCGCGATCGCAGGTCGGGCAGCGCCACCGTCCAGCGCAGCGGGGACGTGCGGCCGATCATCAGCAGCGGGCGATGCTCGGTCTGCGCCTCGTTCCAGGCATGGAACAGCATATGCTCGTCCTGCCCCTCGGCATCGTCGATCACGCTGCCGCCGCTCATCGCGACGAACTGGCGGCCCAGCGCCGAACGGCCCGACAGTGGCGGGCCGGTCAGCACAGTCACGGACACGGGCCAGTCACGCCAGCGTTCCAGATGGGCAACGGCCAGTTGATTGGCCTCGCTCACCAGAAACTCCTCGCCCTGGCCCTGCCATTCGAAGGGCAGGCTGATCTGGCTCATGGCTGTCCTGCGGGCGCCTGCCGGCGCGAGATGCGCATGGTGTTGCCCGATACCGCCACGCTGTAGCCGCGCGCCTGCAATCCGGTGCGCAGCGCGTCGGCCGTGCCCTCGAAGCTGACCTGCATCACCGACGTGCCGCCCAGCGCGAGGCTGCTGGTCGCGGCCGAGCGGACGCCCGGAATGCTGCGCAAGGCCGATTCGCCGGCGGTGACCGATCCGACGTCGGGCGTATCGAACTGGATCGCGAAGCTAGCGACGCTGGCGCCGGCGGTGGGCAGTGGCATGTCGACCGCCTCGATCGGCGCCTCGGTCGCATTCTCGATCGCCAGCGCGCTGGGATCGACCGGTTCCTCGATGATCAGCGACGGATCGGGCCGCAGGCGGCCGTCATTGAGCGCGCGGATATAAAGCTCGTCGATCCGGCGCGCGCCCTCGTCCAGCATCTGCGGGATGCCGCTGTCGTTCGAGGCACGCAGCGCGAAGCTGCCGATCAGGCTGTTGTCGGGGCCATAGCGGGCGGTGAAATTGGCCGTCACCGGGCCGCCGGGCCATTGCCGGTCGAGCCGCACCATCGGGATCACCACATCGGCCGCGCCATATTGGTCGAGCAGCACGCGCCACCACAGGCGGCCGCGCCGCCCGGTCTGGCCGGCGTTGAGCAATACCGGGTCGGCGACCGAGCCCGCGACGCGGACATAGTCGATCGCGCTGTCGCCGGTGCGATAACGCGCCCAGGCCTTCTGCCATTCATTGACCCGTTCATAGGATACGGCCGAGCCGCCATCCCACAGGACCGGGATCACCAGCAGCGGCGGCGAGCGCATCACATTGCCGGAAACGCCCAGCAACTGGCCGGTACGCGCGCGGTCGAACAAGATACCGAGCGTCGCAACATAGCGACCGGGGCCGGCCTGTTCATATTCGACCTCGATGCCCGAGATCATGGCTTCCAGCTGCGAATCGGACAGGCTGGGCACGCCGGTGCCGCCATGGGTGCGGGTCCACAGCATCTTCCACGCCTGGCGCTGGGCCAGCCGCCAGCCGGCATAGCGGGCCGCATCGGCGCTGCCGGCCTGGACGTCGACCTTCACGCCGCGCACCTCATAATCGCCGCCGCTGGCGATCGGCGGGACGCCGCGTTCGCCTTCCATCTGGGCGAACAGCGCAGCGCCGACCAGGCCGATTCCCACCGCGCCGACGATCTGCGCCGGGCGGGAAAGGGCGTGGAGAGCAAGCGCTGGCGGGAACGACAGGCGACGAAGAGTCTTGGCAAGGATCACGGGCGTCCTTTTGGCGAGATTTGCCCCGCATGCCAAGCGCGAACCTGCACGACCTTCCCCGTTCGGGCTGAGCGAAGTCGAAGCCTTCACCTGAGCGAAGCGAAGGCGCCTCGCTCCGCTCGGCGATGCCCTTCGACTTCGCTCAGGGCGAACGGGATATGGAGGCAATGGCCGCGCAAAACTCGACATCGGGCCGTTTCGAACGTAGAGCGCAGCCTCATGAGCGACAACGAATCCTACAGCTACGCCAAGGCTGGCGTCGACATCGCCGCGGGCAACGCCCTTGTCCGTGCCATCGCCCCCCTGGCCAAGGCCACCCGACGCCCCGGCGCGGACGCCGAACTGGGCGGTTTCGGCGGCTTTTTCGACCTTAAGGCGGCGGGCTATGACGACCCGTTGCTGGTCGCGGCCAATGATGGCGTCGGCACCAAGCTGAAACTGGCGATCGACCATGACCGCCATGACGGCGTGGGCATCGATCTCGTTGCCATGTGCGCCAACGACCTGATCGTGCAGGGCGCCGAGCCGCTCTTCTTCCTCGACTATTATGCCACCGGCAAGCTGGAGTCGGGCGTCGCCGAACGTGTCATCGCCGGCATCGCCGAGGGCTGTCGCCAGGCCGGCTGCGCGCTGATCGGCGGCGAGACCGCCGAAATGCCCGGCATGTACAGCGACGGCGACTATGACCTGGCCGGCTTCTGCGTCGGCGCGGTGGAACGTTCCAAGGCGCTGACCGGCAACAAGGTGAAGGCCGGCGACGTCCTGATCGGCCTCGCCTCCTCGGGCGTCCACTCCAACGGTTTCTCGCTGGTCCGCCGCCTTGCCGCCGACAAGGGCTGGAAGCTCGATCGCCCGGCCCTCTTCGACAACGAAGTGCTGCTGATTGACGCGCTGATGGCGCCGACCAAAATCTACGTGAAGAGCCTGCTGCCGCTGGTCCGCGCCGGCATGATCAATGCGCTCGCCCATATCACCGGCGGCGGCCTGCTGGAAAATATCCCGCGCGTCCTGCCCGAAGGCACCCATGCCACGGTCGACGCCGACGCCTGGGAACAGCCGCGCCTGATGGCCTTCCTCCAGGCCCAGGGCAATATCGAGCCCGAAGAGATGGCGCGCACCTTCAACTGCGGCATCGGCATGATCCTGGCGGTGGACGAGGCGCATGTTGTGGGCGTCACCCAGGCGCTGGAGGATGCGGGCGAAACCGTGTTCCGCGTCGGCACTGTCAGCGAAGGCGACAAGGGCTGCACCGTCAAGGGCAGCGCCGAAACCTGGAGCGCCAAGGCCGACTGGTCGGCCACGCATCTGGGCTGACAAGCACCACGACCGGAGTGGGATAATGACCAAGGCAAAGATCGGCGTCCTGATTTCCGGCCGTGGCTCGAACATGGCGGCCCTGCTCTATGCGGCGAAGGCACAGGACTGCCCGTTCGAGATCGTGCTGGTCGCCGCTAACGATCCCGAAGCGCCCGGCTTGGCGCTCGCCGCGGCCGAGGGCATTGCCACCTTCGGCCAGAGCCACAAGGGTATGAAGCGCGCGGAGTTCGACGCGGTGATCGACGCGCAGCTGCGTGCCGCGGGCGTCCAATATGTCGCACTCGCCGGCTATATGCGGCTTCTGTCGCCCGAATTCGTGTCCGGCTGGGAAGACCGGATGCTCAACATCCATCCCAGCCTGCTGCCCAAGTACAAGGGCCTCGACACCCATCAGCGCGCGATCGACGCGGGCGACAGCCATGCCGGCTGTTCGGTCCATATCGTCACCGCAGAGCTGGACGACGGCCCGGTGCTGGGCCAGACCCCGGTGGCGATCCTGCCCGGCGACACGGCCGACAGCCTGGCCGGGCGCATCCTGATCGCCGAGCATCAGCTCTATTCGCGCACGCTCGCTGATTTCGTCACCCGCGAGCGTCAGCCCGACTGGCTGCTGAACAAGGTGCGCGAGGCCGCGCTGGCGCTGCCGCAGGCGGACGAGATCGTGTCGCACGGCATGCCCTGCTTCGGCATCGTCAAGGGCAAGAAATTCGCCTATTTCACCCGCGACCATCATGGCGACGGCATCATCGCCGTGCTGGTGAAAACCACCGCGCCCGAGGAACAGGCAACCCTGATCGAAGCCGACCCGGATCGCTATTACCGCCCCGCCTATTTCGGCAATGACTGGGTCGGCATCCGCCTCGACCTGGGCGATACCGACTGGGACCATATCGGCGAGCGGCTCCACGCCAGCTGGCGCCAGATTGCGCCGAAGAAGCTGCTGGGCCTGATGGATATCGCCGACCAGTTCTGACCATCTGCTCGATGGGCCGAACAAATATGCAGGATGAGTTGTGACCTTCCTGCGTCGGGCCGATGCCGGACATTGTCCGGAAACATTGTGCTGTATTTACAGTATATTGACGGGAAATTACTGTGTCGGGCCATGGATGCCCGTGCGCCGGCATGGGGGCTGGTCGATCTTCGGACGGCCGTTTCGACAGGGATTTGCATAATGAAATCGACGATAGCCCGATGGAGCATGACGCTCCTCGCCATGGGCGCAGCCGCGCAGGTGGCAGTCAAGGCGCAGGATCTCAGCAGTTCGCGCCAGTCGGTGGGGCAGCCGAGCAAGGACCGGATCGTCATCGGTCTGGGTGCGGCGGTGACGCCGGTCTATCAGGGCGCCGACGATTATCGCGTGCTGCCGCTGCCCGCGATCGACATTGTCGAGGGGCGCTTCTTCGCCAATTTCCGCAATGGCGTGGGGCTCAATCTGGTCGATGACCGGGCGCTGACCATCGGCGCGGGTGTCACGCCGATGCCCGGCTATCGGCGGCGCGACGTGCCCACGGGCGTCGATCGGTTGTCCTGGGGCGTGGGTGGCCGCGTGTTCGCCAATCTGACCGGCGGCGGCGTGGTGGCGACGCTGGGTGCGACGCAGGGCATTACCGGCAGCACCGGCGGCTTCATTGCTGACGCCAGCCTCTCCTATCCTGTCATCCTCAATCCGAAGGTCATCATCACCCCCTCGATCGCCACCAGCTTTGCCGACGGCAAGCATATGGATGGCTATTTCGGGGTGAATGCGCGGGAGGCGGCAGCGTCCGGACTGGCGCAATATCGCGGCAAGGCAGGGTTCAAGGATGTCTCGGCGCTGCTCAACATCGTCTATCGGCTCGACAGCCGCTGGAGCGTGACCGGATCGGTCGGGGCGACCAGCCTGCTGGGCCGGGTGAAGGACAGCCCGCTGGTCGAGCATGCGACGCGGCCGAACGGCTTTCTGGCGCTCGCCTACCGGTTCTGAACCAGGCGATCGGCGGCAAGTTCAGCTGCCGACCGTCAATTCCTCATAGCAGGCCTGCGCCTCGGGCGCGGGGCCGCGTCGGCTGGGCAACTGGATCACGCGGACGACGCGGACGCCGGCGGCGTGGGGAAAGGTGATGAGGTCGCCGGCGCGCACCGGCGCATGGGACCGGTCGATGCGCCGGCCGTTGAGGCGAATATGGCCGTCCTCGGCCAGCTTCTGCGCGGTCGATCGGCTTTTCGACAGGCGCGCGAACCACAGATATTTGTCGATGCGCAGGGACGGGCCGACGCCCGTCCCTGGCATTGTCATGGCCCCCTTGGGGTCAGCCATTGCGCCCCAGCAGTTCGGCCAGGCCGGCAAAGGCATGGTTGCTGGTCGCGGCCTTGTGGCTGGCGGGGGTAGCGCGCGGCGCGCGATTATCGTCGCGGTCGCCACCCTTGCGCGGGCCGCGATCGCCGCCCTTGCCGCCACGGTTGTCGCCACGACCTTCACCGCGAGTGTCGCCCTTGCCGGCAAATTTGCCTTCGGGGCGCTGCTGCTGGTCGCGGCGGGGGCCGCGCGGGCCACGATCGCCCTGCGGGCGGCCCTTCTGCCGGCCCTTGAACACCCAGTTGGCGCCGGTGGCGGCGACGGGCGCTTCGGCCGGGGTTTCGGTTGCCGCTTCGGCCGGCGCTTCGACGGGAGCCTCGGCGACGGCTTCCGCCGTTGCTTCAGGCGCAGCGTCGGTCGCTTCGGCCACGTCCGTGCCTTCCACGGCGGGTGCGGCTTCGGCCGGTGTCTCGGCGACGGGCGCCGGGGTCGGCACCGGATCGATCGGGCGGAAGCCGGCGGCGCGCATCAGCTGCAGGAAGGCTTCTTCGCTCAGGCCCAGCGACACGATCTGCGGGCTGAGCGCGCTGAACGGCTCGTTCTTCGCGATCGTTTCATGCGCGGTGCGGGCCATGCGCTCGGCCATGTCGATGCGCAGCATCTGCGGACCGAAGCTGCGGAAGCCGGCGATGCGGGCGCCCATTTCCTGCGGCTTGTCGCCGGTCGGGATCAGGGTCAGGCCCGGCTGGGGCAGCGGCAGGCAGGGCTTGCCGATGCGCGCCGCCTGCAGCGCCGCGCGCCAGCGTGCCGCGCCCGGCTTCAGCAGGCCGGGATGATAGAGATCGAGCACGCCGATATCGATGCCGGCCCGGCGCAACAGATGGCGCTGATCCTTGTCGAGATGGCCGAGCGCCGAATCGAGGTCGAGTCGCGGCGCGACGCCGCCTGCATCGGCCAGCTGGGCGAAGACCGCGCGGACGACGGCAGGCACAGCCGGATCGGCAGCGCTTTCGCTCATCTTGACCAGCGGCAGCAGATGCTTCTGCTTCTGCGCCTCGAACCAGGTCGCCAGACGGGTCGTCACCTGCTTCTGCACATCCGGGCCCAGCGCGGCGAGCGCGCGATCGAGCCGGATTTCGGGCGCAAGCAGGCCTGCGCCCGCCATCAGCGTTGCGACCGGGGTTCCCTGCCAGGCGATGCCCGGCGTCTGTCCCGCATCGTCCATGAGCGCGAAATCCGTATCCGCAGCGCTCATCAATTCGTCAGCCTTCACTCGTAATACCTTTCCAAGGCGCCTTTCCGCCGCCGCCAGCAACAGCTTTCTGTCCTGGAGTCGCGTAGCGGGATCGACTGAGAAACGAAATCCGTCAAGTCGCCCGATCGTCTCGCCATCGACGCAGACCGTCCCATCCGGGTCGACCGTGACCGGCAGATTGCTCGCATTCTGTCCGATATCCCTTAGCAGAACAGAGGTGCGTCGGTCCACGAAACGCTGCGTCAGGGCCGCATGCAGCGCATCGGACAGCTTTTCTTCCAGCATGCGCGTGCGTTCCGCCATCTCCACCGGATTGGCCAGCCAGTCGGGACGATGGGCGATATAGGACCAGGTGCGCGCGGCGGCGATCCGGCCCGACAAGGTGTCGATATCGCCCTGCACCGAATCGAGGCGGGCGATCTGCTGGGCGAACCAGTCGCGCGGGATATGGCCGCCAAAGCCGGAGCCATTGCCGGCGATGAAGCGCCAGATGCGCGCCACGGTGCGGGCATGATGCTCCGCGCCCAGCTTCTGGAAATCGGGCAGGCCACAGGCGGCCCAGAGCCGTTCGACATCGCGCTTGGAGCGGACACGGGCCTGGACCTCGGGATCTTCGGCCATGCGGCGCAGCACGGCGAGGTCGACCGCCTGCGGCGCGGCGCGCAGTTCCGGGCGGTCGGGCCGGGCCTCCAGATCGATGATGAGATGATCGATGCTGTCAGTGCGCGGGGCGCCGTCGCGCCAGAAAAGCTGGTCGACGGAGGGGAAGCGATGCGCCTCGATCGCCTCGATCTCTTCCGGCGTGAAGGCGGCGTCGCCATCCTCCGACCCCAGGCTGCCGAAGGTGCCGTCCTTGTGATGGCGTCCGGCGCGGCCGGCGATCTGGGCCATTTCGGCGACCGTCAGCCGGCGCGAACGGCGACCGTCGAACTTGCGTAGCGAGGCGAAGGCGACATGGGCGACGTCGAGATTGAGGCCCATGCCGATCGCGTCGGTGGCGACCAGATAATCGACGTCGCCGTTCAGGAACATCTGCACCTGGGCGTTGCGGGTGCGGGGCGACAGGGCGCCCATCACCACCGCCGCACCGCCGCGGAAGCGGCGCAGCATTTCCGCCACGGCATAGACTTCCTCGGCCGAGAAGGCGACGATCGCCGAGCGGCGGGGCAGGCGCGAGAGTTTCTTGGCGCCGGCATAGGAGAGGGTGGAGAAGCGCGGCCGGCCGATGATCTCGACCTCCGGGACCAGGCTCTTGACCGTCTTCGCGATGCTGGCGGAGCCCAGGATCATCGTTTCTTCCCGGCCGCGCGCGCGCAGGATGCGGTCGGTGAAGATATGGCCGCGCTCGGGATCGGCGCCCAGTTGCGCCTCGTCCAGCGCGACAAAGGCGAAATCGCTGAGGCCGCCGGTCATCGCGGCGGCTTCCTTGCCGCCACTAATGGGCATGGATTCGGCCGTGCAGAGGAAATAGCGCGCACCCGGCGGCACGATCTTTTCCTCGCCGGTGATCAGCGCAACCTGCTGCGCGCCCTTGATCGCGACGACGCGGTCATAGACTTCGCGCGCCAGCAGGCGCAGCGGAAAGCCCATCATGCCGCTCGAATGGCCGCACATGCGCTCGACGGCGAGATGGGTCTTGCCGGTATTGGTGGGGCCCAGCACAGCGGTGACGGGCGAACGGGCGAACTGGGCCATGATGGGGCCTATGTCGTGCAGGATGGCGGGCAGGGCAAGGACTTTGCGCGATCGGCCCGATGTTCCGTTGGTTAACGGGACTCTGCCCGGCGATGGGCACGTTTCGTCGCAGCGGCGCGGGTCATGGCGGCGTCTTAAATTGACTTTAACCCTGCGCGTTCACAAGGGTGCGGTCCGACGCATGGCGCGGGGACCATTGCGTTGGCGATGCGATAAAAAGCACCCCGGGGGTTGCGGCTTTTGTTCCAGGATAATCAGTCGGGTTTTCAGCAGGGTGGCGCGTCCATGTCGCTATGGCTGGCGGACAGCCTGCAGCGACCGGCGGCGCCACGCGACTGGCGCACGCGCCTGCGCGACTGGGCGGAGGACGTCAATCTGGTCCCGGACCTGGGGCAGAATGTCGGCAGCCTTACCTGGTTCCGCGGCCTTGCCACCTGTTTTGGCCTGTGCGCCACCGCCCTCTATCTCTCGCCCGGTTTCCAGCCGGTGCCCGGCGCGCCCGAACCCCTGCTGACGCCAGCCCAATATGACGAGGTGCGCAGCCAGATGATCACGCCGCTGGCGCTGGGCGCGGACAGCGGCCGGCGGATGGGCGCGACCGATGCGGTGCAGCCGCTCAAGGAAACGCCCGAACGGCCGCAGATCGAGCTCAATGCCCAGATCGGCAGCAGCGACACGCTGGCCCGCGCCCTGTCGCGTGCCGGGGTCAGCAGCGGCGATGTCGCGACCGTGACTAGCATGGTCGGCGGCGATATCGGCGCAGGCGTGAAGCCGGGCACCCGGCTCGACATCATCCTGGGCCGTCGTGCCAGCCGCACCTCGCCCCGGCCGCTCGACAAGCTCAATTTCCGCGCGCGGCTCGACCTTGCGGTCGAACTCAACCGGGTCGGCGGCGTGCTGCAGGTGACGCGCGTGCCCATTCGCGTCGACAACACCCCGCTGCGCATCCAGGGCGTGGTCGGCGACAGCATCTATCGTTCGGCCCGCGCCGCCGGCGCACCGCCCAAGGCGGTGCAGGCCTTCCTGCGGGTGATCGCCAAGCAGGTCGATCTGGGATCGATCGGCGCGGGCGACCGCTATGACATCATCACCGAATATCATCGCGCCGAAACCGGCGATGTCGAGGTGGGTGAGCTGCTCTATGCCGGTTTCCGCCGGGCGCGGGGCAAGGCGGTCGATATGCTGAAATGGACCAGCGACGGCCGCACCGAATGGTTCGAGGCATCGGGCGTGGGCGAAAAGCGCGGCGTGCTGGGCGCGCCGGTCGACGGCGCCCGCATGACATCGGGCTTCGGCATGCGCCGCCATCCGATCCTGGGCTATACCCGCATGCATGCCGGCATCGATTTCGGCGCGCGCTATGGTTCGCCCATCTATGCCGTGACCGACGGCGTGATCGCCTTTGCCGGCCGTCATGGCGGCCATGGCAATTATGTCCGCATTTCCCATGGCGGGGGCCTGGCCACCGGCTATGCCCATATGAGCCGGATCGCGGCTGTGCCGGGCCAGCGGGTGCGGCGCGGCCAGGTGATCGGCTATGTCGGTTCCAGCGGCCTGTCGACCGGTCCGCATCTTCATTATGAGTTGTATCGCAATGGGCAGGTGGTCAATCCGCTGTCGGTGAAGTTCACCACCACGGCGCAGCTGACCGGCAGCAATCTGGCCGCGTTCCGCGCGCGCCTGGCCCAGCTCAAGGGGCTGAAGGTCGGCACGCATGAGGTGGCGGCGACCGCGCCGACCGCGGGCGCACCGGCCGCTGCGGGGAAATAAGCGGCTTTGCGGCGGTGGCTCGCTCGGCTAACGAGCGGGCATGACATCCTCCCATCCCGCCACCATCACCGCGATCCTGCTGGCAGGCGCGCGGCCGATCGCCGATCCGCTCGCCACCGCTGCCGGCGTACCGGTCAAGCCGCTGGTGCCGGTCGCAGGCGAGCCGATGATCAACCGCCCGGCGCGCGCCTTGCTCGCCCATCCGGCGATCGGCCAGCTGGTGGTGCTGACGCAGAATCCCGAATATTTCGCCGATGATCCGGCCACCGCCTGGCTGGCCAGCGATCCGCGCGTGCGGTTCGAGCGTGGCGGCAAGGGCATCGCCTCCTCGCTGCTGGAACTGATGGAGAAGGCGGACCTGCCTTTCCCGCTGCTGATGACGACGGCGGACCATGTGCTGCTCGACGCGGCGATGCTGGACCAGTTCGTGGCGGAGGCGACGGGCGCCGACATCGCCGTCGCCATGGTCGAGAAGACGACCCTCCTGGCCCATTATCCGCAGTCGCGCCGCACCTGGCTCAAATTCCGCGACGGCTGGTGGTCGGGCGCGAACATCTTCTGGTTCGGCAGCGCCAAAGCGCGCCCGGTGATCGCGTTGTGGCAGGATGTCGAGCAGGACCGGAAGAAGGGCTGGAAGATCCTGTCCGCCTTCGGCCCGCTGGCGCTGGTGGGCGCGCTGCTGCGCATCCTGACCCTGCGCGGCGGCATTGCGCGGGTGGGGCGGCGTTTCGGCCTGACCGCGCGGCTGGTGGCGATGGACCAGGCGGAAGCCTGCATCGACGCCGACAAGCCCGACGACATCGTGCTGATCGAATCCATCCTCGCGCGCTAAGGGCCTCGCGCGCTAAGGGGCAGGGCGTTTCCCTATCGGGTTATTCCCGATGCCGCGCACTGTGGCTGCATGCTAGAAACAATCGGACCCGGCAGATGGGCCCGATGAACGGAGCACCCGCATGCGCAAGATTCTGCCCCTGGCGGCATTGTTGCCCGCCACCCTCGTCCTGATGGCACAGGCAGCGCCCGAAGCGGCGCCGCCGGCGCCGACCCCGGTCACTCCGGTCAGCGGCGATTCCCGCGACGTGTCGGTCGCCGCCTGCCTGAACGAAGCCAAGGCCCAGGGCGCGAAGAAGGGGGTGATCGACGTCACCCTGCGCGAGGTCGAGGATACCGACAAGAAAAGCGACAGCCGCGGCGCGGTGCGCGCGCTGGTCAATGTCGTGATCGACAAGGACGGCAAGCAGAAGACGGTCAAGAAGACGTTCAAGTGCAGCACCCAAAACGGGATCGTCACCGCCTTCAAATATTATTGAATTTCCCTAGCCCGGTCTCATCAGGCTGAACCGGGCGCGGCACCAGTGCGTCGTTCCTCTCCCCCCTCGATCCAGGGATGGCGCGCTGGTGTCGCTCAGTTCGCGTCGGGCTCCGGCGGCAGCGTATCGCGCAATGCCAGCGCATGGCGGGTGGCAAGACCCATCATCAGGAAGCCGGCGATCGAGGCGACGATATTGGCGATCGCAGCGCCGATCGTGCCATTCATCGGCAGCAGCACCGCCTGCATCCCCAGCAGCAGCAGGGTAGAGGCAAAGGTGATGCGCAGCGACAGGCCGGCCCGGTCAGTCGCCATCAGCAGCGGGCGATAGCTGACCCCGACCAGGTCGATGCAAGCCGATACGCCCAGCAGCATCAGCAGCGGATAGGCGGGCAGGAATTCCTTGCCCGCGATCAGGCCCAGCAGCGGATGGCCGATGGTCAGGATCAGCGCGATGATGATGGCGCCGGCGATCAGCGCCAGCCGGTTGGTGCGGCGGAACAGGGACCGCAGCGCATCCACGCCATGGCTGGACTGGGTGCGCGACAGTTCGACGAAGATGCTGCGCGAAAGCAGGCTGGAAATCTTGGTCAGCGACTGGGCGAGCTGGTTGGCGAGGCGATAGAGGCCCGCGCCCACCGGCCCGACGAACAGGCCGACGACCAGAACCGCGACCTGCTGTCCCATGGCGGACAGGCTGGTCTGCAGGTTGGTGGCGGTCAGGAAGCCGACGATGCCGGGATTTTCCTGGCGTGCATCGAGCGCCCGGCCGGCGGTCCAGCTGCCGAGCCGACCCTTGCCTTCGCGCAGGGCGAGATACCAATAGGCCGCCGCGCACAGCAGTTCGGCGGCGCCCCAAGCGATCAGGAAGCCGGTGATGCCGGGCATCAGGGCCAGGGCCAGGCCCGCGCCGATCATCCGTCCGACCGGGATCATGGTTTCGGCGACGGCGGCCGAATCGAACCGGTCGAACAGGCGCAATATGCCGGTGGGGGAGGAGCGGATGGTGATCATCATCACCATGCAGAACAGCCAGGCCTGAAGCCCCATGCCGGGCCCCAGTTGCAGCTGGTTGCCGAAGGCGAGGATGATGATCGCGGCGATCAGGCCGCCAGCTACGGCCGAGGCGAGATCGATCAGGATGCAGAAGCGCAGCACCCGGTTGAGCGCATTGCCGTTGCCGTCGGCCAGATGCGGCTGGCCATAGCGCACGACGATCTGCCAGCTGTCGAAGGACACCAACGTCTTGATGACGTTGGCGGCGCTCAGCACCAGCGCGAAGCGGCCGAAATCGGCGACGCCCAGCGTGCGGGTGACGATGGCGAGATAGGCAAGGCTCAGCACCGCGCCGACGCCCTTGCCGCCCAGCAACCAGCCGGTATTGGCCAGGATACGGGCAAAGCCATCCTGTGCGCTGCTACCCTTTGCGCGCTTCAACTTCACCGGAACAGGAGCCTTTCGCGTGACACGCCGTTTGTTGCTGGCGGGCGTCTATCTAGGGAAGGGCGGCGCATTGCGCAAATGCGTCCTTCTCTTCCCTGCGCTGCGAAATCGCTCTAAAGCGCGGGCATGACCATCAAGAAAGCCATCATCCTCTCCGCCGGCCAGGGTTCGCGCCTGCTGCCGCTGACCCGTGACGTGCCCAAGTGCATGATCGACTTCAACGGTCGCAACCTGATCAGTTGGCAGATCGCCGCGCTGGTCGCCAATGGCGTGACCGACATCGTCGTCGTCACCGGCTTCCGCACCGAGCGGGTCGAGGATCATGCGCTGCAACTCTATCGCGAGACCGGCGCGCGCATCCGCACGCTGTTCAATCCCTTCTTCCAGGTCGCCGACAATCTGGGCAGCTGCTGGATCGCACGTGAGGAGATGGATCAGGACTTCATCATCCTGAACGGCGACACCATCGTGTCGGACGAGATCGTCGCGAAGCTGGTCTCGGGCGCCAAGGACGCGATCACCGTCACCGTCGATGTGAAGCCCGACGGCGACTATGACGATGACGACATGAAGGTGAACCGGGACGAAAGCGGCCGCCTGCACCATATCGGCAAGCGGCTGCTGCCGCCCGACACCAATGCCGAATCGATCGGCATGCTGGCGTTCGTGGGCGAAGGGCCGGCGATCTTCCGTAACCAGGTCGACCAGATGATGCGCACGCCCGAAGGCGTCGCCCGCTGGTATCTGCGCGCGATCGACATCATCGCCAAGGGCAACCGGGTCGGCACCGTGTCGATCGAGGGGCTGGAATGGCAGGAAGTCGACTTCCCGCAGGATGTCGATGCCGCCAACGCGCTGACCGAGAAATGGGTGGAAGAAGGGCGCTACGGCGCGTGAAGCCCCGGGTTGCGTAGCACTGCCAAATGGCCGGAATGGGTGGCTTCCTGTCATTCCCCTCCCGCCTGCGGGAGGGGGAACAGGTCTGGAATTGGTCGCAGGCCGACCTACCCACATCCGTCATGCCGGGCTTGACCCGGCATCCCGCTTTTCGATGCGACAGATAAAGAAGCGAGACCCCGGCTCAAGGCCGGGGTGACGATGATGGTGAGGGCTGCTCTTGGTCGTTTGCCGACCGTCTGATCTGTCTACCCGACCTAAAAGGCTTCCCCAATCCCGAAATAGAAGGCGGCGCCGTCCTTGCCCCAGGCAATGTCGGCCCGCAGATTCACATTGGCCTCCTTCGAGGCGAGATAGCGCAGGCCGAAACCGCCGGCGGGGAGCATCTTGGTATGTTTCCAGATATCCTTGCCGCTGCGCGCAATGCCGCCGATGCCGCCGAAGGCGACCATGCCGATCTTGCCGAACAGATGCTGGCGCACCTCGCCCTGCAGCGCCCAACTGGCCCGGTCGCGATAGCGGCCGGTTTCATAGCCGCGCAGGTCGCCATTCTGGCCATAGAGGCACAGGTCATAATAGGGCGCGCCGTCCGACGCCTCGCACAGCGTCTTGCGCACCACCAGCACGGTCTCGCGCCCCAGCGGGAAATAGCCATTGCCCGCAATCTGCAGCTTGTGATGGGTGAAGTCGCTGCCCAGCCAGTCGGCGCCATAGGTCAGTGAACCGGTGGTATAGACGCCCTTGCGCGGATCGACCGGATTGTTGCGGCTGTCGAAGGTGAAGGAGGGGCCGAGCATCGCAATCTGGCTGTGCCGCTCGATCGCGGGCGGTGTCAGGTTCGGATGATTGGGCAGCGGCAGCGAAACGCGTGCGTTCATGTCGAGATAATAGAGGCGCGCGCCGAAGGAGAGGTGGCGCAGGAAGCCTTTGCTGAAGATCTGATATTGGGTGTCCACCATGGCGGCGAAGGCCTTGTCGCGCAGCTTGATCGACAGGTTCGACGCGCCGGCATTGGCGCCGATGCCATAGAAGCGCAGATTGGCGACGCCATAGCCGGCCCAGCCCTGGAAGCGCAGCCGGTCGTCGGCCAATGTCATGTTGTGCGATGCGCCCAGGCCCCAGCTATCGGTGCTGGTGTAGCCGCCACCAAAGCCGCTGACCTAGGGGCGGGACGATCCGTTGGGATTATAATAGAGCACCGCCGCACCGGCGAGGCCGGTGCCCATCGCCGGATTGGACAGCGGGATCGGCGCGATTACCAGGTCCGGCTTGGTGCTGGGCGGGGGCAGGGCGGCATCGGGCGCGGGTTCCGGTTCGCCGGCCTGCACGCTCTGCGCCTGATCCATGATCTCGCGCGATGGGGTATTCTGGGCGGCGGCGGGAAGGGCCATGCCCAGGCACATCATCAGGCTTGGGCCGGCCAGCGCGTGTCGCACGCCATGTCTCCCTGTCATATCGGACCAGCCTAGAGGAAGGCGGGGGCGGCACCATCGGGGGAAATGTGCAGGCAAAAGGGGGAAAATACCCAGAAGCCAGGCGAGCGCCTTTTCCGCATATTGTCTGCCCGGCCCGAAGGAGCGGGGCGCGGGGCCGGGGGACAGGGGATGATGGCGATGCGAGGATTGACGCTGCTATCGGTCATGACGCTGGGCGTGGCGAGCCATGCCCGCGCAGAAGAAGCGCCGCCCGTCCCGATAATTACCCAGGTTGCGACCAGCGCCGATCCCGTCAGCGGGACGAACGACACGCCGATGCCCGTTGCGCCCGCAGAAGGGGCGGTGGAACCCCCGCCCGAGCGCAGGACATATCCGCTGCTGCCGATCGGCGGACGCGCGGCGATAGAACGTGGCTATCATATCCAGCGCGCGCTGGGCGCCAGCGGCATGCTGATCCACAATGTTCAGCATATGAACAGCCGGAACCTGGCAGTCGCCATTGCCAAGGGCGAGGATCCGCCCGAGGGCGCGTCGCTGCTACAGGTGCCCTTCGTCACCACGACGGAGATGGAAAGCCGGACCAGCAACAGCGAGTTCAAGGCGGATGTCTGGCTGTTTCCCTTCCTCAACCTGTTCGCCGGCATCGGCAAGGTGAAGGGGCATGTCGATGTCGGCGTCGACATCGATCTCGATGCCTTCGTGCCTTTCCCCTTCTGTCGCCCGGCCAAGCCCTGCGGTCATAGTCAGCTGCCCTTCAAGGCGGATGTCGACAACACCTCCTTCACCTTCGGCAGCATCCTGGGTTATGGCAGCAACAGCTGGTTTGCCGCCCTGTCCCTCGCCAAGACGATCAGCGTGGCGAAGAAGGACCGGTCCGACATGCGGATGACCAACATCGCGGCACGGGCCGGCCCGCGCGTCTCGCTGGGCGGCGACACGATCCTGACACCCTATGTCGGCGCCAATTATTTCGACATGGATGTCACTGTGTCGGGGCTGGTGCGCAGCGGCCCTTTGTTCGAGGACGGCGATGGTGTCGGCCTGCGCTACAAGGTCGACCTGTCGAGCCGCCGCCCCTGGGCCGGCATCGCCGGCGCCAATCTGGAACTGTCCAGCCATTGGGCGATGCAGGCCGAATATAATCTGGGGCAGGAATCCAACCGCTTCGTGCTGAGCCTGACCTTTCGGCCCTGATCCGGCCGGCCCCGATCCGTCCGATCAGAGGGCGAAATGCCCCTTCAGCCAATCGCGCAGCGCCGTGTCAGCTTCGCTGTCAATCTTGACCGCGCTGCCAAGGTCGGGCTGGCCCGGCCAGCCGGCATCGGCGATGGTCAGGCCGGCGGCGCTGCGTTCCCCGTCATAGCGGGGGATGACATGGAAATGGACATGCGGGTCGACCATCATCAGCATCAGATAGTTGATCTTGGCATAGCCGACCGCGCGGGTCAGCGCCGCCTCGATCGCGGTGGTGACGGTCTTGAGCTCGGCATGGGCCGCGCCCGGCAGGTCGCCGAACGCGGTCGCGTCGCTCTTGGCCGCAAGCACCAGCGATCCAAGCGTCGGCTGGGCCGGGCGCAGCAGCACGACCCAATGGTCGAATTCGGCCACCAGCGTCGCGGGCCAGCCGAACTTGGCGATGGTGGCGTTCATGCCGCTGCCTCGGCCTCGTCCATCCAGCTGACGATCGGCCGGCCGGAGCGGTGGACGATATAGGCCTGCGCCAGACGCACGGCATGGACGACCAGCGAGATGATGGTCCACCAGGCAAGCGCGATAAGGCCGATGTCGGGCCGGCCGAACAGCAGCGCGACGAACAGGATCACCATGTTCGGGTTGCGGCGCGCGGTGATCAGGCGGAACTGGCTGTCGAACGGACGCCACACATGGATGTCCATCTTGAAGTCCTTGAGGAACATCCCCTCGATCAGGCGCTGGAGGATATAGCCTGCGATCACGGCGGTCATGATGAAGGTGAAGGTGCCGGCCGACAGGCCCAGCCCCCAATAAGTGAGGCCCGTGCCCCAGAAATACCACCAGAAGGGCGGGTGAACCAGGTCGACGCCGTGGTCGATCACATTGCCCCATTTGGACGAGGTGATGGTGCAGCGCGCGAGCTTGCCGTCCACCGTGTCCAGCACCATGAAGATGAAGCCGCACAGGAAGCCGGTCCAGAACAGCCCCTTGGCGAACAGGAAGGTGGCGACCAGGCACAGCGTCACGCCGATCACCGACACCATGTTCGGCGTCATCTTCAGCTGCGCGGCGATGCGCGTCAGGATCAGCGCCAGTTCGGGCCAGAGATATTTGGTCAGCAGGTCGGTGACGCCCTTATAGGCGCCGAAATAGCTTTGCCGCTCGATCGCCTTGCGGGTCTGGGGCACCAGTTCGCGCACCATCGGCTGTTCCAGCTTGCGCAGCTGGCGATTGTAGAGCTTGCGCCCGTCCGACAGGTCGATGAGGCCGCTGGCCTGCATCGGGTCGCTGCCCGCGGGCACCTGACCGACGATCGGCTGGCCGGCCCAGGCGAACATCGTGCCGGGCGTTTCCAGCACCAGCCGCAGCAGCAGCGGATCGAAAGCATAGGCGAGGTTGAAGACCAGTTCATGGCCCGGCGCCAGCGTGCTGCCATTCTTGGCCGCGCTTTCCGCCATGCGGCGATTGCGTTCGGCGTTGGACATGCCCCAGATCGGGGTCGCGTTCTCGCCAAGCAGGCGAACCGGGCCGAGGGTGGTGCTGATCGTCTGCATCATGCCTGTGCCTTCTGCGCAAAATCGAGGATGAGGGCGGCCTGCCGCTGCGAGGCGGGGACCGGGGAAAGATCGATACTATCCTGCATTGCCGCTTCCTGAGCAGCAACCAGGCCCGGTTGCAAGTCCGCTGCCCGATCGAGCGCGCCCTGAAGCGCATCGGCGCGGTCGATCACCTGGCCCAGACGCCAATGGGCGAAGGCCTGATCCTCGCGCCAGTCATGATGGTCGAGGTTCAGGAAGATGCAGGGGCGGGGGGTGAGCAGAAACTCGTAAACCTGGCTCGACACGTCGCCCAGATAGCCGTCGGCGCTGGTCGTGTAGCTCATGTCGATCGAATGGCGGCTGCCCATGTCGACACGGATATGCGGGCTGTCGCTGTGGATCGGCGGGACGCGACGGGCGAGCTTCACATGCGGCGCGATGATGACGTTCCAGCCCCGCAGCGCTTCGAGTGCGGCCATCACCTGCGGCCCGTGCCTGACCCAGGAAGACAGGTCCGGGTCGAAATGCGGATTGTAGAGCAGCACCGGCTTGTCATCGTCGAACAAGGGGCGGCGCGGCGCGCGCAGTTCAAACTTGGCATAGCCGCCGACCAGGCAATTGGCTTGGGTGCAAAGGCCATAGCCGATCATCCGCCGCCGATCCTTCTCGCCCGCGACGATGGTCAGGTCGAAATCGGCGTGGCGCTGCTTGTAACCGCCCGCCCGGTCGCCTGCGCCATGCTTGATCAGGATCAGGCGGGTGGCAAAGCCGGGCACCCGTTTCAGCCAGGCGCTGGTAATCTCCGTCGTCACCAGCGTCGGGAAGCGGGCGATGGCGCGATAGTTGAGCAGCAGCGTCGCCAGCCGCGAGGGCAGGCGGAACAGGGAATCGGGCTTGGTCGAGGGGCGGCGCAGCTTGATGAGGTCGAGCCGTCCTTCGGGATCATAGCTGGCGACCAGATCGAGAATCAGGCGCGAGGGCGAGAGTATATGGACGCGCACATCCGCGCGCTTGCCCAGTTCAAGGGCGGCCGGCAGCCAGTGAAACACCTGCTGCGCTTCGGCAATGGCAAGAAAGGCGATGTCGATCGGCAATGAAGGCGGTCCCCACAGATATTCGCCGCCGCAGGGGCATGACCTGCGTTTGCTTTACTTCGCCCCGCGTCGCAATG
The DNA here is from genome assembly GCF_003950715.1 of Sphingomonas sp. S-NIH.Pt3_0716. Lineage (NCBI taxonomy): Bacteria > Pseudomonadati > Pseudomonadota > Alphaproteobacteria > Sphingomonadales > Sphingomonadaceae > Sphingomonas > Sphingomonas sp. S-NIH.Pt3_0716. The sequence continues at coordinate 237,238 of NZ_QLJK01000001.1, read as the reverse complement.
CGAGAGGGGAGCGAAACGAGGTCGCTCTAGCGTGGCTGGCACGGGACGCAAGTCGAAGCCCCTCTTTGGCAATGATTATTTGCAATCGATTTGCAACAAGGCCCGCCGGGGCAGAATCATGGTCTCAGTGCTGGACCTTTGCAGATTTTTCGTTATGCGGACCCCCATCAGACAGACATCGACGAAGAGGCTCGACGAGCGATGGCCGAATTTGCTTTGCCCAAGAACAGCAAGATCAGCGGCAAGGGCGTGACCCACAAGGCGCCCGAGGGCGCGACCAATGTCCGCAGCTTCAAGGTCTATCGCTACGATCCGGACTCGGGCGAGAATCCGCGCTACGACACGTTCGAGATCGATCTCGACAATTGCGGCCCGATGGTTCTCGACGCGCTGCTGAAGATCAAGAACGAGTATGACTCGACCCTGACCTTCCGCCGTTCGTGCCGCGAAGGCATTTGCGGTTCCTGTTCGATGAACATGAACGGCAAGAACGGCCTGGCCTGCACCACCGCGATCGACGAGTGCGCCGGCAAGCAGGTGCAGATCACGCCGCTGCCGCACATGGACGTCATCAAGGATCTGGTGCCGGACTTCACCCACTTCTACGCCCAGTACAACAGCATCAAGCCCTGGCTGCAAACCGTCAGCCCCGCGCCGAGCGGCAAGGAGCGGCTGCAGTCGCCCGCCGATCGCGAGAAGCTGGATGGTCTTTATGAGTGCATCCTGTGCGCCTGCTGCTCGACCAGCTGCCCCAGCTACTGGTGGAACAGCGACAAGTTCCTGGGCCCGGCGATCCTGCTGCAGGCCTATCGCTGGCTGGCCGACAGCCGCGACGAGTTCACCGGCGAGCGCCTCGACGAGCTGGAAGATCCCTTCCGCCTCTATCGCTGCCACACCATCATGAACTGCGCGAACGTCTGCCCCAAGGGCCTGAGCCCGGCCAAGGCGATCGCGGAAACCAAGAAGATGATGGTCGAACGGCAGCTGTAAGTTGACCAGCGACGGTGTTGCAGGCGGGCGACCGCTGAACGAGGGGAAATGGTCGGGCTGGACCGCCTGGCACGATCCGCATCCCGACACCTTCCTGCAGGCCATCGGCCGGGGTTACATGCGCGGGCTGGGCGAGAAGAAGGCGCATGTCGCGCTGGAAACCCGCACCAGCCACCGCAACCGGCTCGATACGCTGCATGGCGGCTTCCTCGCTGCCTTTGCTGACCATGCCTATTTCGGCGCACTCTGGGCGATGGGGCATCAGGGCCAGGTCAATGGCGTGACCATCGACCTGTCGATGCAATATCTGGGCGCGGGCAAGGTCGGTCCCGACCTGCTGGCCGAGGTGGAATTGCTGCGCGAGACCGGGCGCCTCATGTTCCTGCGCATGCTGATCACCCAGGAGGGCGAGCCGGTCGCGGCGTCCACCGCCACGCTGCGCAAGGCGCCCAAGGCGCAGTGACCAGCGTCATCGCCCGTTATGATGCGCTGGTCGCGGCTGGCGAATTGCGGCCCGACCCGGACCAGCGTGCCGCCGCCGTGCGACTCGACCAGCTTCAGCATGATCTGGAAGCGACGCCGGCGCGTGGTTCGACGCTGTGGAAGCTGCTGCGCAAGCAGCCCGAGCCGCCGCGGGGCCTCTACATGTGGGGCGGGGTCGGGCGCGGCAAGTCGATGCTGATGGACCTGTTCTTCGACACGGTCCATGTGCAGCGCAAGAAGCGCGCCCATTTCCATGAATTCATGCTCGACGTGCATGCCCGCCTGGCCGAGGCGCGCAAGTCCGAGTCGGGCGATCCGATCCCGCCGGTGGTCGAGTCGCTGGCCGAAGAGGCGCGGCTGCTCTGCTTCGACGAGATGGTCGTCAACAATATGGCCGATGCGGCGATCATGTCGCGGCTGTTCACGGGGTTGCTGGAAAAGCGGGTGACGATCGTCACCACCTCCAACCGCGAGCCCGACGAACTCTACAAGAATGGCCTCAACCGCCAGCTCTTCCTGCCCTTCATCGACCTCATCAAGGCGAAGCTGGACGTGATGACGCTGAACGGTCCGGTCGATTATCGCCGCGACCGCCTGGGCGACTCGAAGCTGTGGCATGTGCCCAATGGGCCGGAGGCGACCAGGGCGCTGTCGGAGGCCTTTTTCCGCCTGACCGACTTTTCGGTCGAGGATCGGGCCAAGGTGCCCTCGGAGGAGATCGTCGTTCAGGGCGGGCGCACCATGCATGTGCCCAAGAGCCTGAAGGGCGTTGCCGTCTTCTCGTTCAAGCGGCTGTGCGTCGAGGCGCGCGGCGCGCCCGACTATCTGGCGATCGCGCGCAAATATCATACGGTCATCATCGTCGGCATTCCGGTGCTGGGGCCGGAGAAGCGCAACGAGGCGGCGCGCTTCGTCACGCTGATCGACTCGCTCTACGAATATAAGGTCAAATTGCTCGCCTCGGCCGATGCCGAGCCGATGCGACTCTATCCCGAAGGGGATGGGGCGTTCGAATTCGAGCGGACCGTGTCGCGGCTGATGGAAATGCAGTCCGACGATTATCTCGCGCTGGGCCACGGTCCCAAATAAGCGCGGCGCACCCCGTCGTGCGCGCATTTCGCCCTATCGCCGCTTGCGTCGACGTTCATCAGGGCGCAACTTTCTTACGGAAAAACAGACCGGATGCTTCCACTTGGGAAGCATCCGGCAGGCTACCGCTGCAGGGAAGGCTCTAGGTCCAGGGTAGGAGACCAGGAGCGACAGGGTGTGAAAAAGCCTCTAATGCAACTGAGAATGAATTGCAAAGATAATTTGCCATAGGGGGCTTTGTTTGGTTGAAACCCCCACAATATGGGCGTAGGCGCACTGACAATTCCAGAGTTCACATCTTGGAGGATGATTGCATATGGCCCGTAAGAAGATCGCGCTCATTGGCGCTGGCAATATCGGCGGCACGCTCGCGCATCTCGCGGCTCTCAAGGGACTCGGTGACATCGTCCTGTTCGACGTCGTCGAAGGCGTTCCCCAGGGCAAGGCTCTCGACCTGTCGCAGTGCGCCTCGGTCGAAGGCTTCGATGCGAAGATCACCGGTTCCAACGACTATGCCGATATCGCGGGCGCGGACGTCATCATCGTCACCGCCGGTGTCGCCCGCAAGCCGGGCATGAGCCGCGACGACCTGCTGGGCATCAACCTCAAGGTCATGAAGGCCGTGGGCGAGGGCATCGCCGCCAACGCCCCCGACGCCTTCGTCATCTGCATCACCAACCCCTTGGATGCCATGGTCTGGGCGCTGCGCGAATTTTCGGGCCTGCCCGCAAACAAGGTCGTCGGCATGGCTGGCGTTCTGGACAGCTCGCGCTTCAACCACTTCCTGGCGGAAGAATTCAACGTCTCGGCCAAGGACGTCACCAGCTTCGTGCTCGGCGGCCATGGCGACACCATGGTTCCGGTGATCGAATATTCGACCGTCGCCGGCATCCCGGTTCCCGACCTGATCAAGCAGGGCCGTTCGACCCAGGAGCGCATCGACGCCATCGTCAAGCGCACCCGTTCGGGCGGCGGCGAGATCGTCGCGCTGCTCAAGACCGGTTCGGCCTTCTATGCGCCCGCCACCAGCGCGATCGCCATGGCTGAAGCCTATCTGGGCGACAAGAAGCGCCTGCTGCCCTGCGCCGCGAACCTGACCGGCCAGTATGGCGTCGACAATCTCTATGTCGGCGTGCCGGTCATCATCGGCAAGGACGGCGTCGAGCAGGTCATCGAGATCGAGCTGAACGACGAAGCCAAGGCCAACCTCCAGGTGTCGGTCGACGCCGTCAAGGAACTGCTGGAAGCCTGCAAGGGTATCGATCCCTCGCTCGCCTGAGCCAACCAGCTTGCACCGTCCCGTTCCAGGTAAGTGCGCAGCCTGGGACGGGTCGCTTTAGACCCAAGTGCCACGTCCACAGAGAATAAAGGGACACATATGTCCATTCTGGTGAACAAGAACACCAAGGTCATCACCCAGGGTATGACCGGTGCCACCGGCACCTTCCACACCGAAACCGCTCTTGCCTATGGCACGCAGATGGTTGGCGGCGTGACCCCCGGCAAGGGCGGCACGACCCACATCGGTCTGCCGATGTTCGACACCGTTGCCGAAGCCAAGTCGAAGACCGGCGCCGACGCCTCGGTCATCTATGTTCCGCCGCCGTTCGCGGCCGACTCGATCCTGGAAGCGATCGATGCCGAAATCCCGCTGATCGTCGCGATCACCGAAGGCATCCCGGTTCTGGACATGGTCAAGGTGAAGCGCGCCCTGTCGGGTTCGAAGTCGCGCCTGATCGGCCCGAACTGCCCCGGCCTGCTGACGCCGGGCGAATGCAAGATCGGCATCATGCCCGGCAACATCTTCTCGAAGGGTTCGGTCGGCGTCGTGTCGCGTTCGGGCACGCTGACCTATGAAGCCGTGTTCCAGACCACCAATGCAGGCCTGGGCCAGACCACGGCCGTCGGCATCGGCGGTGACCCGGTCAACGGCACCAACTTCATCGACGTGCTGGAACTGTTCCTGGCCGACGACGCCACCGAATCGATCATCATGATCGGTGAAATCGGCGGCGACGCGGAAGAACAGGCTGCCCAGTTCCTGATCGACGAAGCCAAGAAGGGCCGCAAGAAGCCGATGGCCGGCTTCATCGCAGGTCGCACGGCGCCTCCGGGCCGTCGCATGGGCCACGCCGGCGCGATCGTGTCGGGCGGCAAGGGCGACGCGGAAAGCAAGATCGCGGCGATGGAAGCGGCCGGCATCAAGGTCGCTGCCAGCCCGAGCCTGCTGGGCGAGACCCTGCTGGAAGTGCTGAAGGGCTGATCCGCCTTTAAAATATGATATGGAAACGCGGCCGGGCTGCACCCCGGCCGCACTTTCCCGCTCCGCGACTGCACGCGGCATGCATGGGACACAAGACGATGGGTTACGAGAACCAGGATTTCGAGATCGAACAGGGGCCGAGCTGGGCACGCCCCAACTGGCCGTTGGCGGACACCGACGACCTGACCGGGGCGATGGACCCGACGCAGATGCAGGTGGCCGTGAAGGCTGCTGCAAAGGCGCAGGGTGCCGCTGTTTCCGAGGCCGATATCGCATCGGCTGCCGAGGACGCAATCCGCGCGCAGATGCTGATCCGCACATATCGCGTGCGCGGTCATCTGGCCGCCAATCTCGATCCGCTGGGCCTGGCCAAGCGTGACCTGCCGGCGGACCTGACCCCGGAATATCATGGCCTGACCGACGCGTCGAAGAAGGTCTTCCTGGGCGGCACGCTGGGCCTGCAGTACGCGACCGTCGCGGAGATCGTGACGATCCTGCGCCAGAATTACTGCGGCAATGTCGGCCTTGAATATATGCATATCGCGGACGTCGAAGAGCGCCGCTTCCTGCAGGAACGCCTGGAAGGCAAGGACAAGGAAATCCACTTCACGCCCGAGGGCAAGAAGGCGATCCTGGCCAAGGTCATCCAGGGCGAGCAGTATGAGAAGTTCCTGGGCCGCAAATATGTCGGCACCAAGCGCTTCGGCCTCGACGGTGGCGAGTCCATGATCCCCGCGCTCGAAGCGGTCATCAAATATGGTGGCGCATCGGGCGTGCGCGAGATCGTGTTCGGCATGGCCCATCGCGGCCGCCTGAACGTCCTTGCCAACGTCATGGCCAAGGGCTTCCGCGTCATCTTCCACGAATTCTCGGGCGGCACCGCCAACCCCGAAGACGTGGGTGGTTCGGGCGACGTGAAATATCATCTCGGCACTTCGACCGACCGTGAGTTTGACGGCGTCAAGGTCCATATGTCGCTGGTTCCCAACCCGTCGCATCTCGAAACCGTCGATCCGGTGGTGCTGGGCAAGGTCCGCGCGCAGCAGACCTTCCGCGATGACCTCACCAAGCATGAGCAGGTTCTGCCCGTGCTGATCCACGGCGACGCGGCGTTCGCGGGGCAGGGTATCGTCTGGGAATGCCTCGGCTTTTCGGGCGTCAGCGGCTACAACACCGGCGGCTGCGTCCACTTCATCATCAACAACCAGATCGGCTTCACCACCAGCCCGCAATTCTCGCGCGGCTCGCCCTATCCGTCGGACGTGGCGAAGGGTGTCCAGGCGCCGATCCTGCACGTCAATGGCGACGATCCCGAAGCCGTGACCTTCGCGACCAAGCTCGCCATGGAATATCGCCAGAAATTCCATCGCGACGTCGTCGTCGACATGTGGTGCTATCGCCGCTTCGGTCATAACGAAGGCGACGAGCCGGGCTTCACCCAGCCGCTGATGTACAAGGAAATCCGTCAGCATCCGCCGGTCAGCGACATTTATGCCGCGCGCCTGAAGGCGGAAGGCGTGGTGGACGATGCGTTCGTCTCCGGTTCGACCGATGAGTTCGTCGCCCATCTGGAAGACGAGTTCGAAGCCGCCAAGAGCTACAAGGCCAACAAGGCCGACTGGTTCGCCGGTCGCTGGTCGGGCCTGCACAAGCCGGCCGATGCCGAAACCGCGCGCCAGAGCGTGGAATCGGCGATCAACCAGAAGCTGTTCGACAGCCTCGGTCGCACGCTGACCACCGTTCCCGAAGGCCATAATGTCCACAAGACGCTGAAGCGCGTGCTGGATGCCAAGGCCGAGATGTTCAAGTCGGGTACCAATTTCGACTGGGCGACCGGCGAGGCCCTGGCCTTCGGTTCGCTGCTGTCGGAAGGCTATGGCGTTCGCCTGTCGGGTCAGGACTCGGGTCGCGGCACCTTCAGCCAGCGTCACGCGGTCTGGACCGACCAGGACACTGAGGCCAAGTATATCCCGCTCTCGACCGTGCCGCATGGCCGTTTCGAAGTGCTGGACTCGCCTTTGTCCGAATATGGCGTGCTGGGCTTCGAATATGGTTTCGCTTTGGCGGACCCGAAGAGCCTGGTGATCTGGGAAGCGCAGTTCGGCGATTTCGCCAATGGTGCGCAGATCATCTTCGACCAGTATATCGCGTCGTCGGAAACCAAGTGGCTGCGGTCCAACGGCCTCGTCTGCCTGTTGCCGCACGGCTATGAAGGTCAGGGCCCCGAGCACAGCTCGGCGCGTCTGGAACGCTATCTGCAGCTCTGCGCAGAAGGCAATATCCAGGTCGCGAACATCACGACCCCGGCCAATTACTTCCACGCGCTGCGTCGCCAGATGCTGCGGCCCTTCCGCAAGCCGCTCATCATCATGGCGCCCAAGTCGCTGCTGCGTCACAAGGCCGCCGTCAGCAAGGCCGAGGACTTCCTGGGCGAAACGCACTTCAAGCGCATCCTGTCGGACCCCAATGGGTCGGCCGACAAGGATACCAAGCGCCTGGTGCTCTGCTCGGGCAAGGTCTTCTACGACCTGATGGAAGCCCGCGACGCCGCCGGCGACGCCAACACCCAGATCGTCCGTATCGAACAGATTTATCCGTTCGCGACCGACGCACTGGCCACGCGCATCGAGCGCATGACCAATCTGGAAGACGTCGTCTGGTGTCAGGAAGAACCGCGCAACAACGGCGCCTGGTCCTTCGTCGAACCCTATATCGAGGAAGCGCTGGCCAAGGCCGGCAAGGCGCCCAAGCGCGCCCGCTATGCCGGCCGCAAGGCATCGGCATCGCCTGCCACGGGCCTGGCCTCGCGCCATGTGTCCGAACAGGGCGCCCTCGTCGCCGATGCGCTGGGTCACAGCGTTCGTGAAGAAATCCGTCGCCAGAAGAAAGGCTGAGAAAGCACATGGCAACCGAAGTCAAAGTCCCCACGCTGGGCGAATCCGTTACCGAAGCAACCGTCGGTCAGTGGCTCAAGAAGCCGGGTGAAGCGGTCAAGGCCGACGAGCCGATCGTCAGCCTGGAAACCGACAAGGTCGCGGTCGACGTGCCCTCGCCAGTCGCCGGTGTCATGGGTGATCTGGTCGCCAAGGAAGGCGACACGGTCGAGGTCGGCGCCCTGCTGGCCTATGTGAACGAAGGCGGTGCCGCTGCTGCCGCGCCGGCTCCGGCCGCTGCTCCTGCCGCCAAGGCGGAAGCCGCTGCGCCCGCACCGGCCGCTTCGGCCCCGGCTGCATCGGACGACGAAGAGGGCGGCAGCCTGACCCTGTCGCCGGCGGTTCGTCGCCTGGTGCTGGAGCATGGTCTTGACCCGAGCAAGATCAAGGGTACCGGCAAGGACGGCCGCCTGACCAAGGACGACGTCATGGCCGCCGTCGCCGCCGGCACTGCCAAGGCAGCTGCCGCGACCCCGGCTTCGGCGCCTGCCGCCGACGCCCCGGCCGCTGGCCCCAGCCGCAAGCAGGAACGCGTCAAGATGACCCGCCTGCGCCAGACCGTCGCCAAGCGTCTGAAGGAAGCGCAGAACAACGCGGCGCTGCTGACCACGTACAACGACGTCGACATGACCAACGTCATCGAGGCGCGCGCCAAGTATAAGGATCTGTTCGAGAAGAAGCATGGCGTCCGTCTGGGCTTCATGGGCTTCTTCACCAAGGCCGTCTGCATGGCGCTGAAGGACATTCCGGGCGTCAACGCGCAGATCGAAGGCGATGAAATCGTCTATAACGACTTCGCCGACATCTCGGTCGCCGTTTCGGCCCCGACCGGCCTGGTCGTTCCGGTCATCCGCAATGCGGAAAGCCTGAGCGTCGCTGCCATTGAAAAGACCATCGGCGGCTTCGGCAAGAAGGCCAAGGAAGGCAAGCTGACGATGGAAGATATGAAGGGCGGCACCTTCACCATCTCCAACGGCGGCGTGTTCGGCTCGCTGCTGTCCAGCCCGATCATCAACCCGCCCCAGTCGGCGGTTCTGGGCCTGCACCGCATCGAGGACCGCCCGGTCGTCCGTAACGGTCAGATCGTGATCCGCCCGATGATGTATCTGGCGCTCAGCTATGACCATCGTCTGATCGACGGTCGTGAAGCGGTGACCTTCCTTGTCGCGGTCAAGAACGCGATCGAGGATCCGACCCGTCTGCTGATCGACCTGTAATAATCACCATTTATTGTTGCCCCGGCTTCGGCCGGGGCGCCTCTTGCCCTTGATTTGGGGCAGAGCGATGCCAGTTAGGCTGGCATGACTGGAGAAGGGAAAACCCCATGTCCGATTTCGATTATGACGTCCTGGTTATCGGTGCTGGCCCGGGTGGCTATGTCGCCGCGATCCGCGCTGCGCAGCTGGGCCTGAAGACCGCCTGCGCCGAAAGCCGCGAGACGCTTGGCGGCACCTGCCTCAATGTCGGCTGCATCCCGTCGAAGGCGCTGCTGCACGCCTCGGAACTTTATGACGAGGCCGCCAATGGCGCGCTCGCCAAGCTGGGCGTCAAGATCGACAAGATGAGCCTGGACCTGCCCACCATGCAGGGCCAGCGCGTCGATGCCATCAAGGGCCTGACCGGCGGCATCGAATATCTGTTCAAGAAGAACAAGGTGACCTGGCTCAAGGGCCTGGCCAGCTTCACCGGCGCCAACACCGTCGAAGTGAATGGCGAGAAGGTGACGGCGAAGAACATCGTCATCGCCACCGGTTCGTCGGTCGCCCCGCTGCCCGGCGTGGCCGTGGACAATGCGGGCGGCAAGATCGTCGATTCGACCGGCGCGCTGGAACTGGACAAGGTTCCGGGTCATCTGGTCGTCGTCGGTGGCGGCGTCATCGGTCTGGAACTGGGTTCGGTGTGGAAGCGCCTGGGCGCCAAGGTGACCGTGGTCGAATATCTCGACCAGATCCTGCCTGGCATGGACGGCGAAGTCCGCAAGGAAGCCAACAAGATCTTCAAGAAGCAGGGCTTCGAATATAAACTCGGCACCAAGGTTACCGGCGCCGAAGTCGGCAAGTCGGGCGTGACCCTGACCGTCGAACCCGCTGCCGGTGGCGAAGCCGAGAAGATCGAGGCTGATGTCGTCCTGGTGTCGATCGGTCGTCGTCCCAACACCGAGGGCCTGGGCCTCGACAAGATCGGCCTGGAGCTGAACGCGCGCGGTCAGATCGAGACCGACCATGAGTTCGGCACCAAGGTTCCGGGCGTCTGGGCGATTGGTGACGTCATCCCCGGCCCGATGCTGGCGCACAAGGCCGAGGACGAAGGCATTGCCGTCGCCGAGAATATCGCGGGCCTGACCGGCATCGTGAATCATGACGTGATCCCCTCGGTGGTCTACACCAAGCCGGAAATCGCGGGCGTGGGCCTGACCGAGGAAGCCGCCAAGGAACGTGGCGCCGTCAAGGTTGGCAAGTTCCCGATGATGGCGAACAGCCGCGCGAAGACCAATCACGAGCCCGACGGCTTCGTGAAGATCATCGCCGACGCCGAAACCGACAAGGTGCTGGGCGTGTGGATCATCGCGACCGTCGCCGGCACGATGATCGCGCAGGCGGCGCAGGCCATGGAATTCGGCGCGTCGAGCGAAGACATCGCCTATACCTGTCATGCGCACCCGACGCACAGCGAAGCGATCAAGGAAGCGGCGATGGCCGTGACCGGCAAGCCGATCCACATGTGATCGACTGCGCGATCGCAGGATAAGGGAAGGGGCCTCCGCCAAGCGGGGGCCTTTTTCTTTTGGGGAAGGAGGCGCGCTGCTCTATCGGACGTGCATGAACCAATTCCCCTCCAGCCAGTCGGTGCCGTCGGCCAATCCCGAGCGGTTGTTCTTTGCGCTGTGGATCATCTTTTCGGTGCTGACCGCGCTGGCCGACATCATCGCGATCGTCCGCCATCCCGAAATGACGTTGCAGATATTGCCGCAGACGGCCCTGGGGCTGGCGGTGTGTCTGCCCTTCGGCGCGGTCGCGATCCTGCTGCGACGCCGGCGGCTCAAGCGCCAGGCCGCGCGCGACGCTTTTCTTCAGGCGATGGCGCGGCTCGACTGAGCATCGCCGGCGGGCGCCAGCGCGGGCCGAATGGCGACGCGGTTGCGGCCCTTTTCCTTCGCTTCATAGAGCGCGCTGTCGGCCCGTGCGATCGCGTCATGGATCGAGCGGTCGGCACGATGCAGGCTGGTGAGGCCGAAGCTGGCGGTGGGCGGGCCGGGCAGGCCAAGCCGGCTTGCCGCCTGTTCGGCAAAGCGCAGCCGGATCGCGTCGGCAATGCCGGTCGCCATGGCAGGGTCTGCGCCGGGCAGGAAGAGGATGAACTCCTCGCCGCCGAAGCGGGCGATGACGGCATCGGCGGGGGCGAGTGCCCGCAGCGCGTCGGCCAGCGCGACGATCACCCGGTCGCCCAGCCCATGGCCATGGGCATCGTTGACCCGCTTGAAATGATCGATGTCGCAGGCGATCAGGCTGCCGCCGGCATCATGGCGCGCCACCGCCTCCTCGAACCCGCGGCGATTGAGCAGGCCCGACAGCGGATCGACATGGGCATCATGGCGGTAACGGGTGAGCACGTCCTGCATGGCTGCCGCGAGCGCCGATAGGGCCAGGAACAGGCCGAACATGCAGGCCAATGCCTGCATCAGGAAGGCATATTGGCTGTCGCGGAACGCGACGCCGCCGGGCAGGGTGAAGGACACGCTGCTGCCGCGCAGCAGATTGTCGAGCGCCACCAGGGTGACGGCGGCATAGAGGGCGCGATCGGGCCAGCCGCGAAGCTGGCCGCGCCCGGCGATCAGCGGAATGGAAATCAGCAGGAAGCAGCCGAAATCGGACGACACCAGTTCCAGCGGGACGATGTCCTGCATCACTGCAAAGCTGCAGATCAGGATCGATATCGCCCAGATGGCGATGCGCAACCCCAGCACCCAATTGGGGCGCCAGCGCGTGAGCAGCGCCTGGCTGAACAGCAGGAAGCCGGTGGCAAAGGCGGTGTCGGCGACGATGCCCCATAGGTCCGTGGGCAGGAAGTCGAACGCGACCGGCACGGAAAAGCCCATGGCGACGCTGAAGAAGGCGCCGCTCCACCAGCCCGCTTCCCGCGCGCCCCAGCCCCAAACGATGAGGAAGGCGACGCCGAAGCTGGCCATCATGATGGGCAGGAAGAAGGCGAAATTCTCACCCACGAAGCGCGACCGATCCTTTGTGCAGCATGACGGCATGACGTCGCGTCATGCAGGAGCGCCATCCTGCATTTTCCGGTAAATGTCGATGGTTAAGAGAGCGTAACGGTTGCGACGGGCCGAGCAGGAAAACTGCCTAACCCGGATCAGAAATGCGGCTTGCGTTTCTCGCGGAACGCCGCGACCCCTTCGGCAAAGTCGGGATAGGTGAAGGCGTCGCGGAACATTTCCAGCGTCACCATGTCGTCATCCGCCTGACCGTCGAGGATGCGGCGAACCATCGCCTTGGACGCGCGCACGCTATGCTGGGCATTGGCCGCAATCTCGCGCGCCAGTGCGTCGGCGGCGGCCAGAGGATCGGTCGCGATCTCGTCGATCAGGCCGATGGCCAGCGCCGCCTCGGCATCGTGCAGCGCGCCGGTGAAGAGGATGCGCTTGGCCCGTGCCGGCCCGACCAGATCGACCAGCAGGCGGGTGTCGAACAACGAATAGACGATGCCGAGCTTGGCCGGGGTGATGCCCAGCCGTGCGGTCGGCGCCGCGATGCGCAGGTCGCAGGCGATCGCCAGGCCGCATCCGCCGCCGACACAATCGCCGTCGATCGCCGCGATCACCGGCTTGTCGGCATGGGCCAGCGCATATTGGGTGGCGCGGATCGCGGCCTGGTTGGCGGCGCGCCAGTCAGCGTCGCCCGAGCAGGCGGCAAATTCGTTGATGTCGGCGCCCGCGCAGAACAGGCCGGGCGTGGCCGAAGCCAGGATCAGCACGCGGATATCCGCATCGGCCATGGCGTCGGCGACCAGATGGGGCAGCGCTTCCCACATCGCCTGGGTCATGGCGTTGCGGCGATCGGCCCGGTCGATCAGCAGCCGGGCGACCGTGCCGTCCCGCTCCAGGCGCAAGCTCATGCCGGCCAGGCTTCCAGCATCGGCACCAATTCGTCGAAATGGTGGATCACGCCGTCGGCCTCCAGATTTTCGACCGGACCGTCGAGGAAGCCGAAGCTGACCGCTATGCTGGGAATGCCGGCATTGCGGGCGCCGGCAATGTCGTTGATCGTGTCGCCCAGGAAGATGGTGCGGCCGCCACCGGCCCGCTCGATCATCGCATGGATCGGCGCCGGATCGGGCTTGGCAATGCCGACCGTGTCACCGGCCACGACCGAGGCGAAGCGTTCGAACAGGCCCAGTTGGTGCAGCAAGGGAATCGTGAAGCGCTCCGCCTTGTTGGTGCAGATGGCGAGCCGCACGCCGCGCTCCGCCAGCGCATCCAGCATTGCCATCATGCCGGGATAGGGCAGGGAGTAGAGCGCCAGATTCTGCTCATAATAATCGAGCAGGATCGGCAGCGTCTGGTCGAGGATCGCTTCGTCATAGCCGCCCGACGCGTCGAGCGCGCGCTGCAGCATCACCTTGGCACCCTTGCCCACGAAGGGCCGGATGGAATCGACCGGGAAGGGGGCTCGGCCGATCGTGCCGATCGCATAATTGACCGCCGCGGCCAGATCGCCGCTGGTGTCGAGCAGGGTGCCGTCGAGGTCGAAGCCGACAATGTCGAAGGATAAGCTTGCCATGGCATCGCCATGCCGCGTCGGCGGTGGCAATGGCAAGGCAAACATGGCAGAGAGCCGTGATATTCCAGACCACTTGAACGAAAAGGACGCGCTCGCCGTGACCGCACCTCGCCCCCTCGCAGTCGTCATCCTTGCCGCCGGGCAGGGCACAAGGATGAAGTCCGGCACGCACAAGGTGCTGCACCCGATTGCCGGGCGACCGATGCTGCTGCACCTGCTTGCCAGCGTCGCGGACCTGCTGCCCGAGCGGCAGGTGGTCGTGGTCGGCGCCGGCCGCGAGCAGGTGGAAAAGGCGGTCGAGGGCAGCGGCGTCGCCATCGCTGTGCAGGAACAGCAGCTTGGCACCGGTCATGCCGTGGCGCAGGCGCATGATGCGCTGGCGGGCTTCGCCGGCGACGTGCTGATCCTCTATGGCGACGTGCCGCTGGTCAGCGGCGCGACCATGAAGGCGATGCTCGATCGGTTGAGCCGGGGCGACGAGCCGCGCGCGGTGGTGCTGGGCTTCCGCCCGGATGATGCCGCCGCCTATGGCCGGATCATCGCCGATGGTCAGGGCATCATCGAGAAGATGGTCGAGTTTAAGGATGCGAGCGAGGCCGAGCGCGCCGTCACCCTGTGCAACAGCGGCCTGATGGCGGTGCGGGCGAGCGACCTGTTCGTGCTGCTCGACCAGATCGGCAACAACAATGCGGCCGGCGAATATTATCTGCCCGACATCATCATGCTGCCCGGCGCAAACAGCGCCGTGATCGAGACGGAAGCGTGGGAAGTGGCCGGCGTGAACAGCCGCGCCGAACTGGCCGGCGTCGAAGCCGTGTGGCAGGACCGCCGCCGGGCCGAGGCGATGCGCGAGGGCGTGACCCTGGTCGCGCCGCAGACCGTCTTCTTCGCGTACGACACGGTGCTGGGCCGCGACGTGACGGTCGAACCCAATGTCGTCTTCGGTCCGGGTGTCACCATCGCCGACAATGTCGTCATCCATGCCTTCTCGCATCTGGAAGGCGCGACCGTGGCCAGCGGCGCCGACATCGGCCCCTATGCCCGGCTGCGTCCGGGCGCTGACATCGGCCCCAAGGCAAAGGTCGGCAATTTCGTCGAGATCAAGAAGGCGCGCCTAGACGAAGGGGCGAAGGTAAATCACCTGTCCTATATCGGCGACGCCAGCGTCGGCGCGGCGGCCAATATCGGTGCGGGCACCATCACCTGTAACTATGACGGCTTCTTCAAATACAAGACGCAGATCGGGGCGGGCGCCTTCATCGGCTCCAACAGCGCGCTGGTCGCGCCGGCGACGATCGGCGATGGCGCCATCGTCGCGGCAGGCAGCGTCGTGACCAAGCCGGTTCCGGCCGACGCGTTGTGCCTCGTCCGCCCGCAGCAGGAAAGCAAGCCGGGCTGGGCGGCGGCGTTCCGCACCCGCATGCGCGAGCGGAAGGCGAAGGCTTGAGCTTCATCCGGCGCCGGCCGTTTCTGTCCGCTCTGCTGCTCCTGCTGCTGATCGCGGTGGCAGGGCCGCTCTGGCTGTTGATGAATGCGCGCGCCATGCCGGTCGTGCGGCGCGCCGAGGTCGTGCTGCCTTTCCCGGCGGGCGCGCCGCAGCAGTCGATCAGGGTCGCGCTGCTGACCGACACCCATCTGTCCGGGCCGGACAACAGCCCGGCGCGGATGGCGCGGATCGTGGCCCGGATCAACGGCCTCAAGCCGGATCTGATCCTGCTGGGCGGCGACTATATCGGCGACAATAAATGGGGCGCGACCTATGATGCGCGCCACGCAATCGCGCCCTTTGCCGGGCTGCGCGCGCCGATGGGCGTGGTCGCGGTGCTGGGCAATCATGACAGTCGCAGCAGGAAGAACCGGGTGGCGCTGAGCGCCGATGACTGGCAGCGCGCCTTTGCCGATCTGGGCATCACCCTGGTCCAGGATGGCGCCGTGCGCCGCGGGCCGCTGGCGATCGGCGGCCTCAAGGATATCTATACCCGCAAGCCCGACATACCCGATACGCTGAAGGCGATGCAGGACATTGGTGGCGCGCCGGTGATCCTGTCGCATGGACCCGACGTCTTCCCGTTGCTGCCCGATGCGCCATCGCTGACCCTGGTCGGCCATACCCATTGCGGGCAGGTGGCACTGCCCTTTGCGGGAATCGTTTATGTCCCCTCCAAATATGGCACCCGCTATGCCTGTGGCCGCTATCAGGATGGCAGGAAGGCGATGATCGTGTCCGGAGGGGTTGGCACCAGTGGCCTGCCTTTCCGCATGCTGGCGCAGCCCGACATCTGGCTAGTCACCATCCGGCCACGATGACATTCTTTTCATGGCTCAGCCATGGCGCTGTCGCCCGACCGGCATTAATGGCATGGCGACAAAGCTGTCCTATATGGACGCTATCTGACTAATCTGGTTCGGCGGGGCTTTCCACCATGTGCGGTATCATCGGAATTATTGGTAAGGATCAGGTCGCGGAACGACTGGTCGATGGCCTCAAGCGGCTGGAATATCGCGGCTATGACAGTGCCGGCGTCGCCACCGTGCATGACGGCCGGATCGATCGCCGCCGGGCCGAGGGCAAGCTCAACAATCTGGTCAAGGAACTGGCCGCCTCGCCGCTGGCCGGCACCACCGGCATAGCCCACACCCGCTGGGCGACCCATGGCGCGCCGACCACCAGCAACGCGCACCCGCATGCGACCGGCGAAGTGGCGCTGGTCCACAATGGCATCATCGAGAATTTCAAGCCGCTGCGCGACGAACTGATTGTCCGCGGCCGCACCTTCGACAGCCAGACCGACACCGAAGTGGTCGCCCATCTGGTCAGCGAACTGGTGGAGCAGGGCGTGGCGCCGAAGGAGGCCGTGGCGCAGGTGTTGCCGCGCCTGCACGGCGCATTCGCGCTGGCCATCCTGTTCAAGAGCCATCCCGACATGCTGATAGGCGCGCGCCTCGGCTCGCCGCTGGTCGTGGGCTATGGCGATGGCGAGACCTTCCTCGGCTCCGACGCGCTGGCGCTGGCGCCGCTGACCCAGCGCATCGCCTATCTGGACGAGGGCGACTGGGTCGTCATCACCAGGGACGGCGCCGAGATTTTCGACAAGGATAATAACCCGGTCGAACGGCCCGTCACCATTAGCGGTGTGTCCGGCGCGATGATCGACAAGGGCAATCATCGCCACTTCATGCAGAAGGAAATCTATGAGCAGCCGGTCGTCGTGGCCCAGACGCTCAAGGCCTATCTGCAGCGGATGGATGACCGCGTGTCGCTGCCGATCCCGGATTTCGACCTGTCGACCATTCGCCGCGTCACCATCGTCGCCTGCGGCACCAGCTTCTATGCCGGCATGGTCGCGCGCTACTGGTTCGAGCAGTTCGCCCGCGTGCCGGTCGATTTGGATTTCGCCTCCGAGTTCCGCTACCGCGAGCCGGTGATGGAGGAGGGCGGCCTGGCCCTCTTCATCAGCCAGTCGGGCGAAACCGCCGACACGCTTGCCGCGCTGCGCTATGCCCGCGCCCAGGGGCAAAAGATCGCCGTCGTCGTCAATGTGCCGACCAGCAGCATGGCGCGCGAGGCCGACCTGCTGCTGCCGACCCATGCCGGCCCGGAAATCGGCGTCGCCTCGACCAAGGCCTTCACCTGCCAGCTGGCCGTGCTCGCTGCCTTCGCCGCCAATCTGGCGCGGGCCAAGGGCAAGCTCAGCGCCAAGGACGAGAAGGAAATCGTCCGCCATCTCGCCGAAGCGCCCGCTGCGATCAACGGCGCGCTCGCCTATGACGAGGCGATCGAGGCGATGGCCCATCATATCGTCCCGGCGCGCGATGTCCTGTATCTCGGCCGCGGCACCGACTATCCCCTCGCGCTGGAAGGCGCTCTGAAGCTCAAGGAAATCAGCTATATCCATGCCGAGGGCTATGCCGCCGGCGAGATGAAGCACGGCCCGATCGCGCTGATCGACGAACTGGTGCCGGTGATCTGCATCGCGCCCAGCGGCCCCTTGTTCGAAAAGACCGTCAGCAACATGCAGGAAGTGCAGGCGCGCGGCGGCAAGGTGGTGCTGATTTCCGACTATGACGGCGTGCAGGCGGCGGGCGAAGGCAGCCTTGCCACCATCACCATGCCCAAGGTCCACCCGCTGATCGCGCCGATGGTCTATGCCGTGCCGGTGCAGTTGCTGGCCTATCATGTCGCCGTACTCAAGGGCACCGACGTCGATCAGCCGCGCAACCTAGCAAAGAGCGTCACGGTGGAGTGATCGACGTGCTCCGCATCGACCGGCCTGCACACAGGGCGGAGATGAGGAGCGCCGGAATCGCCGTCGCCGCGATCGCCGACAGCAACCGCCCGCCAAGAGCGAGGTCGGACAGGCTGCCGGCGATCAGCGGACCGATCGCGCAGAAGATCGAAACGACGAAGCTCCAGACCGCGAAGCTGCGTGCGCGCAGCGTGGCCGGCGTCAGATCCTGCAACATGGTCGGCACCAGCGCATTGGCGGTGCAGGTCAGGAACAGGAAGGCGGCGACCAGGATCAGCGCCTGATCGATCCGGCTGATCGAAAAGAGCAGTACGGCGCAGGGGATCGAGAGCAGCGCGCCTGCACCCATGATCAGCGGCCGGGCGGCAAGCCCCATGCGCCGGCCGAGCAGCCGGTCGAGGAAGCCGGCGACGGGCAGGCAGCCGATACTGGTCAGCAAGGTGATGATGCCCAGTGCCTGGCCGATCACGCGCATGTCGGCCTGGAAGCGCCGCTCCAGCGCCAGAGCGATCAGTGGATTGAGCGCCTGTACCGCGATCATCAGGCTGCCGGCCACGCCGACGAACAGGCCGACCGCCTGCCAGCGTTGCCGCAGGAACAGCAGCAGCGATGCCGATGCCGGACTGTCGTCGGCGGTGATGCCGCGCGGTGGATCAAAGGTCAGCAGGCCGACCGCGACCAGCGGGATGCCGGCGAGCGAAAGCAGCAGGATCGCCTTGCGCCAGGGTTCCAGCGCGAAGGCAAAGACCATGTCGGCCTGATGGACCAGTACGTCACCAAAATAGAAGCCAGCACTGGCGCCGGCGGCCATCAGCGCGGCGAAGGACAGGTTGGCGGCGACGCGGTGGCGATCGGCGACCAGATCGGGGATCATCGAATAGACGATCGGGATCATCGCGAATTCGGTGACGCCCGATGCCGCGAGGTCGATGAAGAAGAGGGGGAAGTTGGGCGCCAGAGCGCTTAGCGCCATCAGCGCGCTCCATCCGATGATGAGGCCGATCAGCACATGCTTGCGCGACATGCGGTCGGCCAGTCGGGCGATCGGTACCGCAATGGCACTCGCGACTAATATGCCCGCCAGCCCCTGAAGCGCGCCGATCGTTGCGTCACCGACGCCGAAGCTGGCCTGTATGTCGGCCAGCAGGACCGACTGGACGCCGCGATCGCTCATCTGCACGCCGGCGGTCACGCCCAGGAACAGCACCGTGAACAGGGCGCGGGCGGACCAGGATCGATCCAGAACCGCCAAAGGCGTGATCGGGGTGGCGGGTGCGATAAAAGCGATGACATGTCTCCCCAATGGGACCGCCGAGGCGGCAAGGGGAAAATGAAGCGCTTTTGACTCGCGTTCGCAATGGATTTGTCGGGAAAGCGGGGCGTCAGCCGCCGCCGGGCGAATTATGGCCGCCGGCCGGCACCGGGCCACCGCTGGGCGCGTGGCTGTGGTCGGGATTGCTGTCCCAGTCGATATGATAAAGGTCGAAGCGGCGGTCGCGCAGGTTGCGGACCGTGCCTTCGGCGCGCGCCCAACTGAGGTCGGCCAGATTGACGTCCGCCATGGTCAGCGTCTCGACATTCTCGCTCGCCTCGGCCGCGATGCCGTCGCGGGCGAAGGGCAGGTCGCACGGCGTCAGGATCGCGCTCTGGGCATATTGGATATCCATATTGTCGACGTTCGGCAGGTTGCCGACATTGCCCGACATCACGACATAGCATTGATTCTCGATCGCGCGGGCCTGCGCGCAATAGCGCACGCGCATATAGCCCAGGCGCGAGTCGGTGCAGAAGGGGACGAAGATGATGCGCGCGCCCTGGTCGACCAGGCGGCGGGCCAGTTCGGGAAATTCGCTGTCATAACAGATCAGCACGCCGATCGGGCCGCAGTCGGTCTGGATCACGTCGAGCGCGTCGCCGCCCTTGATGTTCCACCAGAAGGCCTCGTTGGGGGTCGGGTGGATCTTCTCCTGGGTGTGGACCGATCCGTCGCGCAGCGCGACATAGGCGATATTCTGGATGTCGCCATCGTCGGCGCGGGTCGGGTGCGATCCGCCGATGATGTTGATATTATATTCCAGCGCCATCCGCGTCAGTTCCTTGGTCAGGCGCGGGGTATAGCCGGTCAGCTTGTCGATCGCTTCGATCGGCGACAGTTTCTTGGTCTCGAACGAGAGCAGGGGCAGGGTGAACAGCTCGGGGAAGACGATGAAGTCCGAGCGATAATCGGCCGCCACGTCGACGAAATATTCGATGTTGCGCACGAACTCGTCGAAATCCTTCACCGCGCGAGCCTGGAGCTGGCAGGTGGCGAGGCGAACGCTTTCAACGCCGCGCGGCACCCGCATTTCCGGCGCCTCGTCCGGGTCGACATAGGGGTTGCGCCAGACCAGGTGCGCGGCATGTCCGTCCGACTGCTTGTCTTCGGGCAGGTAATTTTCCAGCACGCCCAGCGGCTCGAACTGGTTCTTCAACTGGAAGCTGATGACCTGGTCACGCAGCTTGCCGCTGACCACCTTTTCCAGATAGTCGGCCGGGCTGCCGGCGCGGCGCTTGGCACGGGCATAGCCGGGCATGCGGCCCGCAATGACGATGCCGTGCAGGTCCAGCTCCTCGGCCAGTTCCTTGCGCTCGTCATAGAGGCGCTGGCCGATGCGCAGCCCGCGCAGCTTGGGATCGACCGCCATTTCATAGCCATAAAGCCATTCGCCCGCGGCGCTGTGGCGGGTGCCGAAACCGTTGGCGGTGATCTCCTCCCAGTCATGATGGGAAAAGGCCATCGCCTTGCTGACGCGCATGGTGGCGCAATAGCCCACGACCTTGCTGTCATAGAGGGCGACGAAGCAGCCATTGGGGAAATTGTTGATCTGGCCGCGGATGGTGGCCAGCGAATAATTGGGCATGCCGGGATAGGCGCGGGCGATCAGCCGCTGGATGCCGCGCACATCGCCGGGCACCGCCGCCCGGACTTCCAGGCGCTTCTTGGCTGTCGTGGTCATGCTTTGCTCCCGTCGCATCAATCCGAAAAGGAAAAGGCGGCGCCGGGATGCGGCGCCGCCTCGTTCCGTTTCCGTATTGAAAGCTTCAGGAAGCGATCAGTTCCGGTAAAAAGCCTTTATCAGGCCCACTTGGCCATTTCGGCTTCCAGATTGACGCGGATCGCCTCGAAGAACTGCTCCGTGGTCATCCAGGCCTGATCCGGGCCGATCAGCAGGGCCAGATCCTTGGTCATCGCGCCGCCTTCGACGGTCTTGATGCAGACCTGCTCCAGCGTCTCGGCGAACTTCACGACGTCCGGCGTGTCGTCGAACTTGCCGCGGAACGACAGGCCCTGGGTCCAGGCGAAGATCGAGGCGATCGGGTTGGTCGAGGTCGCCTTGCCCTGCTGGTGCTGGCGATAGTGGCGGGTGACAGTGCCGTGCGCGGCTTCGGCTTCCACGGTCTTGCCGTCGGGCGACAGCAGAACCGAGGTCATCAGGCCGAGCGAGCCGAAGCCCTGGGCCACGGTGTCCGACTGGACGTCGCCGTCATAATTCTTGCAGGCCCAGACGAACTTGCCGCTCCACTTCAGCGCCGAAGCGACCATGTCGTCGATCAGGCGGTGTTCGTAGACGATGCCGGCCGCCTTGAACTTGTCGGCGAATTCGGCGTCGAACACTTCCTGGAACAGATCCTTGAAGCGGCCGTCATAGGCCTTGAGGATGGTGTTCTTGGTCGACAGATAGACGGGCCAGCCGCGGTTCAGGCCATAGTTGAAGCTGGCCTTGGCGAAATCGCGGATCGATTCGTCGAGATTGTACATGCCCATGGCAACGCCGGCGCTGGGGAATTCGAACACTTCATATTCGAGTTCCTCGCCATTGGTGCCGACCCACTTCATGGTCAGCGTGCCGGCGCCGGGCACCTTGAAATCGGTGGCCTTATACTGGTCGCCAAAGGCGTGACGGCCGACGACGATCGGGTCGGTCCAGCCCGGAACCAGGCGGGGGACATTCTTGATGACGATCGGTTCGCGGAACACGACGCCGCCCAGGATGTTGCGGATGGTGCCGTTGGGCGACTTCCACATCTTCTTGAGGCCGAATTCCTCGACGCGCGCTTCGTCGGGGGTGATGGTGGCGCACTTCACGCCGACGCCATATTCCTTGATCGCGTTGGCCGCGTCGATCGTGATCTGGTCGCTGGTCTCGTCGCGCTTCTCGACCGACAGGTCATAATATTTCAGGTCGACGTCGAGATAGGGGAGAATGAGGCGCTCACGGATCCATTCCCAGATGATGCGGGTCATTTCGTCGCCGTCGATTTCCACGACGGGGTTTTTCACCTTGATCTTCGCCATAGCGCCTATTCGCCTTCTTCTCTTGGGTGGAATTATGGGGACGCCCTACGGCCTGCGCCGCCAATGTTCAACCGTCCAGCGCCGGATTTCCGGCCGATCATGCGATGCATGCGCAATACTGTTGTGCGATGCGCGTTCATGCCGGGAGCCAAGGACGGGGATCGTCGTTGTCAGGATCAATGTCTCCCCCTAAAGACATGCCCATGGAAAATGACGAGATCACGATTGCCGCAGGCGGCAATGTCAAATGGCGCTTCCCCTCGGTCCATCCCGAAGGGGTGAAGTTCGGCGCGATCGCGGCTGCGATCACCGGCCTGTTCTTCGTGATGGGCTGGGAAATCATCGGCTGGCTGATGCTGATGGTCACCATCTGGGTGCTGGCCTTCTTCCGCGATCCGATCCGCGCCGTGCCACAGGATGAGGGTGCGATCATCGCCCCGGCGGATGGTCTGGTGACCTTGATCCAGCGCGTGCCGCCGCCGCGCGAGATGGCCGGGCCCGATGGCCTGGGCGATCAGCCGCTGATCCGCGTGTCGATCTTCATGAGCGTGTTCGACGTCCATATCAACCGCACCCCGATCGGCGGCACGGTGAAGGCCGTCACCTATATTTCCGGCAAGTTCCTCAACGCCGATCTCGACAAGGCGAGCGAGGATAATGAGCGCCAGCATATCCTGGTCGAGCGTCATGACGGCCTGCGCGTCGGCTTCACCCAGATTGCCGGCCTTGTCGCGCGCCGCATCGTGCCCTTCGTCAAGCCGGGCGACATGGTCGCCGCCGGCCAGCGCATCGGCCTCATCCGCTTTGGCAGCCGCGTCGACGTCTATCTGCCCGCCGGCACCGCGCCGCGCGTGATCCTGGGCCAGCGTACCGTCGCGGGCGAGACGATCCTGGGCCAGATCGGCGATCGCCGCGTGATTGCGGGCATCCAGCAGTGAGGCGGCGTCGCGCCGTTCCGCGCGGGCTGCGGCGCGGCATCACGCTGCGCATGCTGGCACCCAATGCGGTGACGGCGATGGCGCTGTGCTTCGGCCTCACCGGCGTGCGCTACGGCATTTCGGGCGAGTGGGAGCGGGCGGTATTGTCCATCCTGTTCGCCGGCGTGCTCGACGGGCTCGATGGCCGGATCGCCCGGATGCTGCGGGGCGAGAGCCGCTTTGGCGCCGAACTGGATTCGCTGTCCGATTCGATCGCCTTCGGTGTCGCGCCGGCGCTGATCCTCTATCTCTGGTCGCTGCACGCCATGCCGAAATTCGGCTGGATCTTCGCGCTGGCCCATGCCCTGTCCTGCGCGCTGCGCCTGGCGCGCTTCAACGCCAATATCGATGTGGAGGAGCAGCCGCACAAATCGGCCGGTTTCCTGACCGGCGTGCCGGCCCCGGCCGGCGCTGGCCTCACCTTCGTGCCGCTCTATCTGTGGATGGTGACGGGCGAAGAGATTTTCCGCGCCTGGTATGTGGTCGCGCCCTGGACCGCGTTCGTGGCCTTCCTGATGATCTCCAGCATCGCCACCTATAGCTGGTCGGCGCTGCGGCTGCGCAAGCGCATCCGGCTGGAACTCATCGCCTTTGTCGGCCTGCTGGCGGCGGCGCTGGCGACCCAGCCCTGGTTCACTCTGCTGCTGATCTGCGGCGTCTATGTGCTGCTGATCCCGTTCGGCATCCTGTCCTACGCCAAGGTGCGCAAGCAGCCTGTCGGCTGAGCCGGATGTCCTGTTCAGGCAGCGAGCACGCTGCCGGGCAGGGCGGGGGCGGACAGGGTGGCGCCGCGGGCCGGCTGGCGCACGCGGTTCCGCGTGATGCGGATATGGTAGACGGGCGGGGTCTGGGGAATCGGCTCGAACAGCAGGGCTGCCGCCATCTTCTGATGATAGAGCGCAAACATCCAGGCAATGGTGCCGACCGCCAGCAGGAAGGCGGCGGAGAAAATGGTCGCTGCAACAATGGTGAACATGGCCGCTGACTTTCTATCTTGCCATTTGCACGCTTAGGCTCACTATGTCGGTGCATACGGGCGTTTAGACTGTTTGTTCCATCTGTTCACTTTATGTTCTCATATTGAGAGCGAGTCAACCCCTTGCGCAACGGGGTTTTGGGCGTTAAAGGCGCGCCCATTCCACATGGGAATCGACATATCCGGTGCCGGACGGGTCTTTGAGACCATCCAAGGTTCCTGATTCCCAGAGGTAGCAACCGGAAGGAGAAATGATTATGGCGACCCCCGTCGTCACCATGCAGCAATTGATCGAGGCTGGCGCCCACTTCGGCCACCAGACCCACCGCTGGAACCCGCGGATGAAGCCGTATATCTTCGGCGACCGCAACGGCATCCACATCCTTGACCTGTCGCAGACCGTGCCGCTCTTCGCGCGCGCCCTCGACTTCGTGTCGGCCACCGTCGCCGGCGGCGGCAAGGTCCTGTTCGTCGGCACCAAGCGCCAGGCCCAGGATCCGATCGCCGAAGCCGCCCGCAAGTCGGGTCAGCACTTCGTCAACCATCGCTGGCTGGGCGGCATGCTCACCAACTGGAAGACCATCTCGGGCTCGATCAAGCGCCTGAAGACCCTCGAAGAGAAGCTGTCGGGCGATACCCACGGCTTCACCAAGAAGGAAGTCCTCCAGATGACCCGCGAGCGCGAGAAGCTGGAACTGTCGCTGGGCGGCATTCGCGACATGAACGGCATCCCCGATGTCATGTTCGTGATCGACGCCAACAAGGAAGAGCTGGCGATCAAGGAAGCCAACACCCTGGGTATCCCGGTTGTCGCCATCCTCGACTCGAACGTCTCGCCCGACGGCATCGCCTTCCCGGTTCCGGCGAACGATGACGCCAGCCGCGCCATCCGCCTCTACTGCGACGCCGTTGCCGCCGCCGCCACCAAGGGCAACCGTGGTGCGCAGCAGGCTTCGGGCATCGACCTGGGCGCTCTGGATGAGCCCGAGGCCGAAGAGGTCGTCGCGCAGGCCTGATCCGCGGTCTTCGAACTGCAAGAATGACAGGCTAGGGCGCGGTCCATTACGGAACGCGCCCTAGTGCTTATCTGATTAAACCCCTTTTGATTTAGGAGCCTCAACATGGCCGAGATTACCGCTGCCGCCGTCAAGGAACTGCGCGACCGTTCGGGCGCGGGCATGATGGATTGCAAGAAGGCCCTCACCGAAGCCAATGGCGACATCGAAGCGGCGACCGACTGGCTGCGCGCCAAGGGTCTGGCTGCTGCCCAGAAGAAGTCGAGCCGCACCGCTGCTGAAGGCCTGGTCGGCGTTGCCGTCGCCGGCACCAAGGGCGTTGCCGTCGAAGTGAACAGCGAAACCGACTTCGTTGCCAAGAACGACCAGTTCCAGGACTTCGTTCGCACCGTGTCGACCGTTGCGCTGGAATCGGGCGCGGCTGACGCCGAAGCCCTGTCGGCCCAGCCGCACCCCGCCGGCGGCACCATCGCCGAAAAGCTCGTCGCCAACATCGCCACCATCGGCGAAAACCAGAATCTGCGTCGCGTCGCTCACGTCGAAGTGACCGAAGGCGTCGTCGTGCCCTACGTGCACAACGCCGCTGCGCCGGGCCTCGGCAAGATCGGCGTGCTCGTCGCGCTCGAAGGCGATGCCCCCGCCGACGTTCTGGAGCCGCTGGGCAAGCAGCTGGCCATGCACATCGCCGCTGCCTTCCCGCTGGCCCTGTCGGCTGACGACATCGATCCGGCCCTGCTGGAGCGTGAGCGCGCGATCGCCGCTGAAAAGGCTGCCGAATCGGGCAAGCCCGCCGAAATCGTCGCCAAGATGGTCGACGGTGCGGTCGCCAAGTTCGCCAAGGAGCAGGCCCTGCTCTCGCAGCTGTTCGTGATGGACAACAAGACCCCGATCGCCGACGTCGTCGCCAAGGCGGCCAAGGATGCCGGCAAGTCGATCTCGCTCAAGTCCTATGTCCGCTTCCAGCTGGGCGAAGGCATCGAGAAGGAAGTCAGCGACTTCGCCGCCGAAGTGGCTGCTGCCGCCGGCGCCTGATCGTCGATCGAGTGACAAGCAAAGGGAAGGGGCGTCCTGCGGGGCGCCCTTTTTCTATGAGAGCATGGTGCGTTCGGCGGTCGGCGCCGGTCGGGCCGGGCGCCATCGGTGCCGCTTTCTCCATGAAGAGGCTGGAGCGCACGACAAACGCCCCTTGGCATCGCGCTTTACCGCCTCTAATGTCCCGGCCGCTTCCCCTGCCAACCATCAAGGATTCTTGCCCCACATGACCCGGCCAGCCTTCAAACGCATCCTGCTGAAATTGTCGGGCGAGGTGCTGATGGGGTCCGGCCAGTTCGGCATCGATCCCGAGACCGTCGATCGCGTCGCTGGCGAAATCGCCGCCGCGAAGGATGCGGGCTTCGAACTGTGCGTGGTCGTGGGTGGCGGCAACATCTTCCGCGGCCTTGCCGGCGCGGCCAAGGGCTTCGACCGCACCAGCGCCGACTATATGGGCATGCTGGCGACCGTGATGAACGCGCTGGCGGTGCAGAATGCGCTGGAGAAGATCGGCTGCGACACCCGCGTCCAGTCGGCCATTCCGATGGCGTCGGTGTGCGAACCCTATATCCGGCGCAAGGCCGTGCGCCACATGGAGAAGGGCCGGATCGTGATCTTCGCGGCGGGCACCGGCAATCCCTTCTTCACCACCGATACCACGGCGGCCCTGCGCGCGGCGGAAATGAACTGCGACGCGCTGTTCAAGGGCACCAGCGTCGATGGCATCTATGATGCCGATCCCAAGAAGGTGGCGGACGCCACCCGCTATGAGGCGATCAGCTTCGATCAGGTGCTGACCGACAATCTCAAGGTCATGGACGCCAGCGCGATCGCGCTGTGCCGTGAAAATCATATTCCCATCGTCGTCTTCAACATCCGCGAGGAAGGCAACCTGGCCAAGGTGCTGGCGGGTGAAGGCACCGCGACGATCGTGCAAAATCAGGAGCGCTAATAATGGCCCAGTATAACAAGTCCGACCTCGAACGCCGCATGGCCGGCGCAATCGAAGCGCTGAAGGGCGATCTCACCGGTCTGCGCACCGGCCGCGCCAATGTGCAACTGCTCGATCCCGTCATGGTCACCGTCTATGGCGCCAACATGCCGCTGAACCAGGTCGCCACCGTGTCGGCGCCCGAGCCGCGCATGCTGTCTGTCCAGGTGTGGGACAAGGCCAATGTCGGCCCCTGCGACAAGGCGATCCGCTCGGCGGGCCTCGGCCTCAACCCGATCGTCGACGGCCAGACGCTGCGCCTGCCGATCCCGGACCTCACCGAGGAACGCCGCAAGGAACTGGCCAAGCTCGCCAGCAAATATGCCGAAGGCGCGCGCGTCGCGGTCCGCAACGTTCGTCGCGACGGCATGGACAGCCTGAAGACCGACGAGAAGAAGGGCGAGATCAGCGAAGATGAGCGCAAGCGTCTGGAAACCGAAGTCCAGAAGCTGACCGACGCCACCATCGTGGATATCGACGCGGCCGCTTCGGCCAAGGAAAAGGAAATCCTCGGCCAGTAAGCCGGGGCTTTTCTTTCGCGGCCAAAGCACGCATTCCTATCTGATGGCCACACAAGCCAAGCCCGATCTTACCAGCGCTGCGCCTGCCCATGGTGCGCGCCATGTCGCCATCATCATGGACGGCAATGGCCGCTGGGCGAAGAAGCGGCTGTTGCCGCGCATCGCCGGCCATCGCGCCGGGGTGGAGGCGGTGCGCCGCGTCGCCCGCGCGGCGCAGGATATGGGCCTTGAATGCCTGACGCTCTACGCTTTCTCCTCGGAGAACTGGAAGCGTCCGGCGACCGAAGTGTCCGACCTGATGGGGCTGCTGCGCCATTTCATCCAGTCGGATATCGATGAGTTTCATGCCAATGGCGTGCGGCTGCGGGTGATCGGCAACTACAAGGCGCTGGAGCCTGGCCTGGTCGAGCTGATCGAAAGCGCGATGGCTCGCACCGCTGCCAACACTGGCCCGGTGATCGCGATCGCGCTCAACTATGGCGCGCAGGACGAGATGGTGCGCGCGGCGCAGCGTCTGGCGCAGCGGGTGGCGAGCGGTGAATTGTCGGCCGAGAATATCGGTATCGAGGCGATCGATGCCGAACTCTACACCGCCGACCTGCCGCCGCTCGACCTGCTGATCCGTACTTCGGGCGAACAGCGGCTCAGCAATTTCATGCTGTGGCAGGCGGCTTATGCCGAACTCTATTTTACCGATATGCTCTGGCCCGATTTCGATGGCCGGGCATTGGCGCAGGCGCTCGACGCCTTCCGCATGAGGGACCGCCGTTTCGGCGGACTGTGAGTAACATGTCGAGTGAATTGCGGACCCGCACGATCGTTGGCCTTGGCCTGATCGCCGTTGCCGTCGGCGCGCTGGTCTTTGGCGGCTTCGTCTTCTGGATGCTGCTGTCGATCGCCGGTGTGCTGATGATGGGCGAATGGGGCATGCTGACCGGCGCCTCGTCCGATCAGCGCAAGATGGCGATGTATGCCGTCTCGGTGCCGCTGGCGATCCTCTGCCCAGTGGCGGCGGGCGTGTCCTGGCTCGGTTTCGGCCTGATGATGGCCTCCTTCTTCTTCGTGCTGATCACCAGCCGCGCGATCAAGCTGGCGCTCGGCATTCTCTATATCTGTCTGCCGGTGATGGCGCTGCTGTTCCTGCGCGGGCAGGCGCCTGACAGCCATGGCCTGCTGCTCGCCTTCTGGGCGCTGGGCCTGGTCTGGGCGACCGATATCGGCGCCTATTTTGCCGGTCGCTCGATCGGCGGGCCCAAGCTGGCGCCGCGGGTCAGCCCGTCCAAGACCTGGTCGGGGCTGGGTGGCGGCGTGCTCGCGGCCCTGCTCACCGGCTTCCTTCTCTATCGTTTTGCCGACCTGCCGATCCAACTGGCGGCGGCAAGCGGCCTGCTCGCGGTCGCGGCGCAGCTTGGCGATCTGCTCGAAAGCGCGATGAAGCGCCGCGCCGGCGTCAAGGACAGCAGCAATCTCCTGCCCGGCCATGGCGGGGTGATGGACCGGCTCGACGGCGTGGTGGCGGCGGCGCCGCTCGCCGCCTTGCTCTATCTGGTCCTGGCGGGCGCCTGATGCGCAGCGTTTCCGTCTTCGGCGCCACCGGATCGGTCGGCATGTCGACGCTGGACCTGATCCAGCGCGAACCCGACGCCTATGCGGTCATCGCCCTGACCGCCAACCGCGATGTCGCTGGCCTCGCCGCCGCCGCGCGCGCGGTCGGTGCGAAGATCGCCGTGGTCGCGGACGAAGCCCAATATGGCGCGCTCAAGGATGCGCTCGCCGGATCGGGTGTCGAGGCGGCGGCGGGCGAGGGCGCGCTGGTCGATGCCGCGGCGGCGGGTGCCGACTGGACCATGGCCGCGATCGTCGGCTGCGCGGGCCTCAAGCCCACCATCGCCGCGCTGCAGGCCGGCGGCACGGTGGCGCTCGCCAACAAGGAATCGCTGGTGTCGGCCGGCGCGCTGATGATGCAGGCGGCGACCGCTTCGGGCGCGACGCTGCTGCCGGTGGACAGCGAGCATAATGCGATCTTCCAGTGCCTGGCCGGCAGCAGCCTGGACGATGTCGCCCGCATCATCCTGACCGCGAGCGGCGGACCGTTCCGCACGCTCGGCTATGAGGATATGCGCGCCATCACACCGGCGCAGGCGGTGGCTCATCCCAACTGGTCGATGGGCGCGAAGATCAGCGTCGATAGCGCGACGATGATGAACAAGGGGCTGGAACTGATCGAGGCGGCCCATCTCTTCCCGGTCGGGCTCGACCGGATCGAGATATTGGTCCACCCGCAATCGGTGATCCATTCGATGGTCGAATATCGCGACCGGTCCACTTTGGCACAGCTCGGCTCGCCCGACATGCGCATCCCGATCGCCCATGCGCTGGCCTGGCCGGCGCGGATTGCCACGCCCTGCCAGCCGCTCGACCTGGCCCGGATCGGCCGTCTGGACTTTGAAGCGCCCGACGACCGGCGTTTTCCCGCGCTGCGCCTGGCGCGCGCGGCGGCGCAGGCGGGTGACGCATCGGCCGCCATCCTCAACGCCGCCAACGAGGTCGCCGTGGCGGCCTTTCTGGCCGGCCGCATCGGCTTCCTTGATATCGCCATGATTGTGGAGGATGTTCTCAACCGCTATAGCGCGCCGATGCCTGCCTGCATGGACGATGTCCTGCACGCCGACGCAACGGCACGGGTTATGGCGGGTGATGTGATGGAAAGATTGACGGTTTGATCCACAATCCCGGTTTCCTGTTGACCATCTTGGCTTTCGTGGCGGTCATCGGGCCGCTCGTCTTCGTGCATGAACTGGGTCATTATCTGGTCGGACGCTGGTGCGGGGTGAAGGCGGAGGCCTTCTCGATCGGCTTCGGCCCGGAAATCGCCGCCTGGGTGGACAGGCGCGGCACCCGTTGGCGGCTCGCGGCGCTGCCGCTGGGCGGCTATGTCCGCTTCAAGGGCGACATGAACGCGGCCAGCCAGACCGATCCCAAATGGCTGGAAATGTCGGCGCAGGATCGCGCCGAAAGCTTCCCGGCCAAGCCGTTGTGGCAGCGCGCGGCGATCGTCGCCGCCGGCCCGGCGATCAATTTCCTCTTCGCCATCCTGATACTCGCCGCCTTCGCCTTCCTGCACGGTGAAAGCCGGACCCCGGCGGTCGCCGGCATGGTCCAGCCCGGCAGCGCCGCTGCCATGGCCGGCATCCAGCCGGGCGATCGCATCGTCTCGCTCAATGGTCGGGCGATGAGCACCTTCGACGATATCCGCCTTTATGCGCAGATCCGGCCCGGCGAACCGGTGACGATCCTGCTCGACCGCAAGGGGCAGGTGATCGAGAAGCAGGGCCATGTCGGTGCGGTCAGCGAAGATGACGGCTTTGGCAACAAATTCCGCATCGGACGTCTGGGCATCGCGCCGGGCGAACCGGTGATCGAACCGGTCAGCCTGTTGCGCGCGCCTGTGGTGGCGATCGAGCGCACCGGCCAGATCATCCGCACCATGGTGGAGACGCTGGGCCAGGTGATCGGCGGCGATCGTTCGGTCAAGGAGCTGGGCGGGCCGCTCAAGATCGCACAGGTGTCGGGACAGGCGGCGACGCTGGGGCTGGAGAGCTTCATCTTCTTTATCGCCCTCATCTCGATTAACTTGGGGTTCATCAACCTCTTGCCAATTCCCATGCTGGATGGCGGTCATCTGCTTTTCTATGGGGTGGAGGCAGTGCAGCGGCGGCCGGTGAGCCCGCAGGTGCAGGATTGGGCCTATCGGTCGGGTCTGGCGCTGCTGATGACGGTCATGTTGCTGGTGACCTTCAACGATTTGTCGTCTTTCGGATTGTGGGAGCGGCTGTCCGGCTTGATCGGCTGAGCCGCATCGGGCAGGGAAGGCGCGGTTCGGCGCCGTCTATTTCTGGCGAAACAGTTTTTTACTTTTTTGAGGTGAGCGGGTGACAGCGATGAACAGCAGCAAGGGCCAGCGTCCGATCATCGCGGCCCTGTTGGCCACGACGATGATTGCGGGCCTGTCGGCCGTGCCGGCGATGGCCCAGAATGCGGCCCCGGCAGCACCGGCGGCTGCGCCGATCGCGGCGTCCACGGCCAATACGCCCGAAGGCACGATCCGCAGCATCACCGTGACCGGCACCCAGCGTCTGGAGCAGGACACGGTCATGTCCTACACCAAGCTGCGCGTGGGCCAGGCCTTCAGCCAGGAATCGCTCGATCAGGCGCTGCGCGACCTGTATGAGACCGAACTCTTCGCCGACGTCCAGATCCGCAACGATGGCGGCGCGCTGACCGTCGAGGTGAAGGAAAACCCCGTCATCAACCGTATCGTCCTTGAAGGTAATAAGCGCCTGAAGGACGACAAGATCCGTCCCGAAATAAAACTGGCGCCGCGCCAGATCTATACCCGCTCCAAGGTCCGCGCCGACGTCGCCCGCATCGTCGAGCTGTATCGTCGTCAGGGCCGCTTTGCCGCGACGATCGAGCCCAAGATGGTCCAGCTGGACCAGAACCGCGTCGACATCGTGTTCGAAATCTCGGAAGGGCCCAAGTCCAAGGTCCGCCAGATCAACATCATCGGCAACGAGAAGTTCAAGGACGGCGAACTGCGCGGCCAGATGGTGACCAAGCAGTCGCGCTGGTTCCGCATCTTCTCGTCGGGCACCAGCTATGACCCGGATCGCCTGGCCTATGACCAGCAGAAGCTGCGCCAATTCTACCTGACCGAAGGCTATGCCGATTTCCGCGTGATCTCGGCCGTCGCGGAACTGACGCCTGACAAGCAGGACTTCATCATCACTTATGTGGTCGAGGAAGGGGATCGCTACAAGTTCGGCGACGTGAAGGTCGAGAGCGACATTCGCGACCTGTCGGGCGATGCGCTGACCCGCCGCCTGCCGATGAAGAAGGGCGACTGGTACAATGCCAAGCAGGTCGAGGACACGGTCGACACGCTGAGCGAAACCGCCGGCCTGTTCGGCTATGCCTTCGCCCAGGTCGAGCCCGACTTCAACCGGTCGAAGGACGACCTGACGATGGGGATCAACTTCCGCATCGCCAACGCCCCGCGCGTCTATGTCGAGCGCGTCGACATCAACGGCAACACGCTGACCCAGGATAAGGTCGTTCGCCGCGAATTCCGCCTGGCCGAAGGCGACGCCTTCAACAGCTTCCTCGTCAAGCGCTCGAAGGATCGCATCAACTCGCTCGGCTTCTTCCAGGAGAAGCTGGACATCGAGCAGAAGCCCGGCTCGGCGCCCGACCGCATCGTGCTGGAAACCAACGTCCAGGAAAAGTCGACCGGCGAACTCTCGCTCTCGGCCGGCTACTCCTCGCTCGAACGCTTCATCATCTCGGCGTCGATCACCCAGCGCAACTTCCGCGGCAAGGGCCAGGAACTGCGCACCTCGGTCAATTATTCGGCTTATTCCAAGTCGGTCGAAGTGGGCTTCACCGAGCCCTATTTCATGGACAAGAATATCGCGCTGGGTGGCGATATCTATCGTCGCGACCTCAACAGCTTCCGTTATCTCAGCAATAACGACCGCGACACCACCTATGAACAGACCACGACCGGCTTCCAGCTGCGTGCCGGCGTGCCGATCACCGAATATGTGTCGCTGGCGCTGCGCTACACGCTGAACTTCGACGACGTGACGCTGGACAAGGACACCTATTATACCGACGGCGTCTGCGACCCGCTGCTGGCCGGCCGCTATCTCTGCGATGCCATCGGCAAGCGCACGACCTCGTCGATCGGCTACTCGCTGATCTATGATACCCGTGACAACCGCATCCGTCCGACCCGTGGTCAGACCGTCACGCTCAGCCAGGACTTTGCCGGCCTGGGCGGCGACGTCCGCTACATCCGGACCCGCGCCAATGCTGCCAAATATTGGGGCCTGGGCGGCGGCTTCATCTTCTCGCTGACGGGGGAAGGCGGCTATATCCACAGCCTCCAGGGCACGCGCTATGACGCCACCGGCGCCGAAGTCGACCCGATCCGCCTGACCGACCGCTTCTTCCTGGGCGAACCGCAGATGCGCGGCTTCGACATTCGCGGCGTTGGTCCGCGCGTGAAGCGTTATTATCTGGTTTCGCAGACGAATGAGGACGGTTCCACCAGCTATGTTCGTCAGACCGGCAACAATAATGTGTCGGATGACGCGCTGGGTGGCCGCGTCTATTATATGGCCCGCGCCGAAATGGAGATTCCGCTGGGTTCGGGTGCCCGTGAAATGGGCCTGCGTCCGTCGATCTTCGCGGATGTCGGCGCCGTTGCCGGCCTGAAGAATCCGGGCACCATCAACTTTGCGGGCTATTGCTCCGACTCCACCGGTTCGCTGAGCACCGTCCGTGCGACCGGCACGGCGGCCAGCCCGGTCTGCCCTGTTGGCTATGACACCAAGAGCGGCATGTTCGAGGAAGATTATCTGGGCGACACGCTGAAACCGCGTCTGTCCGTGGGCTTCGGCGTCAACTGGAACTCGCCCTTCGGGCCGTTCCGCATCGACATCGCCAAGGCCCTGCTCAAGGAACCAGGGGACGACAACAAACTCATCACCTTCAACGTAGGGACTCAATTCTGATGAAGACGTTTATCAAGGCTCTGGCGCTCGGTATCGCGCCTGTCACCGCCATCGCTCTGACCGCAGCGCCGGCCGCTGCCCAGTCGAAACAGGGCATCGCCGTCGTCGATCTGCAGCGCGCGGTTGCCACCAGCGCGGCCTATTCGACCGCCCGCACCCAGATCCAGACCACCTACAAGGCGCAGATCGACAGCTTCACCGCGCGCAAGACCGCGATCGACACCGATCTCAAGACCAAGGGCGACGCCCTGCAGGCTGCCCTGAAGGCGGCCGGCGGCAAGCCGACCCCGGCGATCGAAACCCAGTATCAGCAGTTCCAGCAGTCGCAGCAGACCGCGCAGGCCGAACTGCAGCGCCTGGGCCAGCCGATCGCGCTCGCCAACGCCTATGTCGAGGAACAGATCACCGCCAAGCTGTCGGACGCGCTGAAGGCCGCCATGACCAAGGCGAAGGTCGACCTGGTCCTGTCGCCCGACGCGACCGTGTCCTATCAGCCGACCGTCGACATCACCGCCGCGGTCGTGACCGAACTCAACACGCTGGTGCCCAGCGTTGGCATCACCCCGCCCGCCGGCTGGCAGCCGGGCGGTCGTCAGGGCCAGGCTGCGGCCCCGGCCGCTGCCGCTCCGGCCCCCGCCAACCCGGCGCAGGCGCCCAAGTCGCGCTGATAAGATGACCGGAGAGGTTGATAACAAGGAAGCCCGTGGCCCGATGGATATCCGTCGGGTCATGGCTGCCCTGCCGCATCGCTACCCGATGCTGCTGGTAGATCGCGTGGCGTCGCTGGTGCCGAGCCAGTCGATCCACGCGATCAAGGCGGTGTCGATGAACGAGCCCTTCTTCCAGGGGCATTTCCCCGGCCGGCCGATCATGCCGGGCGTGCTGATCGTCGAGGCCATGGCCCAGGCGGCCGGCGTGCTGGTGGTCGATTCGCTGGGGCTCGCGGATTCGGGCAAGCTCGTCTATTTCATGAGCATCGACGGCGCGAAGTTCCGGACGCCTGTGGAGCCGGGCTGCCTGCTCGACCTGCATGTCGAAGTGACGCAGATGCGCGGCGCGGTCTGCAAGTTCGCCGGCCGTGCGCTGATCGACGGCAAGCTGGCGGCGGAAGCCAATTTCGTCGCGATGATCGCCGATCCGCCCAAGGACTGAGCGAAGGCACATCCTTTTCCTTGCTTTGGCGCGCCGAAAACGCTAACGGCGCGCCTTCGCATTTTATCGCATCCATAGCCGGTCGGAACCGGCACACACACGGAGCAAGACGCCATGAAGGCCGATACCCACCCCGATTACCACTTCATCACCGTCCAGATGACCGACGGCACCACGTTCCAGACCCGCTCGACTTGGGGCAAGGAAGGCGACACGATGGCGCTCGACATCGATCCCAAGTCGCACCCGGCCTGGACCGGTGGCAACCGCCAGCTGGACACCGGTGGCCAGGTTGCGCGCTTCAACAAGCGCTTTGGCGGCCTGACGCTGAAGAAGTAATCGGCCTTTCACAGGCACGATATCGAAAGGGCGCCCCACCGGGCGCCCTTTTTTGTGCCTGAACTCGATGCGCACGGCACAAAAAAAAGGGCCTCCAGCTAAAAGCTGGAGGCCGAGGTTCAGGGGAGGATCAGCGGCGACAGAGGGGGATCTGCAAGGGGATGCCGCTGACAAGGACTGGTCTAGCCCGCAAATGCTGCGGGCGAATGTCCCGATTATTACCGAGGCCGATCGGTGCTGAAATGTCGGGACAAGGCGATATTTCTCCCCTCCCTTTCAGGGAGGGGGCGGGGGTGGGTGCGCCGCGTCAGCGGCGCTCCACGGTCGATAGGGAGGAAGCTCGCTGCGCTCGCTACCCACCCCAACCCCTCCCTGGGAGGGAGGGGCGGTAATTGCCTGCTGTGTAAGAGGCCCTGGTCAGGCGCCCGCGCGCCGCCCTCGTCAGGCGCCGGCGCGGTCCGCGTCGAGGAACGCCGCAACATCGTCCAGCACGACATCCTTCGACAGGAAGGTCTGGCCGATGCCGCGCGCCAGCAGGAAGGGCAGGGTGCCCGCCGCCATCTTCTTGTCGTGCAGCATATGCGCCACCAGCGCCGCGCCGTCGGCGGTCACATGGGCGCTGGCCAGGTCATGGGGCAGGCCGATCGCCTTCAGATGCGCGGTCACCCGTTCCGCATCCTGCGCGCTGCACAGGCCAAGGCGCGCCGAGTAGCGGAAGGCGAGCGCCATGCCGGCGGCCACGCCCTCGCCATGGAGCAGCGTGTCGGAAAAGCCGGTATCGGCCTCCAGCGCATGGCCGAAGGTGTGGCCAAGGTTCAGCAGTGCCCGGCGGCCGGTCGTCTCGCGCTCATCATCGGCGACGATCGCCGCCTTGGCGCGCACGCTGCGCTCGATCGCATAGGTGCGGGCTTCCGCGTCGCCGGCCAGCAGCCGGTCGGCATTGGCCTCGCACCAGGCGAAGAAGTCGGGATCGTCGATCAGGCCATATTTGACCACCTCGGCATAGCCGGCGCGGGTTTCGCGCAGCGGCAGGCTGTCGAGCACCGACGGGTCGATCAGCACCAGGCTGGGCTGGTAGAAGCTGCCGATCAGATTCTTGCCGGCGCGCGCGTTGATCGCGGTCTTGCCGCCGACCGAGCTGTCGACCTGCGCCAGCAGGGTGGTGGGCACCTGCACGAAATGGCAGCCGCGCTTCAGGATGGACGACGCAAAGCCGACCAGGTCGCCGATTACGCCGCCGCCCAGCGCGATCACATGGTCGCCACGCTCGATCTCCAGCGCCAGCAGCGCGTCGAGCAGTTCCTCCAGATGGCGCCAGCTCTTGGTCTGTTCGCCCGCCGGCAGGATGATCGGTTCGATTACGATATTGGCGCGGCGCAGGCTGGCGTCGAGCCGGGGCAGTTGCGCCGCCGCAACATGGGTGTCGGTGACGACCACCAGCCGCCCGCCACGGGCATAGCGCGCCAGATGGTCGGCCGCACGGTCGAGCGCGCCCTGTTCGATGACGATGTCATAGCTGCGTGCGCCCAGCGCGACGGGGACTAGTGCCATGCGGATAGCTGCTCCAGGATGCGGTCGACGGCGACCTCGTGCGGCGCGGCGATGCTCTTCACATGGATCGGCGCCAGCGCGTAGATGGGGTTGCGGACCGCCGCCAGCTCGGTCAGCACGATGCGCGGATCGCGATCCTTCAGCAGCGGGCGCCCCTCGCGGCGGGAAACACGGTCGACCAGTACCTCGATATCGGCATCCAGCCAGATGGTGGTGGCATGGTCCAGGATCAGCGCGCGGGTCTCGTCCTGCATGAAGGCGCCGCCGCCGGTCGCGATCACCTTGGGCACGCCGTCCATCAGCCGGGCGATCACCCGGCGCTCGCCATCGCGGAAATGGGCCTCGCCATAGCGGGCGAAGATCTCGCTCACGCTCATGCCGGCGGCCCGTTCAATCTCTTCATCGGCATCGACGAAGCTCAGGCCCAGGCGCGCGGCAAGGCGCCGGCCGACGGTGGATTTGCCCACGCCCATCATGCCGATCAGCACGATCGGGCCGCGCTTGGCTTTGCTCTCCGGGAATTTGCTGTTTCGCTGCATGGCGAGGGGGGCTATACAGCCAGCCGTCGCTGAGGCAAACGCAACTTTCCCCTGTCGTCCGGCAAACATCGCCGGGCCAGCCGCAGAAGAGACCATGAAGAATAATCGTTCCCTGAGCAGTTTCGAAGGCGGTTCGCGCCGTCGCACCCGTCTGCCGATCCTTCCGATCGCGGCGGTGTTGGTTCTTGTCCTGCTGATCGGCGTGCTCTGGTCGCGCGGTGGCGAGCAGCCGCAACAGCCCGTCGAGAAGGTCATCCCGGCCGAGAAACTGGGTCAGTAAGCCGCATGAGCCGCCTGCGGGGGAATGCGAAATGGGCGCTGGGCAGCTTTGCGCTCGCCCTGGCACTGCCGGTCGTCGCGCAGCAGGCGCCCGAATCGCTGCTGCCGCCCGGCTTTGGTGATCCGGCCCCGGCGCCGACCCCCACGCCCGCGCAGCCGGCCCGTCCGGCATCGCCCGCACCGGTCGTCCCGACCGTGCCGGTCACGCCGTCGCCGTCGGGCGAAATCGTCCAGCCGCTGGACCTGTCGCTCGCCAATGCGGTGGACAATGCCGCCGAGGCGATGAGCGCGGACGAACTGGCCGCTGAAAAGGCCAAATATGACCTGCCGCAGAGCGCCCGGCGCTCGCTCGACCGCATCGGTCCGCTGACGCCGGCCACGCGCGGCATGGAGCCCGACGCCTTCGGCGCGGAATATGGCCCCTATCTCGCCACGCTGATGAAGCAGACCCATGCGCCGATCCTGTCGCGCTGGGCCTCCATCCTGCTGCGGCGCGCGCTGCTCAGCGCCACAAACACGCCGCGCGGCATCAATGGCGCCGACTGGGCGGCCGAGCGCGCCTGGCTGCTGCTGCGCATGGGCGAGGCGGATAGCGCCCGGCTGCTGGTGCAGAGCGTCGATCCCGACAAATATACGCCGCGTCTCTACGCGATCGCGATGCAGACCTATCTGGCGACCGCCGATCCGGCTGGCCTGTGCCCGCTGTCGGCGGGCGCGCTGCGCACCAGCAAGGAACCGGGCTGGGACATGACGCGGGCGATCTGCCCCGCGCTGTCGGGGGATCAGGGTTCGGCCAGCGCTGCACTCAATCAGGCCCAGCGCAAGGGCGTGGTGCGCGGCATCGATTATCGCCTGGCCGAAAAGATGGTCGGCGCGGGCTTCAACGCGCGTCGTTCGGTCAAGATCGAATGGGACGGCGTCGATGGCCTCACCGCCTGGCGCTATGGCCTGGCGACGGCGCTCAACGTGCCGATCCCCGACGACATGTTCGGTAGCGTCGGCCCGCACGTTCGCGCCTGGGAAGCCCGCGCGCCGGCGCTGACCGCCGTGCGTCGCTTGCCGGGCAGCGAAGTCGCGGCGCGACTGGGCGTCTTCTCCAGCGAGGCGCTGGTCAATTTCTATGCTGAGTTGGGCAGCGAAGGCGATCTTGCGTCCGATCTGGCCGATCGCGTCGATGCGCTGCGCAATGCCTATTCCGGGCCGACCTCTGGTGCCCGCATCCAGGCGATGCAGACGCTGTGGCGCGACAATGGCGCGCCCGACTATGTCGGCCTGATCGCCACGGCCCGCGCTGCCGCTGCGCTGCCCGTGTCGCAGGCCGATGCGCGCGATGCCGCCAATCTGGTCGCGGCGATGCTGACAGCCGGCTATGATCGCAATGCGGCCCGCTGGGCACAGGCGATCGGCCAGATCGATGGCGATGGCGCGCAGGATTTCTGGGCGTTGCTCGCGGTCGGCGCCCCCAGCACGGTCGTCGACAGCGGCAGCAGCCGCATCTCCAGCTATGTCGGCGATGCCGGCCCTGAAAAGGGACGGATGCTGATCGCCGCACTGGCGGGCCTGTCGCGCCTGTCGGCCAATGATGCGGCCGCGCTGGCGCAGGATAATGGCTTCACCCTGGCCGCCAACAGCCGCTGGGCGCGTGCGATCGACGCCGCCGCGCAGCGGGGCGAGAAGGCGACCGTGGCGCTGCTCGCTGCCGTCGGCATGCAGGGTCGCGACTGGCATCGCCTGCCGCCCGGTCATCTCTATCATGTGGTGGCGGCGCTGCATCGCGTCGGGCTGGACCCGGAGGCGCGGATGATCGCGGCCGAGGCCCTGACCCGCCTGTCCTGACCCGGTCCGGGGCGATGGATGATGATGCCGTCCTGATCGACCGCTTTCTCGAAATGATGGCGGCGGAACGGGGCGCGTCGCGCAACACGCTGCTCGCCTATCGCACCGACCTTCAGGGGGCGGGGGATATTGTCGGCGGGCTTGCCGCCGCCAGCCAGGATGCGCTTGGCCGCCTCGCCGGCGAATGGGCGCCGCTCGCGGCCTCCACCGTGGCGCGCAAGGCGTCCGCGCTGCGCGCCTTCTACGCTTTTCTGGAGGAGGAGGGGCTGCGCGCCGACAATCCCGGCGCGGCATTGCCCCGGCCGGTCACACGCCGGCCGCTGCCCAAGATATTGTCGTCGCAGGAAGTTGATTCGCTCTTTGCCCTGATCGCGCAGCGGGTGGAGACGGCGCATCCCGCGCCGCTCGACCTGCGGCTCTCGGCGCTGATTGAACTTCTCTATGGCTCGGGCCTGCGCGCGACCGAACTGGTCTCGCTGCCGCGCAAGGCGCTGGCGGTCGATCGCCCCTTCCTCATCATCAGGGGCAAGGGTGCGCGCGAACGGCTGGTGCCGATCTCCGACCGCGCCCGTGCCGCCGTCGCGACCTGGCTCACCCATGTCCCGGCGGACAGCCTCTGGCTTTTTCCCTCGGGCAAGAGCCATGTCAGCCGCATTCGCCTCTATCAGCTGGTGAAGCAACTGGCCGCGGCGGCCGGCATCGCGCCCGAGCGGGTCAGCCCCCATGTGCTGCGCCACGCCTTTGCCACCCATTTGCTGGAGGGCGGGGCGGACCTGCGCGCGCTGCAATCGATGCTGGGCCATGCCGATATCGGCACGACGCAAATCTACACCCATGTCGACAGCCGTCGGCTGGTCGAACTGGTCAACAGCCGGCACCCGCTGGCCGGCATGCAAGCCAGGATCGCGCATCCCCGCGTTGACGGCGACGCGTCCGCGCCTTAACGCCATCCGCCATGGTAAGCTTTCTCGAATTTGAAAAGCCGGTCGCAGAGCTGGAAGCCCGCATCATCGAACTGCGCCAGACGGCCTCCGTCGGCGACATCGACATTAGTGGCGAGATCAACACGCTGGAACAGCGTGCCGACAAGATGCTGTCGGACATCTATGCCAAGCTGACGCCCTGGCAGAAGACGCAGGTGGCCCGCCACCCCGAACGCCCGCACTTCAAGGATTATGTCGCGGGCATGTTCGACAATTTCATGCCGCTGGCCGGCGACCGCGCCTTTGCCGACGATCAGGCGATCATCGGCGGCTTCGCGACGCTGGGCGAGCGCAAGGTCATGGTCATCGGCCATGAAAAGGGCGACGACACCGCCAGCCGCGTCCGCCACAATTTCGGCATGGCCAAGCCCGAAGGCTATCGCAAGGCGATCCGCCTGATGGAACTGGCTGATCGTTTCGGCCTGCCGGTCGTCACTTTGGTCGACACCTCGGGCGCCTTTCCAGGCGTCCAGGCCGAAGAACGCGGCCAGGCCGAAGCCATTGCCCGTTCGACCGAAGCCTGTCTGGCGCTTGGCGTCCCCATGGTCGCGGCCGTGGTGGGTGAGGGCGGCTCGGGCGGCGCAGTGGCGCTGGCCGCGGCCAATCGCGTGCTGATGTTCGAACATGCCGTCTATTCGGTGATCTCGCCCGAAGGTTGCGCCTCGATCCTGTGGCGCACCGCCGACAAGGCCAGCGATGCGGCGACCGCGATGCAGGTCACGGCGCAGCATTTGAAGGGCCTGGGCGTGATCGACCGTATCGTCGTAGAGCCAGTGGGCGGCGCCCATCGCGAGCCGGTGCAGGCGATCGCCAACCTGGGTGCAGCCATTGGCGAGGAACTGGACGCGCTGTCCGGCCTCGAACCGCAGGCGCTGCGCACCGATCGCGCCGACAAGTTCCTGGCCATCGGTATCTGACGTCAATTTCCCGGAACAGCATCCTGTCCTCGCTCGTTACGGCACGGTAACAGGGGCAGGGTGTCAAGGATGGGAATGGAATGAATCGGACATGGTTGTCGGCCGGCCTTGGCGTCGGCCTGATCGTCGCGGGCGTGGCGCCGGCGGTGCTGGGGCAGCAGCGGGCGATTCGCACCGTCTCCTCGATCAGCGCGCAGGACAAGGCATCGGGTGCCAAGCAGCATCCCGAACTGCTCAAGGAATTTGGCGGCGCCTATGTCGGGCCGCAGGCGCGCTATGTGGAAACGGTCGGACGCCGCATCGCGGTCCAGTCCGGCCTCTCCAACGCGCAGGGCGATTTCACCGTCACCCTGCTCAATTCCCCGGTCAACAACGCCTTCGCCATCCCCGGCGGCTATGTCTATGTCACGCGCCAGCTAATGGCGCTGATGAATGACGAGGCGCAACTGGCCGGCGTGCTG
This sequence comes from Sphingomonas sp. S-NIH.Pt3_0716, assembly GCF_003950715.1. Lineage (NCBI taxonomy): Bacteria > Pseudomonadati > Pseudomonadota > Alphaproteobacteria > Sphingomonadales > Sphingomonadaceae > Sphingomonas > Sphingomonas sp. S-NIH.Pt3_0716. The sequence continues at coordinate 194,957 of NZ_QLJK01000001.1, read as the reverse complement.
GGCCATGAAGTCGGCCATGTCGCGGCCCAGCATGGCCAGCGGCGCCAGCAGGCGGCGCAGCGCAACGCGATTGGCGGCGCGCTGCTGCAGGTGCTGACCGGCGCCTTGCTGGGCGATTCGGCGCTGGGTGGCGTGCTGCAGCAGGGGATCGGCACCGGCAGCCAGCTTCTGACCCTCAAATTCTCGCGCAGCCAGGAATATGAGGCGGACGATCTGGGCATCCGCTACCTCGCCTCGGCCGGCTATGATCCCCGTGCGCTGTCGGACATGCTGGCCTCGCTGGCGGCGCAGACCAGCCTGGACCAGCGGGTTTCGGGTGACGCGCGCTCCATGCCCGAATGGGCCAGCACCCATCCCGATCCGGGCGAGCGCGTCGATCGGGCGGCGCAGATGGCGTCACGCACCGGCGCGACCAGCACGCTGCGCAACCGCGACGCCTTCCTGACGGCGCTCAATGGCGTCCTCTATGGCGACGATCCCAAACAGGGCGTGATCGATGGCAGCCGTTTCCGCCATCCCGACCTGCGCCTGTCCTTCACCGCACCCTCGGGCTTCGGCATGGAAAATGGCGCGGACGCGGTCAGCATCACCGGTTCGGGCGGCCAGGCGCAGTTTGGCGGCATGGCCTATAATGGCAATCTGTCGACCTATATCGATTCGGTGCTCAAGCGACTCGCGGGCAATGCCGGCGCCCCGCCTGCAGGCGATGTGCAGCGCACGACGATCAACGGCCTGCCGGCCGCCTGGCGCACGGTGCGCGCGAACACCAAGTCGGGTCAGATCGACGCCACCGTCTTCGCCTATGATTTCGGCGGCGGAAAGGCCTATCATTTCCTGCTGCTGACCCCGGCGGGCAAGGGCATCGGTCCGTTCGACTCGATGGTCCGTTCGGTCCAGCGCCTCTCGGCGCAGGAGGCGGCGGCGATCAAGCCACGCCGGGTCAATCTGGTGACCGTCAAGGCGGGCGACACCTTCCAGTCGCTTGGCCGCCGCATGGCCTATAGCGATTTTCCGCTGGAACGCTTCCTGGTGCTGAACGCCCTCAACGAACGCTCCGTGCTCAAGCCGGGCGATCGGGTGAAGATCGTCACCTGGTAAGATTCGGCAGACTCCAGGCAAAGAAAAAGGGCGGCGGAATTGCTTCCGCCGCCCTTTTCTAACATCGGTTTCGAGCTTACTTCAGGTTGCCCGAAACGTTGTTGAAGGTGCTGCCCAGCTTCGAGCCCAGGCTGGTCATGGCGCCGATGGCGGCCACGGCGATCAGAGCGGCGATCAGGCCGTATTCGATGGCGGTCGCGCCCTTTTCGTTCTTCAGCATCTTGCGAATGAACTGCATGTGATGTCTCCTTGACAAACGTTACGTTAAACTACCCGGCCGCCCCGCTTTGGATTAGGTCAGCGAAGACCTCTCTAGATTGGCTCGGTTGAGAAAAGTTTAATGCGGAAAGTGGCGTGTCAGAATTTGTTGGTTAATGCTTGGTAACTTCTTCGGCGACGTTGTTCCACATGCCGGTGGTTCGTGTCGCGACGTTGTTCAGTGCCGCGATCATGGCCAGCACGATCATCGCGATGATCAGGCCATATTCGACCGCGGTTGCCCCCCGCTCACATCGCGAAAGCGCGGATTTCGTGACGAATTCGATGATCGCGCGCATATGACCCCGCTTGGCTACAGACACTCCACGATCGGTGTGTAAAGCAGCCACGGTTAACAAAGCCCTTGCAAGGGAGCGTTATGCAGAGTTTTACCCCGTTTCTGGTCGTCGCCGTCGCCCTGATCGATGCCGATGGGCGCGTTTTGGTGCAGCAACGGCCACCCGGAAAGCCGATGGCGGACCTGTGGGAGTTCCCCGGTGGCAAGGTGGAGCGCGGCGAAACGCCCGAGGCGGCGCTTGTGCGCGAACTGGAGGAGGAACTGGGTATCCGCACCCATGAAAGCTGCCTCGCGCCCGCGACCTTCGCCAGCGCGCCGCTGGAGAACAAACATCTGCTGCTGTTGCTCTATGTCTGCCGCAAATGGGAAGGGATGCCCGAAGCGCGCCATGCCACCGCGCTGCAATGGGTGCGGCCTGCGCAAATGTATGCGCTCGACATGCCACCGGCCGACCTGCCGCTGATCGGCATTCTCGACGCGCTCATCTGACGGGAAATCCGGCTCTGCACCGATGGTGCAGGGGCAGGCCATAAAGGGCGGGGGAAGGGCGATGCGCACCTTCCCCCGCAGCCTGTAACGGGGGCGACCGCCGGACAGCCGGCCCCGCGCGTCAGTCTCAGTCTTCCTTGGCCTTGCTCTGCAGCTGGACATAATTCTGGATGCCCATGCGCTCGATCATCTCGAACTGGGTTTCCAGCGTGTCGACATGCTCTTCCTCGCTTTCGAGGATATACTGGAACAGGTCGCGGCTGACGAAGTCCTTGATCGACTCGCAATAGGCGATGGCGTCGCGCAGCACCGGCAGCGCCTCATATTCCAGCTCCAGGTCCGCCTTCAGGATTTCCTCGACGGTCTCGCCGATCTTCAGGCGGCCGAGCAGCTGGAAATTGGGCAGGCCGTCAAGGAACAGGATGCGCTCCGCCACCTTGTCGGCGTGCTTCATCTCGTCGATCGATTCCTCATATTCGAACTTGGCGAGCTTCTCGATGCCCCAGTGATTGAGGATGCGATAGTGGAGGAAATATTGGTTGATCGCGGTCAACTCGTTCTTGAGGACCTCGTTCAGATAATCGATAACCTTCTGGTCGCCCTTCATGGCGCTATGCTCCGGCTGTTATTGGGAATGCCGGACATATAAAGGTTTCGCATCCGATTGTTAAGCCGGAAAGGCGCAGAAAACCGCCATTTTTCAGGCAGCTATTGCGTGGTGTTCGCGATTGTCAGGGGCCTTTTACTGCGCCTGCTTCGCAATCTATTCAGGCCGTCGCGCGCTCTGCTGCGATGATCGTGCGGGCATAGCCGACACATTGGCCGCACTTGGGGCGGCGGCCGAAACGGGCATAGGCGCTACAGGGGGTATCGGCACCATCGCGCGCCGCTTCCCGCAGATCCTTTTCGCGAATGGCATTGCAAACACAGACGACCATTGGATTCTCCTGACCCGTGAAATAGGCCAGATGCTAATGGATCGCAATAGAAGATCATGGGTTCCTGCGAATCTTTTGCAGTTTTCCCCGTTGCAGGCTGCGCCATACCCATTCGGCCGGACCCATCGCGAATCGGTCGAGCCAGGGCTTGGACCACAGCAGCATGACCGCCCAGACGGCGATAAGGAAGAGCGGAAAGGCTGCCGGGCGCACCTGTCCGAACAGCCCCAGGCCCCAGCCATAGAAGATCGCCGTCATGATGAGGCTGGTGCCCAGATAATTGCTGAGCGCCATGCGCCCGGTCGCGGCGATCCGGCCGACCAGCCAATGATCGCGATGCCGCGCCAGCAGCCAAAGGATCAGCGCTGCCCAGCCGACCGCCAGCGGGATGCGGAAGGGGAAGGACCATAGCAGAGCGGTCGAAAAGGCGGTCAGCGGCGCAAAGCCGCTCGCCACCACCCAGATGGTCAGGGCGATCATCGGCACCAGCCCGATCAGGAAGCAGTGGCGCGCGGTCTGCTTATATTGCTCGGCGGGCCAGCGCCCGATCAGGAAGCCGCCTTTCAGCATCGCCATGCCCAGCAGCATGAAGCCCAGCGTGTCGAGGCCGGTGAAGAGGAAGGTCCACAGCCAGTCGCCGATGAAGCCGGTGAGGTGATGGCGCACGATCCCGCCGAAGCTGCCGGTATAGATGGCGATATCCTGCTGGATGATCGGGCTGCTAGGGTCGGACAGGCCGGCGAGGAAGCTGTCCAGCCCCTCGCGCGTCGCGGCGGCGCCGGGCGCGGCGGCGGCATGGGCCCAGCCATAGAGGCTGGCGATGAAAGCACCGCAGATCAGGAAATGGATCAGGAAGGCGAGGAACGCCCATTTGACCAGCGCCAGCGGCTCCTTCTGGGCAAAGAGCAGGGCGATGGTGCCGACCACCGCATAGGTCACCAAAATGTCGCCCCACCAGAGCAGGATATGGTGGAGGAGGCCGATCGCCAGCAGCCAGAAGCCGCGGACCAGTTGCGCCCGCGTGCCGTCGCGCCCGGCCATTTCCTCCCGGTCGATCAGCAGCAGCATCGATGCGCCGAACAGCAGCGAGAACAGCCCGCGCATCTTGCCGTCGACCAGGATCAGGCTGCTTGCCCAGAAGGCGATGTCGCCCGCCGACATCGGCCCGGCCGCCACCGGATTGAAATAGGCGTTCTGCGGCAGCGCGAAGGCGGTGATGTTCATCCACAATATGCCCATCACCGCGCAGCCGCGCAGCACGTCCATGGCGGGGATACGGGGCGATGCGGCGGTCATGCGGGCAATCCTTGAAGATGCTGGCCATCGGGGCATTGGTCTGTCATGCGCCTAGCCATGAATGATGGCCGCAAGCAACGGATAAGCGAGTCCTTCGGCGCGGCGGCCGACCGGTATGACGATCATGCCGGGCCGCAGCGGACGGCTGCAGCTTTGGTCGCAGACATTGCCCAGCGGCAAAGCCCCGAAGGCGTCGCGCGCATCCTGGAAATCGGTTGCGGCACCGGCCTGCTCACGCGCGACATCCAGGCCCGCTGGCCCGGCGCGGAACTGGTCGCCACGGACATCTCGCCAAAGATGCTCGACCGCGCGGCATCGGCCGGACTGGTCGCCGGCACCTTCCTCGCGATGGATGGGGAGGCGCCCTCGTTCGAGGGCGAATGGTTCGACCTCATCCTATCCAGCCTTGCCTTCCAATGGTTTGACGACCTGCCCGCCGCGATCGCGCGGCTGGTGGCGCTGCTCCGCCCCGGCGGCAGCCTCATCTTCTCGACCATGGGGCAGGGCAGCTTTGCCAATTGGCGCGCTGCCCATGCGACCTGCGATCTGACGCCAGGCGTCCCCGCCTATCCCTCGCTCGACGCGCTGCGCGCGATGCTGGCGGCCTATGGCGACGCCTTCGCCTTTGACGAGACCGTCCTGCTGGAAGGACAGGGCGCCCGTGCGCTGATCGGCCATCTCAAGGGGATCGGCGCGGTGGTGCCGGACGAGGGGCGTCGGCCGCTGTCCCCCGCTGCGCTGCGCCGGGTGATGGCCGCCTATGACGAGGCGGGCGGCCGCGACGTCTATCAGTTGCTGATCGGCCGGGTGACGCGCGCGGACCAGGCATAGGGGCCGATCAACGTGCCGACGAAACCGCCAGCTTCATGGGTGCTGAGGAAGCGGATATCGACATCGCGCGCCAGCACTGTCTCCCGCCCGTCGACGCCATAAGCGAAGCGCGCCGTGCCGCCATCGAAGTCCATCGTCAGGCGGACGGGCTTGGCCGGGTCGACCGGCGCGGCAGCGACCAGCCTGTCACGATCTTTGTCCTCGCGCAGCATCAGGGCGATCTGCGGTTTTCCGCCCTTCTGCGTCACGCCAAAGAATAAAAAGGATCGGTCGGATTGCACCGCCGCCAGCCCCGCCAGATCCCCCTCCGTCTCCGGCCGATAGGTCAGGTCCGTGCTGATGGTCGCGACATGATGCTGCTGGCGCCGCCCGACAAAGGCCGGGGCGCCGCTGAGGTCACCCAGCGCGGTCGCGCGGTCCAGCACCAGCGCGCCCGCCTCCAGTCGGTAAAGTGGTGCCTTGGGCGTCCGCAGTCCGATCCAGTCCATGCTAAGGCGCGGCCCATCGAACCGGTCGCGATAGGCAAAATTGCCGCTGGTCGGCGGCGCATCCGCATCGCGCACCGGCAGGGCCGGGCGCTTCGCCATATAGGGAATGGCCTTGCCGGCGTCCAATATATGCGGCCAGCCATCGCGCCATTCGACCGGCAGCAGAAAGGTCTCGCGCCCGATATTGTAGAGGTCGGGGCCATAGGGGCGAGTGGCGAGGAAGGTTGCCCACCAGTCACCCGCCTGCGTCTGCACCAGCTTGGCATGGCCGGCCGATGTCACCGGATGGGGGCGGGCCGGGTCCAGGCTGCGCTGGCTCAGGATCGGATTGCCGGCATAGGGAGTGAAGGGGCCGCGCAGGTCGCGGGCGCGGAACACCACTTCGCTATGCTGGTCGCCGGTGCCGCCCTCGGCTGCGATCAGATAATAGAAACCCTCGCGCTTCAGCAGATGCGGTCCCTCGATCCAGGACGGCTTCTGGCGGATGTCGACGCCGCCATTGACGATCTGCGTCGCCGCGCCGGTCATTGCGAGTGCGTGCCAGTCAAATTCCTGCACCCAGATCGCCCGATGCCCCTCATAGCGGGGCGGCTCGGCCGGCGCGCGATTATTGACGATGAAGGCGCGCTCGCCTTCCCAGTAAATCGACGGATCAATCCCCTCGAACGGCAGCCAGTGCGGTTTCGACCATGGCCCGGCCGCGTCCTTTGCGGTCATCACGAAATTGCCGCCGCAATCGACGCAGGTGCCGACAAGGTAGAAAAGCCCGTCATGGAAGGAGATGTCGGGCGCGAACATGCCGCGCGAACTGCGCAGGCCGCTGAAATCAAACTGGTCGGGCCGGTCGATCGCATTGCCGATCTGGCGCCAATGGACCATGTCGGTTGACCGGAAGACCGGCAGCCCCGGATAGTGGGCGAAGGAGGAGTTGACGAGATAATAGCTCTCGCCGACCCGCGTGATCGATGGATCGGGATAATAGCCCGACAGGATCGGGTTGCGATAGTCGTCCGGGCCGGGCGTCACCTGTTCCTGGGCGCGGCCGTCATAGCGGAAATCGCTGAAACGGGCGGGGCCTGCCAGGGCCGGGCCGGCGATGGCGGCCAGCAACAGCAAGGCGGCACGACGGGTCTTGCGCATATCCTCTCCTCCCATTTTTGCGGAGCATAGGAGAGAGGAATTGATAGCGCTATCAAAAATCCAGCCCTGCTGAGGCAAACGGGCCTGGATATGTCAATTTCGCTGTCACTATCTATCGTCGGCGCCCGGCCGCGATGAAGGCGATCGGCAGGCCGACCAGGATGCAGTGGGAGAAGAGCTGGTTGCTGATATTCCAGGCGATCCGCCCGATCGGCAGCGCGGCATAGGCGGCGGGCAACCACATGGCAGGCCAGCGCCACGGCCGCACGATCCAGTACATGATCGCCCAGAGCAGCAGGCCATAGAGCAGGCCGGCGACGACCGGATGGCGGCGCAGGGCAGGGCGCCGCTGCGCGATCAGCATATAGGCGCCCGCCATGCAGGCCATGATCGCGAAATGGACGGCCAGGCCGGCAATCGCCCATAGCCAGGCGGGGTCGCCCCGCGCGCGATCGCCCAGCGGGCCGCTCGCGACAAATTGCAGCACCGCATGCGGCGCCGTGCCTGCCATGCCGGCAAAGACGAAGGCGGAAAATATGTCGAGTGTGCCGGCAACCAAGGTTGCCCGGATGATCCTCTCGCGCATGGTGCGCTCCCCATTTTCTCGGGGTGGATCATGACAGATTGCGATGAATTTGTCCCGCCGGATGCGCTGCACCCGGCGGGACGGAAAGATTTAGAGTTCGCTGTCCATCAGCGCCGGGAAGAAGCCCTCATGCGCGGTGCGCAGCGCGTCGATCGACACGCCCGCCACGCTGTCGCCGCTGACGGTGCCGATCTTGACCGCGCCCGCAATCTCGACGCCGGCCGGCGCCGTGACGACATAGCGACTCTGGTCTTCGCCGAACGCCGAAGCGGTGGTCAGCGCCACGTCCAGCGTCGCGCCGATCTTGCCGGCCAGCGCCATCTCCGCGATCGTGACGATCAGGCCACCGTCGGAAATGTCATGCACGGCATTGACCGTGCCGACCACCACCAGCGCGCGGACGGCGTCGCCATTGGCGCGCTCGACCGCCAGGTCGACCTTGGGCGCATCACCCGCTTCGCGGCCGGCAATCTCGCGCAGCCAGATCGACTGGCCCAGATGCGTGCCTTCGCCACCGACCAGCCAGATCGCGTCGCCTTCATTCTTGAACGCCACGGTCGCCATCACGTCGATGTCGGCCAGCAGGCCGATGCCGCCGATCGCCGGGGTCGGCAGGATCGCCGAGCCACCGCCGGTCGCCTTGGATTCATTGTAGAGGCTGACATTGCCCGACACGATCGGGAAGTCGAACGCGCGGCAGGCGTCGCCCATGCCCTCCAGGCAGCCGGTCAGTTGCGCCATGATCTCGGGGCGCTGCGGATTGGCGAAGTTGAGGCAGTTGGTGACCGCCAGCGGGGTCGATCCGACCGCGCTCAGGTTGCGATAGCATTCCGCGATTGCCTGCTTGCCGCCTTCATAGGGATCGGCATAGCAATAGCGCGGGGTGCAGTCGGTGCTGATGGCAATGCCCTTGCTGCTGCCATGGACGCGGACCACCGCGGCGTCGCCGCCTGGGCGCTGCACCGTGTCGGCGCCGACCATGTGATCGTACTGCTCCCAGATCCAGCGACGGCTGGCGATGTCGGGGCTGCCCATCAGCGTGACGAGGTCCGCGCCGATGTCGGCGCTTTCGGCGATCTCGCCCAGCGGCTCGACCTTCGACCAGATCTTATACTCGTCCTTCGGCATCGAGGGACGGTCATAGAGCGGCGCATCGTCGGCCAGCGGCGCGAGCGGAATATCGCAGACGATCTCGCCCTTATGCTCCAGCACCATGCGGCCGGTGTCGGTGACATGGCCGATGACGGCGAAGTCGAGTTCCCACTTCCGGAAGATCGCCTCGGCAAAGGCTTCGCGGCCGGGCTTGAGCACCATGAGCATGCGCTCCTGGCTTTCCGACAGCATCATCTCATAGGTGGTCATGCCGGTTTCGCGCTGCGGCACGTCATCCATCTTGAGGTGCAGGCCGACGCCGCCCTTCGACGCCATTTCGACGCTCGAGGAGGTGAGGCCGGCGGCGCCCATGTCCTGGATCGCGACGATCGCGTCCGACGCCATCAGTTCCAGGCACGCCTCGATCAGCAGCTTTTCGGTGAAGGGGTCGCCGACCTGGACGGTGGGGCGCTTCTCTTCGCTGTCCTCGCCGAAATCGGCCGACGCCATGGTCGCGCCATGGATGCCGTCGCGGCCGGTCTTGGAACCGACATAGACGATCGGGTTGCCGACGCCGCTGGCGGCCGAATAGAAGATCTTGTCGGTGTCGGCGATGCCGACGGTCATCGCATTGACCAGGATATTGCCGTCATAGGCCGGGTGGAAATTTACCTCGCCGCCCACGGTCGGCACGCCGACGCAATTGCCGTAGCCGCCAATGCCATGGACCACTCCGCTGATGAGATGCTTCATCTTGGGATGGTCGGGGCGGCCGAAGCGGAGCGCGTTCATGTTGGCCACCGGGCGGGCACCCATGGTGAACACGTCGCGCAGAATGCCGCCGACGCCGGTCGCGGCGCCCTGATAGGGTTCGATGTAGCTGGGGTGGTTGTGGCTTTCCATCTTGAAGATGGCGGCCTGGCCATCGCCGATGTCGACCACGCCGGCATTCTCGCCGGGGCCACAGATCACCTGCGGGCCCTTGGTGGGCAGCTTCATCAGGTGGATCTTGGAGGATTTATACGAGCAGTGCTCGGACCACATGACCGAAAAGATCCCGAGTTCCGTCAGGTTCGGCTCGCGGCCGATCGCCTTCAGGACGCGATCATATTCTTCGGGGGACAGACCGTGCTCGGCAACGATCTGCGGGGTGATCTGGGGGGCGCTGCTGGACATGAGCGCGCCTTTAGACGCGTGGCGCGGGATTCACAATGGGGAGGCGGCGGCCAAGTCATGGCCACCGCCCTTAAGTCGCTTAGCAGCTGCTGTTGCGGTCGATCGCGCGGCCGGCCAGGGCGCCAGCGCCAGCGCCGACGACGGTGCCGGTGGTGCGATCGCCGCGGGTGTCGACCGCGCGACCCAGCAGGGCACCGGCAACGCCGCCCAGCAGCAGGCCGGTGGTGCCGCCCGACTTACGGCAGCGATAGTCACCGCGATAGCCGCGACGGTCGGAATAGCGACCATGGTCATAATGGCGGTCGCCACGGTGCCAGCCACGATCATGGCCGCGGGCGAAGGAGGTCGCCGGAACGGCGGTGGCGACGGTTGCGGTCGCCAGGGCCATGGCGATCAGGCTCTTCTTGAAGTTCATGGGTCATCTCCTCGACCTGTTTATCTCTGGTACGAGGCTGTTCTGCCACCGGCTGGCTGGCAACATCCTGAACCGGCACGTTATCTGTCGTTCAGGAAAGGCACCGGGCATGAAAAAAGGGCCGGTTCCTAGGGAAGAACCGGCCCCTGTCAGAAAAAAGACTCAGGCAATGCTGCGATCAGACGTGGCAGGCCTGCGCCGACTTGCCGGGGACGGTGATCGTCACGTCGTTGCCCGAACCCTTGACCTCATAACCACCTTCGGCGGTGAAGGGCTGGCCGGCTTCGGCCGCCTTCAGCATGGTGGGCGCGCCATTCTTTTCGGTGCGCAGGATCGCGCTCTTGTCGTCGCTCATATAGTCGACGAAGAACAGGCTGTTGTCCTTGCAGCGGAACTGCTTGTTGGCCTTGACCGACGGCGGCAGCTCGACCGGCGCGGCGTTGGCAAGCTGGGCAGCCATCGGATCGGCGGGGCCGCCGACGACTTCGGGTTCGTCACTCTTGTTGCAGGCCGACAGCATGGTCAGGCCGGCAACGGCGATGAGGGGGAGATAATATTTCATAGCGATCCTTTTATGTGCGCTTGCAACATTGTGCGTCAACGCAAAACTGCCCGAATTCCGCCACGCCTGTGCAGCGACGTCATGACGTTTGCGTGACAGCGGCGGGATTGACCCACTATTGAGCGGCCTTAGGTCTGCTGCCATGTCATCCGCGCTTGACCCCGTGGACAGGGGCGGTCAATGCAGGCGCATGGCTGAGGAAAATACCCCGCAAAAGGATCTGTCCCAATTGTCGTTCGAGGATGCGCTGCGCGCACTCGAATCGATCGTCCGCCGGCTGGAAAGCGGCGATGTCCCGCTCGATGAGTCGATCTCGCTCTATGCCCAGGGCGAAGAACTGCGCAAGCGCTGCACCGAGCGGCTGCAGGCGGCCGAGGCGCGCATCAGCAAGCTGACCGTCGATGCCGGCGGCGCCATCACCGGCGCCCAGCCGTTCGGCGCGGATTGACCCACTGCATGGAACGGAGCGCGGCAGGTGCGCTGGTCGCCGCCCGTGCGGCAACGGTCGCGGCCGATATCGACCGGGCGTTCGACGCGCTGCTGGCGATCCCGGACGATCCGCGCCATCGCCTCTATGAAGCGATGCGCCATGCCGCGATCGGGGGTGGCAAGCGACTGCGGCCGCTGCTGGTGCAGGCGACCTGCGACCTGTTCAACATTTCCCGCGAATCCGCGCTGCGCGTCGGTCTCGCGATCGAATGCATCCATGTCTATTCGCTGGTGCATGACGATCTGCCGGCGATGGACAATGACGATATGCGGCGCGGCAAGCCGACCGTCCACAAGGCGTTCGATGAAGCGACCGCGATCCTGGCCGGCGATTGCCTCCATGACCTTGCTTTCGAAATCCTCGCCGACGAACAGACCCATCCCGATGCCTTCGTCCGCATCGACCTCGTAAAGGCGCTGGCCGTCGCCAGCGGCCCGGCCGGCATGGCGGGCGGGCAGATGATGGACCTAGAGGCGGAAAAGACCCGCTTCGATCTCGCCACCGTCACCCGGCTGCAAAATCTCAAGACCGGCGCGCTGATCGGCTTCTGCGTCGATGCGGCCGCCATCATGGCGCGCATCCCGGTCGATGCGCGCACGGGCCTGCATGGCTATGCCCGCGACATCGGCCTCGCCTTCCAGATTGCCGACGACCTGCTCGATGTGGAGGGCGACGCGGCCCTCGCCGGCAAGGCGCTGGGCAAGGATGCCGCCGCCGGCAAGGAAACCTTCGTCTCGCTCCTGGGGGTAGACCGGGCGCGGGAACAGGGGCGTCTGCTCGTTGAACAGGCCAAGGCGCACCTGCACGGCCATGGCGCGGAGGCGGACCTGCTGCGCGCCATTGCCGACTATATTGTGGAGAGGGACCGCTAGATCATGAGCAAGTCGCGTATCGGTGTCTATCCCGGCACCTTCGATCCCATCACCCTTGGCCATATGGACATCATTCGCCGCGGCGCGAAGCTGGTCGACAAGCTGGTGATCGGCGTCACCACCAACATCAGCAAGTCGCCCATGTTTTCCGACGAGGAGCGGCTGGACATGGTTCGCCGCGAATGTGCGGACATCGACACCGAAATCGTCGTCACCGGCTTCAACTCGCTGTTGATGGACTTTGCCGAATCGCAGGGGGCCAGCGTGATCATCCGGGGCCTGCGCGCCGTCGCCGACTTCGAATATGAATATCAGATGGCGGGCATGAACCAGCAGATCAACAGCCGGGTCGAAACCGTCTTCCTGATGGCCGACGTCTCTTTGCAGCCGATCGCGTCGCGGCTGGTCAAGGAAATCGCCCTCTATGGCGGGCCGATCCATAAGTTCGTCAGTCCCGCTGTGCGCGAGGAGGTGGAGGCGCGGGTTGCCGCGCTCGGCCTCAAGGGGCAGGGCTAGGAACGGATTGTCGCCAATGTTGCCGTCTCGTTTCAGCCCGCGTTCAGTTGCCAATCCCGATCAGGGCGCTATCAGGACGGCTTGACCTTCCCGGGCAAGATCTAAGGAAAGCTTATTCGCATGCGTTTCACTTCCGCGCTCAAGACCGTGGCGATCGGTTTCGCCCTCACCGCGTCCAGCGTGGCCTTCGCCCAGGGTGGCGGCGGTGGCGGCGGCGGTGCCGAGGAAATGAAGAAGGCGGAGACCGCTGCGAAGGCGGAGCAGAATGCCAAGTCGCTGGGCGCCCAGCTGACGCCGCAGCTGCCGCCGGCGACCATCCCGGCCGACCCGCAGAATATCTGGGATCTCGACCTGTCGAGCGGCGGCCGCGTGCGCATTCAGCTGCGCCCGGACATCGCCCCCAACCATGTCGAGCGGATCAAGGAACTGACCCGCCAGGGCTTCTACAATGGCCTGAAGTTCCATCGCGTGATTCCTGGCTTCATGGCCCAGGGCGGCGATCCCAAGGGGGACGGAACCGGCGGTTCGACGCTGCCCGACCTCAAGGCCGAGTTCAACCCGATGCCGCATCTGCGCGGTACCCTGTCGATGGCCCGCGCCCAGAGCGAGGACAGCGCCAATAGCCAGTTCTTCATCGTGCTGCTGCCGCGCATGCAGCTCGACAAGAAATATACCGTTTTCGGCCGCGTGATCGAAGGCATGCAATATGTCGACGCGATCCATGAGGGCGAACCGCCGGCCGACCCGACCGTGATCCTGCAGGCCTCGATCGAGAGCGACGGCAAGCCGCCGGTGCTGGCACCGCCGCCCCCGCCGCCGGCGCCCGAACCCGCAGCGCTGCCGTCGAAGAAGCCGGCTGCCCCGGCCAAGAAGCCGGCCCCCAAGAAGAAGTGAGTTTGCGCCCGGAAGGGCCATCGTCATGCGTGTAGACCTGTTCGATTTCGATCTGCCGGCGGAGAATATCGCGCTCCGTCCGGCCAGCCCGCGCGATTCGGCGCGCCTTCTGCTCGTGCCCGGCGACGGCGCGATGGAGGATCGCATCGTGCGCGACCTGCCATCGCTGCTGCGCGCGGGCGATGTGCTGGTCTTCAACGACACTCGCGTCATTCCCGCCCAGCTCGAAGGGATGCGGGGCGAGGCGCGGATCGGCGCGACCCTGCACAAGCGGCTGGGCTTGCGCCAGTGGCAGGCCTTTCTGCGCAATGCCAAGCGGGTGCGGGATGGCGACCGGATCGATTTCGGTGCCGGCGTCACCGCAATCGCCGGCCCGCGCGACGAGGATGGCGGCGTTACTCTCGATTTCGAGGGCGAGGAACCGGTCGAGATTCTGCTGGAGCGGGCCGGGCGCATGCCGCTGCCGCCCTATATCGCCAGCAAACGCGCCACCGACGAGCGTGACCGCAGCGATTACCAGACCATGTTCGCGCGCGAGGATGGCGCGGTCGCCGCCCCCACCGCCGCGCTGCACTTCACGCCCGACCTCACCGCCGCACTGGCGCAGGCCGGTGTGCTGACCGAAACGCTGACCCTGCATGTCGGCGCGGGCACCTTCCTGCCGGTCAAGGCGGACGATACCGACGACCATCGCATGCATGCCGAATGGGGGCGGATCGATCAGGACACGGCCGATCGCCTGAACGCCGCGCGCGCGGCTGGCGGCCGGATCATCGCGGTCGGCACCACCTCGCTGCGCCTGCTCGAAAGCGCGACCGGCGAGGATGGCGTGATCCGCCCCTTCGCCGACGAAACCCGCATCTTCATCACGCCCGGCTACCGCTTCCGCGCGATCGACGGGCTGATGACCAATTTTCACCTGCCCAAATCGACCCTGTTCATGCTGGTAAGCGCCTTGATGGGCCGCGATCGGATGCAACAGGTCTACGCCCATGCGATCGCCACTGGCTATCGCTTCTACAGCTATGGGGACTCTTCGCTGCTGCTGCCGTGACGGCGATCGGTCATTGATCCGCTCGTTTGACGCAGGCGATGCTGCCGACAATGTCGGTGCGGGTGCCGCGGTTGCAGTGCCAGGACGGGTCATCCTGCAATGTCGGCGGATGGTCCTTGGCGGCCGAACGATAATGGGCATTATATAGCCAGATCAGCGCGGGGCGGCCGTTTATGGCATGGGCGCGCAATATTGCGTTCGGATCGGCCCTGCGGTCCACGACCAGCGGTTCCACTGGCAGGTCCATTCCGGCCCGTGTCAGGAAATAGCCGCCGATGGCTGCAAGCGATGCGCGATCCATGATCTTTGCCGAGGGCGAATCCCATAGGAACAGGACGCGGTCGGGCCGTTCCGCGCGGATGAAGTCGCTGCCCTGTTCATAGCCGTAGATCGTTCGGTCGCCCAGTTCGGTCCGCATCAGCGTTGGGTTGAGGACGGGCACCATGAAGGCGAAAGCCATGCCCAGTGCGGCATGAACGGGACGCGGCGTGCGCTGGATCAACAGGGTCAGGCCCAGCATCGCGCTTGGCACCAGTGGCACCAGATAACGGTCGGTCAGGGACGGCTGGAATAGGCTGACCAGGATCGCAATGGCAAAGCCGATCACCGCCGTCAGTGCCGTCAGCGGCAACGGGTCGCTGCCGCTCGATAGGATATCGGATTGCCGGCGCCGCATATGGATCGTCGCGACGATGACAAGCGCGATGACCGCGAACAGGGCGACGATATTCTGCGCGCCCAGGACGAAGGCCAGGTTGAGCATCGCTCGGGACAGGCTGGTAGGATCATACCAGGCGACATCGTCGCGCGCATAGTCTGCCAGCCGGGGCAGATGATAGGCGAACCAGCAAAGGCCCGGTGTCGCCACGATCATCGCCGGCCACATCCGCGCCAGGTTCAGGCGATGTCGGTACAGCAGCACCAGTATCTGGCCCAGGATCAGGACGGCGGCATAATAATGGGTGAGGAACATCAGTGTTCCAAGCCCGACCCAGAGCATCGCCCAGCGCAGCGTCAATCGCTCAAGCAGATGCGCGACGGTCAGGCAGGATGCGGTCGACAGCATCATCATCAGGCCATAGCCGCGTGCGTCCACCATGATGCCCAGATTGGGCGGCCACAGAAAGAGGAGGGCGGCCCATGTCCAGGCGCCGGTGCGACCGAGCGTGCGCGGGCGCCAGAGCAGCGGCAACAGGGCGGCGGCGAGGACGAACAGGATGGAGGGGAGGCGCAGCATCAGATTGCTGTCGCCGAACAGCGTCACCCAGCCTGTCAGCAGCAGATAATAGAGTGGCGGATTGCAATCGAGCCAGGCCTCGCGCCAGAAGGACGACCAGTCCGGTCGCGTCGCGATCATCCCGCTCCAGGTTTCATCGAGCCACAATGGGGTCGTGTTCGCCAAGCTTAAGCGCATGCCGACCAGATAGAGGGCGCCAAGGAGGAAGAAACTGCCGGTCAGCAGGATGATCGGTGTCGCGGGCAACCGGCGCGCGGCGGAAGTTTCGGGCAAGATCGGATCCTCGGATGAATTGCGAGGACAGTGATTTGCCATGGTTAATATATGGATAAGTGAAGGCGGGCTTCGTGGTCGGGGGTGGTGTCGCGGCCAGCGAGGATGGTGTGATCCGCCCTTTCGCCGAGGAAAGCCGCACCTTGGTCGCGTGGCGCTATCGGTTCATTCCTCGCTGCTGCTGCCGCAAGGTTGAACCTGGTGGCTAGAAGGCCTCCGCAATCCCGACATAGACGGCATGATCGTCCTTTCCCGCCGCAAGGTCGACGCGCAACTGTACGTCATTGCTGCGGAAAGGGCGATAGCGCAGGCCTATGCCGCCGGCCGGCAGCAGCTTGCCCTTGTCGATGATCGTGCCGGCCGATGGCGCGATGCCGCCCAGCCCGACAAAGGCGGTCGCGCCCCAACGGCCGCTGACATGCTGGCGCCATTCGGCCTGCGTCGCCCAACTGGCCTTATCGCGATAGCGACCGGTGACATAGCCGCGCAGATCGTTGTTCGCGCCGAACAGGCACAGATCATAATAAGGGGCGTTGCCCCCGGCGGCACATAGCGCGCCCCGCAGTGCGATCACCGTGCCGGCGCCGATCGGCAGATAGCTGTTGGCGGCCATCTGCAACTTGTCATGGCTATAGCTGTCGCCCAGGGCGCGCAGGCCGAACAGCCAGTTGGCGCTCAACATCACGCCGCGATGCGGTTGGGTAGCGCTGTCGCGCGTATCATAGGCAAAGCTCGGGCCGATCGCGGACAGATTGCTGTTCATGGCGTCCGGCGGCGGCGCCGGCAAGGATTCGGCCTCCGCCTCTTTCAGCCGCGCGTCGGTGGTGCGCAGGCGGTAGCGGATGCCGGCATAGCCGCGCGGGAAGACGCGCATCAACGCCTGCAGGTCGATGTTGAACTGCTTGCTGTCGATTTCGCGATGGACGCCGTCATCGCCCGCAGCCGCGCCGATCCCATAATAGTCGTTGCGATCGTCGATATAGGAGAGGCTGGCGCTGAAGCGCAGCCGATCCTTGTCGAACGACATGGAATGAAAGGCGCAGACGCCCCTGGTCCCGCGGGAGGTGTAGATGATGCCGCCGGCACTGATCCACTGCTGGGGCGCGGCATTGGGATTGTAGAAGGCGATGGCACCTGCGGCGAGGCCGGTGCCGGTTGCCGGATTGGACAGCGGCACGGGCGCGAAGAGGATTTGAGGCTTGCGGGTGGTGGAGGGCGCCGTGCTGCCTTCAGCGGGCAGGGCGCGTGACAGGCTGTTCGCATCGGTCTCGCTCTGGGCCGTCGCCATGCCCGCTGACAGGCTGGGGACGGACGCAAGCACCACGCATCCGAGGCGATAGCGCCGGATCATACCGGGGCCTGTGGGAGAGGCGGGCGGATGGCCATGCTCTATCCATCCCTCATCTCTGGCAGAGGAGCCATCGGGACAAACACTGAAGCATGGCCGGCGATCTTGCGCAGATTCAAGGCAAAGCCGTCGAATTGCGCCGTGACATTCGGGGGAATGCGATCGGACGGATGCAGGGCAGGGCAGGGCAGGGCAGGGCAGGGCAGGGCAGGGCATGCGCAAGCGACTGAAATGGCAATACCCCCACATGTCGATCGCTTTGCGCTCTCGCCTGACTATCGTCATGGAAAGCCGGCGTCGGCCGGTCACCACTAGGGATAATCCCTGAGCCATGCCGGTGTTTCGCCCGATGGCTCCCGGCCCCCCAAACGGCACATGTTGCCTCCGATAGACTGAGGGGGTCATATGGCCAATCTGGCGGAATTTCTGGACAAGCTGCCCATCCTGCTGGTCGGGTTTCTGATGCTGGCGACCATGACGCTGACGGCGACGGCCGGCTATGTCCTGCGGCAGCGGGTGCGCCGGCTGTTGACGCACAAGGGCGCCACGGAGGAAAATGGGGCGGAAGGCTATATCGTCTCTGCCGTGATCGGTCTGGTTGCGCTGTTGCTGGGCTTCACCTTTGCGCTGGCGGTCGGCCGGTTCGAAACGCGTCGGGCGCTGGTGCTGCAGGAAGCCAATGCCATCGGCACCAGCTATCTGCGGGTCCAGGGCCTGCCCGAACCGCATCGCACGCGGATGTCGCAGATATTGGTCAACTACACCAATAATCGCGTCGAACTGGGCACGGCCAGCCCCGACAAGATGGCGCCCTTGATCGTCGCCAGCGATCGACTGCTGGTCGAGCTATGGGCCGGCACGCTGGCGGCGACCGATGCGATCGGCAATTCCGCGCTGGCCTCCTCGCTCCATTCGACCGTCAACGAAGTGATCGACATGGACAGCGCGCGCAAGGCGGCGCGCAAGGTGCGGGTGCCGGGCGAGGTGTTCCTGGCGCTATGGGTCTATATCGCGGTGACTGCGGGGATGCTGGGCTATGCCCGGTCGGAAACACAGGGGCGGATGCTGGCGGGCATATTATTCCTGCTCTTCACCATGTCCTACATGCTGATCATCGACATCGACCGGCCGGCGGGCGGCAATATCGTCGAAAGCCAGGGGCCGATGATCGAACTGCGCAAGACGCTGAAACAGCAGCCGCCCGGCACCTTCGACATCTGGCGCAAGCCGGTCGTGGAGCCAGCGATCTAGGCGCAACGAAATGCCGCCGCCAATGCGCGCAGCATCGGCGGTGGCGTCTCGCGCAGGGTGGCGGCGCGCGGGCCATGGAGCAGGCCGATCGTCCGCCGTTCGCCAAAATCGCGTAATTTGGCGCGCGCCATGCCGGGCCATTCATAGCTCAGCGGCATCACCGTGACGCCCAGGCCCGCCGCCACCATCTGCATCACCCGCTCGTCATTTGTCGACCGATAGGCGAAATGCGGGCGGATGCCGCGATCGACGAAATAGCGGCTGGTCGCCGACAGCGCCTCGCAATGACGGCGCACGATCATCGTCTCGCCAGCCAGTTCTTCCGCCGCGATCGCCTCTCGCCCGGCGAGGCGATGGTCGGCGGGCAGGGCCAGGCCATAGCCTTCCTCGGCCCATATCTGCGCCGCATAGCGGTCCTCCGCGCCCGGCCGCACCAGGGTCAGTGCCACGTCGATCCGCTCGGCATCCAGTCGCCCGAGCAGTTCGCGCTCCGACCCTGGAATGAATTCCACCCGGCCGCGCGCCTCGGCCGGGCAGGCGGCGACCGCTGCCGCCACCGGCGCCCCGGCGATGCTGGTCAGCAGGCCGATGCGCAGCGTCTGGATTTCGGCCGTCTGCGCGCCCGCCTGTTCGGCCAGGTTGAACTCGCGCTCGATCCGCCGCGCGTGGCTCAGCAGGCGACTGCCGGCCTCGGTCAGTTCGACCCGCTGGTTGCTACGCAGGAACAGTGGCGCGCCGACCGCCTGTTCCAGCTTGGCGACGCCGACCGACAGGGTCGGTTGCGACACCAGGCAATGCGCCGCCGCACGGGAGAAATTGCCCTGGTCCACGACCGCCAGGAAATAGCGCAGCAGATAGCGTTCGATCATAGATGGAAACTATACACTCCTGCCCGTGGTTTCAATTTTTCCCTTGCCGCGTTCAGGACTAGGGTGCGGCGCAGGAGAGATGCCAATGACCGACTTCGATTTCGCCCTGGGCGAGCATGCGGACATGATCCGCGAAAGCACCGCCCGTTTTGCCGCCGATCATATCGCCCCGCTGGCGGCTGAGATCGACGCCAAGGACTGGTTCCCCCGCGACCTGTGGCCCGCCATGGGCGCGCTTGGCCTGCACGGCATCACCGTGGACGAGGCGGATGGCGGCCTGGGCCTGGGCTATCTGGAGCATGTGGTGGCGCAGGAGGAAGTGGCACGAGCCTCCGCCTCCATAGGTCTCAGCTATGGCGCGCACTCAAACCTCTGCGTCAACCAGATCCGCCGCTGGGGCAATGACGCGCAGAAGGCGCGCTATCTGCCCAAGCTGATTTCCGGCGAGCATGTCGGCAGCCTTGCCATGTCGGAGGCCGGCGCCGGGTCCGATGTCGTGTCGATGAAGCTGAAGGCCGAGAAGAAGGGTGATCGCTACGTCCTCAACGGCACCAAATTCTGGATCACCAACGCGACCGAGGCGGACACGCTGGTCGTCTATGCCAAGACCGGCGAGGGCTCCAAGGGCATCACGACCTTCCTGATCGAGAAGGGCTTTGCCGGCTTCTCGATCGGCCAGAAGATCGACAAGGTCGGCATGCGCGGCAGTCCGACCGCCGAACTGGTGTTCGACGATTGCGAAGTGCCCGAAGAGAATATCATGGGGCCGCTCAACGGCGGCGCGGGCGTGCTGATGTCGGGCCTCGACTATGAGCGCACCGTGCTCGCCGGCATCCAGCTCGGCATCATGCAGGCCTGTCTCGACACGGTGCTGCCCTATGTTCGCGAGCGCAGGCAGTTCGGAAAGCCCATCGGCGCGTTCCAGCTGATGCAGGCCAAGGTCGCCGACATGTATGTCGCGCTCAACAGCGCGCGCGCCTATGTCTATGCCGTGGCGCGTGCCTGCGACGCAGGCAAGACCACGCGTTTCGATGCGGCCGGCGCCATCCTGCTGGCCAGCGAGAATGCGATGAAGGTCGCGCTGGAAGCGGTGCAGGCGCTGGGCGGCGCGGGCTATACTAGGGACTGGCCGGTCGAACGCTATATGCGCGACGCCAAGCTGCTCGATATCGGCGCCGGCACCAACGAGATCCGCCGGATGCTGATTGGCCGGGAATTAATTGGGGCGTGATTCAGCTCCGCCCCACGAACAGGAAGCCGACCGCCGCCATAATGCAGGCAAAGGCCGCCGCGTGGCGCCAGTGGAGCGGTTCGCCCAGCACCGTCACCATGAAGATGCCGAAGATCACGAGGGCGATGGCTTCCTGCGCGATCTTGAGTTGTCCGGCGGACCAGCCATGGGCAAAGCCGATGCGGTTGGCGGGCACCGCCAGGCAATATTCGACGAAGGCAATCGCCCAGCTGATCAGGATGACCAGCATCAGCGGTTTGTTCATGCCGCCCCTGAGGTGCCAGTACCAGGCGGTGGTCATGAACAGGTTGGAGAGGATGAGGAGAATGATGGTGGGCATATCTGCTCTGTGGCACGCGGACGCCGGGAAGGCGAGGGCATGAGCGCACCCGTATTGGACAGCAAGCTGTCGCCCGATGGCGAAAGCTTCCGTGCCAATGCCGCGCATAATCGTGCGCTGGCGGAGGAATTGCGCAGCAAGGTTGCCGACGCGGCGTTGGGCGGATCGCCGGCGGCGCGCGACAAGCACACCGGGCGCGGCAAGCTGCTGCCGCGTGATCGCGTCGAACGGCTGCTCGATCCCGGCTCGCCTTTCCTGGAGATTGGCCAGCTCGCCGCCAATGGCCAATATGGCGACGAGGTGCCGGGCGCCGGCATGATCGCCGGCATCGGCCGGGTGTCGGGGCGGCAGGTGATGATCGCCTGCAACGACGCCACGGTGAAGGGCGGCACTTACTATCCCGTCACGGTGAAGAAGCATTTGCGTGCGCAGGAAATCGCGCTCGAAAACCGGCTGCCCTGCGTCTATCTGGTCGACAGTGGCGGCGCCAACCTGCCCAACCAGGCGGAGGTCTTCCCCGACCGCGACCATTTCGGCCGCATCTTCTATAATCAGGCGAACCTGTCGGCGCGCGGCATTCCGCAGATCGCCTGCGTCATGGGCAGCTGCACCGCCGGTGGCGCCTATGTCCCGGCCATGTCGGACGAGACGGTGATCGTCCGCAACCAGGGCACCATCTTCCTCGCCGGCCCGCCGCTGGTGCAGGCGGCGACGGGCGAGGTCATCAGCGCCGAGGATCTGGGCGGCGGCGACCTGCATGGCCGCAAGTCCGGCGTGGTCGATCATGTCGCGGACAATGACGAGCATGCGCTGTCGATCGTGCGCGACATCGTCTCGACCCTGCAGCCCGACCGCCAGAGCGACCTCAACCTGCGCGACCCGCGTCCGCCCAAGTTCGATCCGGCCGATCTCTATGGCATCATCCCCCAGGATGTGCGCGCGCCCTATGATGTGCGCGAAGTGATTGCGCGGATCGTCGATGGTAGCGAATTTCACGAGTTCAAGCCGCTCTACGGCACCACGCTCGTCTGCGGCTTCGCCCATATCTGGGGCATGCCGGTGGCGATCCTGGCGAACAACGGCGTGCTGTTCAGCGAAAGCGCGCAGAAGGGCGCCCATTTCATCGAACTGGCCTGCCAGCGGCGCGTACCCTTGCTCTTCCTCCAGAATATTTCCGGCTTCATGGTCGGTGGCAAATATGAGGCGGAAGGGATCGCAAAGCATGGCGCCAAGCTGGTGACGGCGGTGGCCACGGCGCAGGTGCCCAAGATCACCGTGCTGATCGGCGGCAGCTTCGGCGCGGGCAATTATGGCATGTGTGGCCGCGCCTATCAGCCGCGCTTCCTCTTCACCTGGCCCAATGCCCGCATCAGCGTGATGGGTGGCGAGCAGGCGGCGAGCGTGCTGGCGACCGTCCACCGCGACGGCGCCAAATGGACGCCGGAAGAGGCCGAAGCCTTCAAGGCGCCGGTGCGCCAGAAATATGAGGATGAAGGTAATCCCTATTTCGCGACTTCGCGCCTGTGGGACGATGGCGTGATCGACCCGGCCCAGACACGGGATGTGCTGGGGTTGGCCTTCGCCGCCGCCTTGAACGCGCCGGTGGAGGAACGCGCCCAGTTCGGTGTGTTCCGGATGTGATCGGGGTGGAGGCGATGCTGCCCCTCTCATTCCTCCCTGAGCTTGTCTCGGGGAGGGGGACCGCCCGGCGCAGCCGGGTGGTGGAGGGGCAGGCGCGCGTGCGCCTCCGCGACGATCCCCGTCATGACGGCATCGAGGTCATTCAGCACATCGCGCGCCGCGATACGCAGCGTAGCGATCCCCGCCGCCGCGAACCATGCATCGCGCGCAGCGTCATGGCGCAGTCTTGCGCCATCATCATGCCCGCTTCCATCGATCTCGATCGCCAGGCGGGCGTCGATGCAATAGTAGTCGAGGATATAGGCGCCGCTTGGATGCTGGCGACGAAATTTCAGTCCGCCCGGTCGCTGCCGCAACGCTTGCCAGATCAATATTTCGGGCAGGGACATCGTTCGCCGCAACTGCCGCGCCGTTCGCGTCGCGCGCTTTCCTGCCTTGGGCGCCCGGTCTCTCAGCATCGCACCATTACCCCTCCACCATGCTTCGCTTGGTCCCCCTCCCCGAGACAAGCTCGGGGAGGAATAACCGGAGATGTCCATGCTTGAATCCCTCCTCATCGCCAATCGGGGCGAAATTGCCTGTCGCATCATCCGCACCGCGCGGCGGCTGGGTATCCGCACGATCGCGGTCTATTCCGATGCCGACGCCGACGCGCTGCATGTGCGCGAAGCGGATGAGGCTGTGCATATCGGCCCATCGCCGGTGCGCGAATCCTATCTGGTCGGCGAGCGCATCATCGCGACAGCGAAAGCGACAGGGGCGCAGGCGATTCACCCCGGCTATGGCTTCCTGTCGGAAAATGCCGAATTTGCGCAGGCGGTGATCGATGCGGGGCTGATCTGGGTCGGCCCCAACCCGTCCTCCATCACCGCCATGGGTCTGAAAGACGCGGCCAAGACACTGATGCAGGATGCCGGCGTGCCCACCACGCCGGGCTATCTGGGCGAAGACCAGTCGCCCGAGCGGCTGGCGGCGGAGGCGGACGCGATAGGCTATCCTGTCCTCATCAAGGCGGTGGCCGGTGGCGGCGGCAAGGGGATGCGCAAGGTCGATGCCGCGGCCGACTTCGCCGACGCCTTGCTGTCCTGCCGGCGCGAGGCGGCGTCCAGCTTCGGCAACGATCAGGTGCTGCTGGAAAAATGGATCACCAATCCGCGCCATATCGAGGTGCAGGTGTTTGGCGACAAGCATGGCCATGTCGTCCATCTGTTCGAGCGCGACTGTTCGCTCCAGCGCCGCCACCAGAAGGTGATCGAGGAAGCACCCGCGCCGGGCATGGATGAAGCGACCCGCGCGGCCGTGTGTCAGGCGGCGGTCAATGCGGCCAAGGCGGTCGACTATGTCGGCGCCGGCACGATCGAGTTCATCGCCGATGGCTCGGATGGGCTGTGCGCCGATCGCATCTGGTTCATGGAAATGAACACCCGGCTTCAGGTCGAACATCCCGTGACCGAGGAGATTACCGGCCAGGATCTGGTCGAATGGCAGTTGCGGGTCGCGTCGGGTGAACCGCTACCGCGGACGCAGGATCAGCTGTCGATCAATGGCTGGGCGATGGAAGCGCGCCTCTATGCCGAGGATCCGGCCAAGGGCTTCCTGCCTTCGATCGGTACGCTCGATACGTTCGAACTGGGCGGCGGTGCGCGCATCGATACCGGCGTCGAGGAAGGGGCGGCCATTTCGCCCTATCATGACCCGATGATCGCCAAGGTCATCGCCCATGGCGACACGCGCGACGCGGCGCGGCTGCGGCTGGCGGCGGCGCTTGATGATACGGTGATCTGGCCGCTGCGCACCAATGCGGGCTTTCTGGTCAAGGCGCTGGAGAATGCGGATTTCGCGGCGGCCCGGCTCGACACCGGCCTGATTGCGCGGGAGGGCGATGCGCTGTTGCCGCCGGCCGATCCGTCCGATGCGGCACTGGCCGATGCGGCAGCGGCGCTGACGCCGGGCGGGGCGCTGGCGGGCTTCCGCCTCAATGCGCGGGTCCGGGCGGAGGCGAGTTTCCTGCTGAACGGCCATCCCCATGCCGTGCGCTATGATCCGCGTCTGGGCGACGCCCGGCCGTTGGAGGATGTGCTGATTGCCGAGGGCGGGCAGGTCTGGGAAATGACGCCCTGGCGCGTCGCCGGTGGCGCCGGTGGCGCGGCATCTGACGGCGCGATCCTGTCGCCCATGCCCGGCCGCATCATTGCCGTGGCGGTGACGGCCGGACAGACGGTGACCAAGAGACAGAAGCTGCTGACGCTCGAAGCGATGAAGATGGAGCATAGCCTGGTCGCGCCGTTCGACGGCGTGGTTGCCGAACTCAACGCGGCCGAGGGCGGGCAGGTGAGCGAAGGCGTATTGCTGGCCCGGATCGATCATGGCGAAGGTTGAGCCGATCCGGCTTCATGGAATGATAATTGCACTATCGTGCATATTTGTATAGAGGGCGATACATGGCGGGCAGGCATTTTGACGAATGGCAGGTGGGCGACCGGATCGCGCATGAATTGCGCCGCACGGTGACCGAGACCGACAATCTGCTGTTCACCACCATGACCCATAATCCCCAGCCGCTGCATCTGGACGCCGAGGCGGCCAAGGCCTCGGAATTCGGCCAGATCCTGGTCAACGGCACCTTCAGCTTCGCGCTGATGATCGGCCTTTCGGTGGGCGACACCACCATGGGCACGCTGGTCGCGAACCTGGGCTATGACAAGCTGGTCATGCCCAAGCCGGTGTTCATCGGCGACACACTGCGCTGCGAGACCGAGGTCACAGACCTCAAGGAAAGCCGCTCGCGCCCCGAGGCCGGCATCGTCACCTTCACCCATCGCCTGCTCAACCAGCGGGACGAGATTGTCTGCCAGTGCCTGCGCATGGCGTTGCTCAAGAAGAGGTCTGCATGAAACTCCGCTCGCTGCTCTTTGTGCCGGGCGATCGCCCCGAACGGTTCGACAAGGCGGCGGCGAGCGGCGCGGATGCGATCATCCTCGACCTGGAGGATTCGGTCGCGCCCGAGCGCAAGGGCTATGCCCGTGATGCGATCGCCGGCTGGCTGGCGGAGGCGCGCAATTGCACCGCCTTCGTCCGGGTCAATCCGCTGGAGGGCGGGCAGACCGCCGACGATCTGGCCATCATCCTGCCGGCGGCGCCCGACGGCATCATGCTGCCCAAGGCGGAAGGGGCGGCCAGCATCCTGGCGCTGGAGGAACTGGCCGGGGCAGGGCGGCTGCCGCCGATCCTGCCCATCGCCACGGAAACGCCCGCCGCCCTGTTCGAGCTTGGCAGCTATCGCGGCGTGCGTGATCGGCTGGCCGGCCTCACCTGGGGCGCGGAGGATCTGCCCGCCTCGATCGGCGCTACCAGCGCGCGGGAGGCCGATGGCCGCTATACCGCGCCGATCGAGATGGCGCGCAGCCTGACCCTGTTCGCGGCCCATGCCGCCGGTGTCGCGGCGATCGACACGGTCTTCCCGCGGATCGACGCGATGGATGATCTGGCCGCCTATGTCGGCCGGGCGCGGCGCGACGGCTTTACCGGCATGATGGCGATCCATCCGGTTCAGGTCGCGGCGATCAATGCCGGCTTTACTCCGACCCCGGCGGAGGTCGATCATGCCCGCGCGGTGGTCGATGCCTTTGCCGCCAATCCGGGTGCCGGGGTGTTGAAGCTGGACGGCAAGATGATCGATCGCCCGCATCTGGTGCAGGCCCAGCGCGTGCTGGCCGCCATATGAAAAAGGCCCGGCATCGCGGCCGGGCCTCTCATTTCACCGTCCCGATTTAGCGGTAACGGCTCTTTTCATAATTGGTCGACGATCCGGCGCCATAGGTGCCGCGGGTATCGTCGCGATCGCCGAACAGCGCCTGCTGTTCGCGCTCGATGCGCCAGGCGTGCTGCGCTTCGTCCGCGCTCTTTTCCAGCGTCACCTTGGTCGCATCGACCGACTTGATCCAGGAGGAGGGGATGGAGTGGTGGACACCGCCGGCATCGCTGTCGCTCTTGGTCAGGATGATGCGGTCGCCGCGCAGCTTGTCGACGGTGCCGACATGTTCGCCATCGCTGCCGACCACTTCCATATGCTCGCGCACCTGCGTCACCGCCTGGCGCTGCTCGCCGCGACGGGTGCGCCATGTACCGAACTCGCTGTTGAAGCGATCGCGATGTTCGCGCTGATATTCGGCATAGTCGCGGTCCAGTTCGTCGATCCGCTGCTGGCGCCAGCTATAATAGTTGCTGTCATGATGCGCGCCATAGTCCTGCTGCGGCCCGAAGGCGCGGTTGCGATAGCCATGGTCCTCGCTGCCATAGCCGCTGCGCTCCCCGGTATAGGGGGCAAAGCCACGGCCGGGCAGATAGTCGCTGCGTGCGGCCGAGGCATAGCCAAGCCGGCTCGACTGGTCGCGCGGGTCGCCATAGGGGCGGTTATAATATTCGTCATATTCGCGGCGGCGCTCCGCCTCGTCATCGCCGAACCAGCTGCGAATCTCGTCGCCCGCCCGGTCGAAGAAGCCGCGCTCGTCGGGGTCATAGCCCTGGGGGTAGGGGCGGGCACCCGGCCCGCTGAACTGGCCGCGCATGCCGTATCGATAGGCGCGCTCGTCGCGTGGCGCCCTGTACCGATCATTGTAACGGTCGTTGCCGCGATCCCAGTCGGTCGAATAGCGATCATCGCCGCCATAGCGGCGTCCGCCTTGATAACCCATGGTCCGTCTCCTTGTGCTTGTCGGAGGATCGCGCCCTCCGGTGGTGCGTGCGTGTTGCACCGACAGGCCATCAATGGGTGGCGCGGCCCATCGTTCCGGGCGTTACGGGCGGGTAACGTCGCGCCTTTCAACCGCCCTGCCGAAGGCGGAAAGGGCCGATTTCCGGTGCGCTTGATCGAGATCAGGAAAGGCCGTTATTTTTTGCGCAAAAGACCGTTGCAAGGCGAAAATCCCTCGCCTATAGGCAGCCCACCTTTGGGGCCTTAGCTCAGCTGGGAGAGCGCGTCGTTCGCAATGACGAGGTCAGGGGTTCGATCCCCCTAGGCTCCACCATTTCCCTTCGAAATGAACGAACTGTTCCGTGTGGCATTGGCTGTGCGGACCGGACGCCACCGGCCGGCGCACCCCATGATCATCGGACAGCATGGCAAGATCGCGATCCTGCACCGGCGGATCAGGGCAGCCTTTCTCCCATCGACGCTTCGAGTACCGCATACCATTCGGCGCGGGTCCATTCGACCTTGAAGGCATCGATGCTGCGGGCAATGCGGGCAGCAGACTGGCTGCCGACAATGGGAATCGGGCGCGCGGGATGCGCCATGATCCAGGACAGGGCGGCGGCGGTGATATCGACGCCATAGCGCTCGCCCTGATCTGCAAGCATCACAGCGGCCGGGTGCAGCGCCTTGGCGAGGCGACCACCACCCAGCGGCGACCAGGCCAGAACCGCCATGTCGCGCGCCATCGCCTGATCGAGCGTGCCGTCATGGAGCGGCGCCGTGCGCAGCGCGGAAAATTCAGGCTGGGTGCTGACGATCGGCAGGTCGAGAAAGGTCTGGAGCGCGTCGAGTTCATGAATCGCATAGTTGGACACGCCGATCGCGCGCACCTTGCCGGCTTCGACCATGCGGGTCAGGCTGGCGGCGACTTCCTGCGGATGGGTCAGGAAATCGCGGCGATGGATCTGGTAGAGATCGACCCGGTCGATGCCCATTCGCGTCAAGGACGCATCGATGGCCTCGGCAAGATAGTCTGCGCCGCTATTATAGGGGATGCCCGGCCGGATGCCGCCCTTGGTGGCGATGATCATGCGGTGCCGCAGTTCAGGGGCGTCCGCCAATATCTGGCCGAACAGCGTTTCGGCCGATCCGAAACCGGCGGGTGTGTCGCAGCCATAGATGTCCGCCGTGTCGAGCAGGGTGATGCCGGCGTCCAGTGCCGCCTCCACCCTGGCGCGGGCCTCGGCGATATCCTCGCCGGCCAGGCGCCACATGCCCCAGGCGATCGGAAAGACGGAAATGCCGCTCTTGCCGAGCGGACGTGGTTCGGCGGAGAGGCGCAGCGTCGTCATGGATCGATCAATGGCACAAGCGATGTGCCGGCGGTAGGGGCCATCCGCGTCCCACATGACCGGCCGGGCGACCGGCGCTTGCCGGGGCCGGTGTCACGCCCTGGATGAAAAGCTCATGTAACGCGCGCGCCAGGCGGCGACTTCGGCGCGCAGGTGGGCGGGGGCCGCATCCCCCGACAGGACGAGGGCCGCGACCTCATTGTCGGGGTGCATCAACATCTTCCGCGATCCGTCGCTGAACCAGACGGGCACCAGCTGATCGCAAAGACTGTCGAGGATCGCGCCGGCCATGCCATTCTCGATCGCAGCGCTGCCGGGCAGCATGCGAACCATGATCGATACGCCTTCGAAGCAGTTGCGCGGTTCGCGGACGAAATCGATCGACGCCAGGATGCCGGACCGGTCCGGACGGGCTTCATCGGGCATGGCCTGGACCCGGCGCCATGCGCAAAACCATGTCCGGCAGATATGCGGGCGCACCGCATGGATGCTGCATCCCTGCTCGCCCAGATGCGCGCAGGGCGCGCCCGCCGCTTTCTTGAAATCGGGCGTGTCGACGGTCAGAATGGTGCAGCACATGGTGCAATCGCCGCAGGACCGGTCAGGGATGACAGGGCCCAGCAGAGCGGTTTCCAGATCTGTATCCATGTGCATCCGGGCGGGGTGCCTTGGCCTTGTCGGGAATGCAAGCGGCATCATGCGCGCCGCCTCGCGGCAGATGCCCTGCGCCGGTCAGGCGCGCATGAAGCGCCAATGGTCGGCGTCGCTCTCGGCCGGATCGAAGCGATATCCGTCGCTGTCGAACCCCTGCATGGCCTCGACATCGGCGACATGATGTTCGCACATCCAGCGCGCCATCATGCCGCGTGCCCGCTTCGCGTTGAAGCTCACGAAGCGCGGGCCGTTCGGCCCCCGCTCGCGAAAATCGACATGGATCACGCGCAGGCCGTCCAGCCTGTTCTCCACCGCCGCGAAATATTCCTGGCTGGCCAGGTTGAGGACGACGCCCGACCCCTCTTCCGCGGCCTGCGCGCGCAGCAGCGCGGCGATGCGATCGCCCCACCAGTCGGTCAGCTTCTTGTGCCGCGGTGCCCAGCGCGTGCCCATTTCCAGCCGATAGGGACGGATCGCATCCAGCGGACGCAGCAGCCCGTAAAGGCCGGACAGCATGCGCACATGATCCTGCGCAAAGGCCACCGCCGCCTCGTCCAGCGTGTCCACTTCGAAACCGGAATAGACGTCGCCGGCAAAGGCATAGAGCGCCTGCCGTTCGGGCAGGTCGGCAAAGTCCCGGAACCGGTCGGCATTGAGCTTGGCCAGACGCGGCGAGATATGCATCAGTTCCGCCAGCCGTTTCTGCGAAAGATTGGCGGCCGACTTGGCGAGCCCGCGCGCTTCCTCGGCGAAATGCGGCGTGGTAACGGCAAGGGGCGGCAGCGCGCGCTCGAAGTCGAGCGTCTTGGCGGGAGAGAGCAGAACGATCATGCCCCGCGCGGTAGCCGCGCCTCGTCCGGGCGTCAAACCGGAGCGCGCCTTACACCCTCCCGCCCGCCAGCAGATTTCGCTTCAGCGGCCGCCTGTGGCCCCTGATGGCCGCGCCACCGCATACATGGCCTGCGCCATTTCCCGGTAATAGGCGTTGCGATCGCCGTCCCGTGCATAGACTTCGTTGATGCTGTGCGACGCGCCGGGGACATAGATGAACTCTGCCCGTCCACCCACCTTGCGGAACGCGGCCTCCAGATCATGGACGGCGCCGTCGAGATAATAGGAATCGGCGGTCCCGACCACGACATGGACCTTGCCCTCCAGATCATGGCGCAGGCGTGGCCATTGGGTCTCGATCCGGTGGCCGATATCATAATTGTCCCGCCAATAGGCCGCGACCTGCGCATCGACTGCGCCCGTCACCCGATCGAAGAGCGGCGCCGGCGTCCCGTCCGCGCGGCGCGGCGAGAAGGTCCAGTCGAAGGATCGCAACTGGCCGCCGTCCCGGCCCAGCACCGTCTCGATCCCCGCTGCCTGCGCGATCGTCGTCTTCACCGCGCCATGGGCGCGCTCCAGCGGACGGGCCACGCCCTGGGCATCGTGATACATGTTCGCGCCCGGCTGATAGAGGTCGACCCCGATGAAGTGCCGGAAATCCACTGGATCGGGTGACGAGGCCCAGCTTCCACCGAAGAAGGCGGGATAGCGCACCATCGCCCAGAGCGCGAACCAGCCGCCCGAACTATGGCCGGTCAGGAAGCGGCCCGAGGGCATGGCATCCATCCGATAGCGGCTTTCGAGCGCCGGGATGATCTCGCGCGTCAGCGCTTCGCCCCAGGGACCATTATTGACGCTGTCGGCAAATTCGGTCGTGCCGGTGGGCGAGGCGAAGTCCAGCGTCACCCAGATCATCGGCGGAATGGCCTTTGTTTCCATCAGGTGCCAGATGCGCGACAATTGCTGCCCGTCCACCCGGTGATTGGTGCCGAACGCACCGGCCGTATAGACCGTGGGATAGGTGACGCGGCCATGGGGATCATAGCCCGGCGGGGTCAGCACCCAGGCGGCGACACTCTGCGGCGTGCCGCGAAAGCGGGTCAGTACTTTCGATACGACCTGTTCGTCGTGCAGATGCGGGCGCGACGCAGTGATCTGCTCGGCGGCGCGCGGCGGCAGGCCGGTGACGTCGAACTGCGCGGGCGCCGGCGGCCATTTGTGATCCAGCGCAATCGATGGCCTGGCGCCTAGCGTCAGGCGCAACGTCACCACCTTCGAGACCAGGTCGCCCGGCCCCCGCCCGCCATAATTATAATCACCGTCGCGATCGAGCACGACCTGCACCCGATAGTCCCCCGGCGCCAGTCCCGCCAATCCCTTGGGAAACGCGCCTTCCCCGGCATCGATGCTGATCGTGCGATCAGGCCCGAAACTGGCGACATCGCGGCCCGCCACGAAGATGCGGGCGTCGTCGGGGCCATAGATGTCGATATCCTCGCTCTTGCCATTGTCGGCGCTCAGCGGTGCCGCAAAGAGCAGCAACCGTCCCGATGCGTCGTCGCCCAGCGCAGCCGGCAGGCTGATATCGAAACGCGTTTCGGGTGCCGCAGCGCCGATCAGCGCCAGCCCAGACAGGGGAAGTGCAAGCAAGCGGGCCATTGCATTAGTCATCAGGATATCCTGCCATTTTGCCGGCGCAGGGCAATCAACTGGGCGGCAAGGCCCAGGATCAGCATCGCCAGAAGCGCCGCCTGCGATCCCAGCAGCAAGGGCGACTTGAGGTCGGTGACGAGAGGATGACCATCCGGCACGCGGCGCAGGATTTCGGTCACGGTCGGCACCATCAGCAGAAACGCCGTGAGACTGAGAAAAACCGTCTCCAGATAGCGCCGCGCCCGCCCGAGAAAGCGGATATTGTCCACGCCATAGCCGGCGATCAGCAGCAGGATCGTCACCGTGCCGATGCCGTAGCTGACGGGCTGATGCGCCACCAGGAACACGGTGCCGGCACCGATCAGCATGAAGATGAGATAGGCGATGCCCGGTGCCGTTCGCGGCATGATCCGGCCATGGCGCGCGAACATAAAGGCGGCCAGCGGAATGGCGGGCAGGCTGCCGAGCGTATGGACCCAGCCCAGAGGCGTTATTCCAAACATGGTCTATGTCTTTCTGTTGGCGGGGGATCGCCGCGCTTATGCGGCAAAGCTGGTGGAGCGGGACAATGCGCGCCATTGCGCGATCTCTGCTTCCATGGCGGCCATCTTGCCTTCGACCAGGCCCAGCGCATCGTCGCCCAGGAACAGGCGCGTCGGCGGTGCCGGCGCCTCCACCAGCGCCAGCAAGGCCTGCGCCGCGCGCGCGGGATCACCCGGCTGCTGCCCGCTCTTGGCCTGACGCGCCGCCCTTATCGGGTCCATGACCGCGTCATAGTCGGCGATGCTGCGCGGCGTGCGGTCCATCGACCGCCCGGCCCAGTCGGTGCGGAACTGGCCGGGCGCCAGCGCCGTCACATGGATGCCGAACGGCGCCACTTCCTTGCCCAGCGCTTCGGAAATCCCCTCCAGCGCGAACTTGCTGCCGCAATAGAAGCTGATGCCGGGCATGGTGATGAACCCGCCCATGGAGGTGATGTTGACGATATGCCCGCGCCGCCTTTCGCGCATGCCGGGCAGTACCGCCTTCATCATTGCCACCGGGCCGAACACATTGGCCGCGAACTGGCGCTGCAGATCGTCGATCGACGATTCCTCCAGCACGCCCTCATGACCATAGCCCGCATTGTTCACCAGCACGTCGACCGACCCGGCGCGCCGCTCGGCGTCCGCCACGGCATCCGCAATCGCGTCAAGATGCGTCACGTCCAGCAACAGCGGATGCGCCCGACCGGGCGCGAGCGCCGCAAAGGCTTGGGCATCCTTGGGGTTCCGCACGGTCCCGACGACGGCATGGCCGGCGTCCAGCGCGCCCTCGGCAAAGGCCCGGCCCAGGCCGGAACTGACGCCGGTAATCAGGAAAGTCTTGGGGATCAGCGCCGACATGGCCTACTCCATGATTTGAACATCAACTATATCATGATATAGATAGCAACATGACGTCCATCAAGCCCCCCTCGACCGGTTCGCGTGGTGAACCCGTGCGCAATCGTGTGATCGACGCGGCCGAACGCCTGCTGCGCGACGGCAAGGCGGAATTTTCGATGCGCGATCTGGCGACCGAAGCGGGCGTCAGTTTCGCCACGCCGTTCAACCAGTTCGGCAGCAAGGCCGCGATCATGCACGCCCTGTCGGCGCGGCGGATCGCCACCGCGACCCAACGCTTCGCGGACAAGCCGCGGCTCGACGATGCCGGCCGGCGCGTGCTGCTGGCGGTCGCCACGGTGGTCGAGCTGATGCTGGAAGAACCGCGCGTGAACCGGGCGGTGATGGGGTGGCTCGGCACGCCGGGGCCGACCCATGGCGAAGTGCTGGCGCAGTCCACCGCGCTGTGGACCCTGGCGATCGGTGCTGGCGAAGGCCTGGTTGAAGGACACACGGCGCTGCCCGCCCTGGCACGGCATCTGGCCTTCGGCTTTCGCGGTGTGCTGTCCTTCTGGACCGCGGGCGAGCTATCGGACGAGGAACTTGCCGCCAATGCCCGCGACGTGGCGAACGCCTTGCTGGGCAGCGCAGCCAGGCAGGCCTGATCGCCAAGCCCAGAGCGGGCGGCGCGCCTTATCCGTTCGCGCCCTGCTGGGCCTCGCGATAGGCGCGGGCGGACAGGCCCATGTTGCGCTGGAAGAAGCGGCTGAAATAGGCCGGGTCGGCAAAGCCGATCGAAAAGCCGATCTCGGCAATCGACAGGTTGGAATAGAGCAAGGCCCGTTGCGCTTCGAGCAGGGTGCGCTGGTCCAGCATCTGCGTCGGCGATCGTCCCGCCATCCGCGCGCAGGCGACGCGTAGCGCGGTCTGGCTGACGCCCAGCGCGGCGGCATGGACCGACACCGGTTCGCGCAGGCGGAAGCGCTGCTCGATCCGTTCGCGCAGCCGCGCGACGATCGACGCATGCGGTCCGGCGCGCGGGGCGGCATGGACGGCGGCGCTGCGATGGCGCAGTGCCGTCACCAGCAGCGAAAGCATCGCCGCATCGACCGCCGCCCGGTGGCCCGGCGCTGACCAGCTGAGTTCGCGCATCAGATCGGCCACCAGCCGCTCGACCGGCGGCAATTGCGCCGCGCTCATCTCGATCGCGTCGGGCCGCTCGAACAGGCCGGTCAGTTCCGGGCCATGGCGGCCCAGATCCTGCAGATAGGCGTCCGCCATGGTGATGACGAAGCCGGCGGTTTCCTCCAGCCATTTGAAGCCATGCACGGCGGTGGCCGGCACCAGCAGGAAGCTGGGCGCGACGAAGCGTAGCTCCGCTCCATCCGCCTCCATCGCGCCGCCGCCCGAGGTGATGAGGAAGATATGGCTCAGCTCGCTATGGGCATGCGGTTTGATCGTCCATTCGCTGGGACGTGAACGATCGTCCAGGGTTTCGACATGGACGAAGCCCTCCGCCACCAGCCTGTGGGGCTCCCCATAAAGATAGAAGGTCGGGAAGGACTGTTTCGACATTGGGCATGGT
This sequence comes from Sphingomonas sp. S-NIH.Pt3_0716, assembly GCF_003950715.1. Classification (NCBI taxonomy): domain Bacteria; kingdom Pseudomonadati; phylum Pseudomonadota; class Alphaproteobacteria; order Sphingomonadales; family Sphingomonadaceae; genus Sphingomonas; species Sphingomonas sp. S-NIH.Pt3_0716. The sequence continues at coordinate 160,142 of NZ_QLJK01000001.1, read as the reverse complement.
CCCGTCGGGATGCGCTGAGGCTGATGAATTGTCCAATTAATAGGCTGGTGCGCCCATGTCCATCGCCGGCCGTGCGGATAGGGTAGCCGCATCGGACAAACAGGGGCGCCGTCAGCGCGCCCGGATCATGAGAGGATGCGAATGCGCACCAGCATAGCCATTATCGGCGCCGGCCCGGCCGGCATGTTCCTGGCCCATCTGCTCGCGGCGGAGGGCATTGCTGCCGTCGTGCTGGAACGGCGCGACCGGGCCTATGTCGAGGGGCGGGTGCGTGCCGGCGTGCTGGAACAGGTGACGACCGACCTGATGCATCGGCTGGGCCTTGGCGACCGGCTCGATCGCGAGGGGCTGGTCCATGGCGGCACCCAGATTTCGCTCGACGGTTCGCTGTTCCGCATCGACATGGCGGCGCTGACCGGCGGCAGCGCCGTCACCGTCTATGGCCAGCAGGAGGTGATGCACGACCTGTTCGAGGCAGCGCCGGAGCGCGGCGTCGAGATCGTCTGGAATGCGCAGGATGTGACGCTTGAGGGGCTGGACGGCGATCACCCGGTGGTCCGCTGGCGCCAGGATGGCGTCGCGCAGGAATTGCAATGCGACTATGTCGTCGGCTGCGACGGCTATCATGGCGTCAGCCGCAACAGCATTCCCGCCCATGTGCTGCGCACGTTCGAGCGTGTCTATCCGTTCGGCTGGCTCGGCATATTGGCCGATGTGCCACCCGCCGACCATGAACTCATCTACGCCAATCATGAGCGCGGCTTCGCGCTCGCCTCGATGCGCTCGCCCACGCGCAGCCGCTATTATATCCAGTGCGGCCTCGACGAGCAGGTCGAGGACTGGTCCGACGATCGTTTCTGGAACGAGCTTTGCCTGCGCCTTGGCCCCGACGCCGCATCGCGCGTCACCCGCGGGCCGAGTTTCGAGAAGTCGATCGCACCGCTGCGCTCCTTCGTGTCGGAACCGATGCGCTGGGGCCGGCTGTTCCTGGCCGGCGATGCTGCCCATATCGTGCCGCCGACCGGCGCCAAGGGGCTCAACCTCGCCGCGTCGGACGTCATCATGCTGAGCGATGCGCTGGTCGACCATTATCGCGGCGGATCGGATGCCGGGCTGGACGGCTATTCCGCCCGCGCTCTGGCGCGCGTGTGGAAGGCGGAGCGCTTTTCCTGGTGGTTCACCTCGATCACCCACCGCTTCCCCGACATGGACGGTTTTGCCCGCCGCATCCAGGCGGCCGAGATCGACTATATTCGCGGGTCGCAGGCGGCGCAGCGCACGCTGGCGGAAAATTATGTCGGCCTTCCGCTGATGGCTGCCTGACGCCTCTGGCCGGGGCGGGGCTTTACCGCCCCGCCGGATGCAGCCTAGACCGGGGCATGAGCGAAGAGAATGACGCGGGGCGCCCCGCAGCGACGATCGTGATCGTGCGCGACCGGCCGGGCGCCGCGCCTGACCTGCTGATGATGGAACGGGCCGCGACCATGGCCTTTGCCGCTGGTGCGCTGGTCTTTCCGGGCGGTGGCGTCGACGATAGCGACCGGGCGCTGGCCGCCAGTATGTCCGGCGATCTGGCCAGTGATGAGGTCGCTGCGCGGATCGCGGCCATTCGCGAGACGATCGAGGAAAGCGGCCTGGGCGTCGGTCTGGCGGGGTCTGTCGATGCCGCCACCGTGTCGGCGATTCGCGCGGGCCTGCTCGGCGGGGCGTCGCTCGGCGATCTTCTGGCGCCGCGCGGCATCGCCCTGGCGCTGGATACGCTGGTGCCGTTCGCCCGCTGGCACCCGTCTGCACGGGAAAAGGCGATCCGCGTCTATGACACCCGCTTCTATCTCGCCCGCGCGCCACTGGGGCAGGAGGCAAGCGTCGACGCGACCGAGAATGTCCGCCTGTTCTGGAGCAGCGCCGCCGCGACCATCGCCCGCGCCGATGGCGGCGACGGGCATGTCATCTTCCCGACCCGCCGCAATCTGGAACGGCTGGCGCAATATGACAGTTTCGACGCGCTCGCCGCCCATGCCCGCAGCATCCCGGTGGAAAAGGTGCGCCCCTGGTTCGAGGAGCGCGACGGCGAGCCGCATCTCTGCATCCCGGCGCACCTCGGCTATCCGGTCACGTCGGAACCAATGCGGCAGGTCCGGCGTGGTTAGGGGATGCGCCGCCTTCATCTGACCCTTCGTGCCCTTGTCATTGTCGCTGTCATCCTTGGCCTGCTCTGGGTCGGATACGCGCTGCTGCGCCAGCGGCCGCAGGATCTGCCCTGGACCAGGCTGGACCTGTCCCAGCCGGTCGGCCTGTTCACCGGTCGCAAGCTTGCCGTCCTGACCGGCGACCGGGCGCAATGTCTGGCGCTGCTCGACCGGGCCGGCATTGCCTATACGGCGATGAAGCCGGGCGGGGGCGAAGGGCAGTGCGGCTATGCCGACGCGGTCCGGCTGAAGGCGGAAAAGGGCATGATCACATTGTCACCCGCCGGGGTGGCGCCATCCTGTCCGGTGGTCGCTGCCCTGCGCGTCTGGGAATGGCAGGTGGTGCAGCCCGCTGCCCAGCGCCTGTTCGGCCAGCCGGTGCGCTCCATCACCCATTTCGGTTCCTATAGCTGCCGGCGCATGTATGGCCGCAGCCAGGGGGACTTCAGCGAACATGCCACGGCCGATGCGATCGATGTCGCGGGCTTCGTGCTGGCCGATGGCCACCGGATCAGCGTGGTCGGCGACTGGAAGGGAGGGGGCAAGGACGCCACCTTCCTGCGCGACGTGCGCGATGGCGCCTGCGACCTGTTCTCGACCGTGCTCTCGCCCGACTATAATGCCGCCCATCGCGACCATTTCCACCTCGACCAGGCGGAACGCGGCGCGACGGGCTGGCGGGCCTGTCGTTAGGGGCACATGTTGGCTTGAATTAAGGCTGAACCTTCCCAGCTAGCCCGGCATCGAACAACGCCTCGACAAAGGCGCGTAGCGATTGCGCATTCTCAATGGCCGTGAAGCATATGCTCATGTTCCGACCATCACTGGACGGTAAATATTCTCCGATCCAGCCCTTCGAAATACCGATGTCCATGGCATGGGCTGCCTGTTCCGGACTTCCATCAAATCGGACTGAACGCTCGCTGCTGGCATCGATCATCGCCAACATCTTTTCCTGTCGGCGCTTTCTGGTGATTGAAAGCATTTTTGACAGGATACCAATGCCAAGAACGGAGATCAGGAAAAGCAGGAGAAAGCCATCCACGCCGAAGAAGTGAGCGCCGGTTACGCCGATACCAACCCATATCACGATGCTCAGCGCTGCGATGCCGATCCGCTTGAGTATGGCTATCCTCCTCGAATGATATTTTTCTTCGTTATGACCCTATCGAATGATCTTATGTCAGAATGGTTTACTGTCCGTAGCCGGCTTGCTTGGCGAGGCTGACGGCTTCGCGCGCGGCGGCGAGCAGGGCGCCGCTCTTGGCCTCGCATTCGCGCTGCTCATATTCGGCGGTCGAATCGGCGACGATGCCGGCGCCAGCCTGGACGTGCATCACGCCATCCTTCAGCACGGCGGTGCGCAGCACGATGCAGCTGTCCATATTGCCGTCCGGCCCGAAATAGCCGACGCCGCCGGCATAGGCGCCGCGCGTTTCCGGCTCCAGTTCGGCGATGATCTCGCAGGCGCGGACCTTGGGCGCGCCCGACACGGTGCCGGCGGGGAAGCCCGCGAACAGCGCGTCGATCGCATCCTTTTCGGGCGCCAGACGGCCGACCACGTTCGACACGATGTGCATCACATGGCTGTAGAATTCGACCGTATAGCTTTCCGTCACGGTGACGCTGCCGGCACTGGCGACGCGGCCGACATCGTTACGGCCCAAATCCAGCAGCATCAGATGCTCGGCCCGTTCCTTGGGATCGTCGAGCAGGCTGGCGCGGTTGGCGGCGTCTTCCACCGCATTCTTGCCGCGCGGGCGGGTGCCGGCGATCGGCCGGATCGTCACTTCGCCATCGCGGGCGCGGACCAGGATTTCCGGGCTGGACCCGATCAGCGCAAAGCCGGGCAGGTCGAGATAATAGAGGAAGGGCGACGGGTTGATCCGGCGCAGCGCGCGATAGAGCGCGATCGGCGGCAGGGTGAAGGGGCTGGTGAAGCGCTGCGCCAGCACCACCTGAAAGATGTCGCCCGCGACAATATAGTCCTTGGCGCGGTCGACCATCTGCGCGTAGCGGCCCGGTTCCAGCACCGGCGTCACGTCGATCTCGGCAATGTCGGCCGGGGCGGGCACGGCCGGCAGCGGCGCGGCCAGGCGGGCGGCGGTCGCGTCGATCCGCTCCAGCGCCTGCGCGATCGCCTTTTCCGCGTCGGCGGCCTGATCCTTCCATACCGGGGCGACCAGGAACAGGGCGTCGGCCAGGCGATCGAACACCAGGATGACGGTCGGCCGCACGAACAGCATGTCCGGCAGGGCGATGTCGTTGGCGGCGGGGCGGGGCAGCTTTTCGACCAGGCCCACAGTCTCATAGCCGAAATAGCCGACCAGACAGGCGAGCGCGGCCGGCAGGGCGGGGTCCAGATCGGCGCGGCATTCAGCGACCAGCGCGCGCAGCGCCTGCAACGCATCCTGTTCGGCCGGGACGAAAGCGTCGCGATCGGTCGCCCATTGGCGGTTGATCTCGCCCTTTGCCCCCTCGGCGCGATAGACGAGGTCGGGGGCGAGGCCGATCAGGCTGTAGCGGCCACGCACCGCGCCGCCCTCGACCGATTCCAGCAGGAAGTCGCCGCGGTCCGGCTCGAACAGCTTGAGCGCAGCGGAGATCGGCGTGTCGGTGTCGGCGATCTGCCGCCGCCACACCAGACCCGAACAGCCCTGTGCCAGTGCGGCGCGAGCGACGGCCGTGCCGTCCACCATTCCCCCCTGCGCCACCATCTTACTGCTCGCCGCTATTGGTGGCGGACAGCGCCTTCTGGGCTTCGGCCACGGCGTTCGCCTTGCGGGTCACGCCCATGTCCTTCTCGATCGCGCGCTCGAACTGGGCGCCATATTCCTCGCCCACGACGTCGCCCAGCTGGGTGCGGACCTGGTTCAGCAATTCGGGCTGACCGGCGGCGTCGCCACGCTTGATGGCGTTCAATTGCACCACGAAAGTGCCGCGATCCTGGCCGATCGGCAGGGTTTTCACGCTGTTGGCGGCCATCGAGAAGAGGATGGCGATTTCCGCCGGCGGGCGCTGCTGACCGCGCATCAGGTCGGCGCGACGGCCACCCACCACCTGCGGCGCCGGCAGCTTGACGCCGGCCTGGGCCAGCGCATCGGCGAGCTTGGTGCCCTTGGCGACCTTGGCGCGGATGTCTTCGGCGACCTTTTGCGCCTTCTCATAGCCCTGGCTCAGCTTATACTGGGCCACGACCAGCGGCTTGATCTTGGCGAGCGGCGGCGGGGCGGGGGCGACGATGTCGCCCGGCGCGGCCAGCGCATAGCGCTTGTCGGCGGTGATCGGCACCAGCTGGGCATCATCGTCGGCGCTCATCGCGAAGACGGGGGCCAGCAGCGGCTGCAGGTCGCTGTTGGGCTGATAGGTCTCGTCCTCGACCTGCTTGCCGCTCGACACGAGCAGCGGCGAGGTTTCCAGCTTCAGGCCATTATCCTTCGCGACTTCCTCGAAGGTGCCGCCATTGGCGATCTGATCCTCGATCTTGCCGGTGAAGTCGGTCAGCAGCTGCTTTTCCTTCTGGGTGCGCAGCGTGGCGATGATCTCATCGCGCACCGAAGCCAGCGCACGGGCCGGGACATTGTTGAGCGCGGTGACGCGCAGCACGATCCAGCCGAGCGAACCACGGACCGGGCCGACCAGTTCGCCCTGCTTGGCGGCAAAGGCGGCGTCGGCGACCGACTTGGACGCGGTGGCGGCCAGCGCCTCGCGGCTCTGATCGGTCAGGGTCGACACGGCAAGGCCCGCACCCTGCGCCGCGGCGGCCAGCGTCTTGCCGGCCTTCACCTGGTCGGCGATCGCCTTGGCGCCCGCCTGGGTCGGCAGCACCAGCTGTTCGACGCTGCGATTTTCCTTGGCGGCATAGGCCGCCTTGTTCTGGTTGTAGGCGGCGGTGATTTCCGCCTCGGTCGGCTGGGCCGCCTGGGCGAAACGCTCGCTGTCGATCACGGCATAGCGGATGCGGCGCTGTTCCGGGATGGTGTAGCGCGCGGCATTCTTCTTGTAGAAATCGGCGACCTGCGCGTCGGTCGGCTCCTTGGCGTCCAGGAAGGCGGCGGCCGGGATCGCGGCGATCGTGCCCTGGCGTTCTTCCAGCAGCAGCGACGCATAGGGCAGCGCCACGCTATCGGGCAGCTTCACGCCCAGGCCGACCGGGGCCAGCAGCTGGCGCTGCAGGATTTCACGGCTGATATCGTCGCGCAGCGACTGTTCGCTGATCCGCTCGCGCTGCAGCAGGGCGCGGAAATTATCCTGGCTGAAATTGCCGGCCGCGTCCTGGAAGGCGGGGATCTGCGCGATCTGCGCATCGACCAGCCGCTTGCTGATATGGACGCCCTGATCGCTGGCGAACTGCTTGAGCGTCAGCGCCGCGACCAGCTGGTCAAAGACCTGCTTGCCGCCACCCTGGGCAAAGAAATCGCCGATCTGCATGCCGGGATTTTCGCGGCGCGCATTTTCGAACACGCGCTGGATGCGGTCCTGCAGTTCGCTCATGCGCAGCTTGGAACCGCCGGCCTTGGCGACGGTGTCGCCGCCGCCCAGGCCGGTCCCGAACTTGCCGCTGGAAATGTCGCCCAGGATGAACGCCGCCGCGATCAACCCCAGAAAGAGGATCGCGAAAAAGGCGCCGAATTTGGAACGGATGAAACTGCGGAAGACAGAGAGCATGAGAATGTCCGGTTTTTATGCGGCGATATGGCGGCCCGCTTTAGGGGCGGATCGACCCGGCGGCAAGTGCGGCCGTGGCGGACGGTCTGGACAAATGCTGCATCGCCGTCCATCGGCTTGATTGCCTGAAAGCGGAACCAGGAGACGCGGTGCATGCCGTGGGGACCCGCTGCGGGCACGTGCAGCAATAATCACAAGGGGACTTGGACCGATGAGCAGGCGCAAGCTGGTGGTCGGCAACTGGAAGATGAACGGGATGCGCGCGCATCTCGACGAGGTGGAGGCGATCGGCAAGCTCGCCGCGCAGCATCCGGCGGTGGAAGTCGGGCTTTGCCTGCCGGCCACTTTGATCATGGCCGGGTCGCAGCTGAAGGGCGCAGCCTTCATCGGCGCCCAGAACTGCCATATGGAATTGAGCGGCGCCTATACCGGCTCGCTGTCGGCCGAGATGCTGATCGAGGCGGGGGCGACCTGGGTCATCACCGGCCATAGCGAACGGCGCGAGACGCGCGGCGAGACCAACGCCGATGTCGCCGCCAAGTCGGTCGCCGCCCATGCCGCGGGCATGAAGGTGATCCTGTGCGTCGGCGAAACGCTCGCCGTGCGCGATGCGGGCGATGCCGACGAAGTGGTCACCGCCCAGTTGCTCGCCTCTCTGCCCGAAGGCGCAAGCGCCGACTGGCTGGCCGTCGCCTATGAACCCATCTGGGCGATCGGCACCGGCCGCATTCCGACGCTGGAGGCGATCCAGTCGATGCACGCCACCCTGCGCGCCGCGCTCGCGAGCCGGATCGGCCAGGAGCAGGCCGACGCCATGCGCATCCTCTATGGCGGATCGATGAACGGCGACAATGCCGCCGAGATCATCGCCCTGCCGGACGTCGATGGCGGCCTGGTCGGCGGCGCCAGCCTGTCGGCCGCCAAGTTCGAACCGGTGATCGCCGCCGCGGACTGATGCCGAACGCCCTCTCTTCGCACGGAAGAGGGGGCATTCTGGCTTGATGCGAGTCGGGCTCGGTGCTGGCTGTGCGTTGAAGGGGCGGGCTATCTTCACTCCGTTCGCCCTGAGCGAAGTCGAAGGGCGCTGCTGAGCGAAGGCGAAGCTATTGCCTCGCTCCGCTCGGCCGAGGGCTTCGACTTCGCTCAGCCCGAACGGTTCTTTCACTGTCCAGACTTGATTATATGGGCCATTGCAAGCCAGCCGCGGCACCCTCCGCACGCGCCCTCATCCATGCCTTCGTTCATATCGACAGGCTCGCCGGTTGCCCCGGCGGCCCATCATCGCTATGTGCGCGCTAACGCATTCCTTCATTGGACAGAAAAGAACCCGCATGTTCACCTTCCTTCTCGTCGTGCAGGCGATCGTCGCTGCCCTGCTGGTCACCGTCATTCTGATGCAGAAGTCGGAAGGTGGCGGTCTGGGCGTCGGTGGCAGCCCGGCCGGGCTGATGTCGGCGCGCGGCGCGGCGGATTTCCTGACGCGTTCGACCACGATCCTGGCGACCATCTTCGTCCTGCTGTCGATCACCCTGGCGGTCATCGCCTCGGTCCGTCATGCAGGCGGCGACATCGACACCTCGCTGGTCAAGTCGGCCCCCGCCACGCAGGCCCCGGCGCCCGCGACCGGCAGCGCCGACCCGCTGGCCGGTGCGGCCAGTGCCGCCGGCAATGGTTCGGCAGCGAACGGCGCAGTTCCGCTCGCTAACTGACCTTTTCGTCGTTCATCGCCATATTTTTTGCGAGCGTGCGGATTCGCGCGCTTGCTCAACTCGTTTGTATAAGGCTAAGCCTCTTCTCCCATGACGCGGTATATTTTCATCACCGGCGGCGTGGTCTCCTCGCTTGGTAAGGGCCTCATGGCCGCATCCTTGGCAGCGCTGTTGCAGGCGCGGGGCTATCGCGTGCGAATCCGGAAATTCGACCCCTATCTCAACGTCGATCCGGGCACGATGTCGCCCTATCAGCATGGCGAAGTCTATGTGACCGACGACGGGGCGGAAACCGACCTCGATCTTGGCCATTATGAACGCTTTACCGGCGTGTCGGCGCGCCAGTCGGACAATGTCACGCAGGGCCGGGTCTATCAGACCATCATCCAGCGCGAACGGCGCGGCGACTATCTGGGCGCGACTGTCCAGGTCATCCCGCACGTCACCGACGAGATCAAGGCGTTCGCCACGGCGGAGACCGACGATCTCGACTTCGTGCTGTGCGAAATCGGCGGCACCGTCGGCGACATCGAATCGCTGCCCTTCATGGAAGCGATTCGCCAGCTCCATAATGATCTGGATCGCGGCCAGTCGATCTTCGTCCATGTGACCCTGGTGCCCTATCTCGCGGCGGCCGGCGAACTGAAGACCAAGCCGACCCAGCATAGCGTGCGCGAGCTGACCTCGCTCGGCATCCAGCCCGACATCCTGCTGTGCCGCGCCGAGCATCCGCTGCCCGAGAGCGAGCGCAAGAAGATCGCGCTCTTCTGCAACGTTCGCCCCGAGGCGGTCATTCCGGCGCTCGACGCCAAGAGCATCTATGCCGTGCCCGAGCAATATCATGCCGAGGGTCTCGACAATGAAGTGCTGCGCGCCTTTGGCATCACCGATGCGCCCGCACCGTCGATGGACCGCTGGACCGACATCATGGATCGCCAGCTGAACCCCGAGGGTGAAGTGACGATCGGCGTGGTCGGCAAATATGTCGGCCTGCTCGACGCCTACAAGTCGCTGCACGAAGCGCTGCACCATGGCGGCCTCGCCAATCGGGTGAAGGTCAACATCAAGTGGATCGACGCCGAACTGTTCGAGAAGGGCGACGACCTCGCCGCCAGCCTCGAACCGATGCACGGCATCCTCGTCCCCGGCGGCTTCGGCGTGCGCGGGTCGGAAGGCAAGATCGCGTCGGTCAAGTTCGCGCGCGAACGCGACGTGCCCTTCTTCGGTATTTGCCTGGGCATGCAGATGGCCTGCATCGAGGGCGCGCGGAACACGGCGGGGATCGAGAATGCCTCGACCACCGAGTTCGGCGAGACCAGCGAGCCGGTCGTCGGCCTCATCACCGAATGGATGAGCAAGGAAGGCCTGCAGAAGCGCACTGCCGAGACCGATCTGGGCGGCACCATGCGTCTGGGCGCCTATCCGGCCAAGCTTGCGGGCAACAGCGTCGTCGCCGGTATCTATGGCAGCAACGACATCAGCGAGCGTCACCGCCACCGCTATGAAGTCAATGCCGGCTATCGCGAACCGCTGGAAAAGGGCGGCCTGATCTTCTCGGGCATGTCGCCGGACGGCACGCTGCCCGAAATCGTCGAGCGGCCCGACCATCCCTGGTTCGTGGGCGTGCAGTTTCACCCGGAACTCAAGTCCAAGCCGTTCGACCCGCACCCGCTGTTCGCCAGCTTCATCGAAGCGGCGGTCAAGCAGAGCCGGTTGGTATAAAGCGTTTTCGAAGCAGGCGGGGTCGCCTGCTGACTCGGAAAACGCGCAAAATAAGAGCTGGAACAGTCGAACCGATACAATCGGATCGGCTGTTCCAAGAAAAGCGGGGCCGAAAGGCCCCGTTTTTCGTTTCAGCCCTTCGGTGCGTCGAACAGGTGCCGATACTGGCGCGGCTGGCAGCGCAGATATTGCGGCGCGGCCTTCACCGATGCGCCCAGATGCGCGGCGGCGTGCCAGGGCCAGCGCGGATCATAGAGAATGGTGCGGGCGATCGCGATCAGGTCCGCGTCGCCGGTGCCGATGATCGCCTCCGCCTGCTCGAAATCGGTGATCAGGCCGACGGCGATCACCGGCATGTCGACCGCCTGCTTGACCGCGCGGGCCAGCGGCACCTGATAGCTGGGGCCGACCGGAATATCCTGCCGCGGGTCGAGGCCGCCGCTCGACACATGGATGGCGCTGCAGCCGCGCGCCTCCAGTGCTTTGGCGAAAGCGATCGTCTGTTCGATGTTCCAGCCGCCCTCGACCCAGTCGGTGCCGGATACGCGCATGGTCACCGGCTTGTGCGCCGGGAACGCGGCGCGCACCGCGTCGAAAATCTCCAGCGGCAGGCGCATCCGCTTTTCCAGGCTGCCGCCATAATCATCGTCGCGCTGGTTGGAGAGCGGCGAGAGGAACTGGTGCAGCAGATAGCCATGGGCGCCGTGCAACTGCACCGCATCGATACCGATCGCGTCGGCGCGCTTTGCCGCCGCGACGAAGGCGTCGCGCAGCCGGTCGATCCCGGCCTTGTCCAGCGCCATCGGCGCGTTGGTGCCGGGCGTGAAGGGCAGGGCGGAGGGGGCGACCGTCTGCCAGCCATTGACCGCATCGGGCGCGATCTGCGCGCCGCCCTTCCATGGCACTTCGGTAGATGCCTTGCGCCCGGCATGGCCGAGCTGAATCGCGATGGGCATGTCGCTGTGGCGCCGCACGCCGTCCAGCACGCGCTGCATCGCCGCCTGCGTCGCATCGTCCCACAGGCCGACATCGGCATGGCTGATCCGCCCTTCGGGCAGCACGGCGGTCGCCTCGATCGTCAGCAGCGCCGCGCCGGACAGGGCAAGCTGGCCGAGATGGATGAGGTGCCAGTCGTTCATCGCGCCATCGACGGCGGAATATTGGCACATCGGCGCAATCACGATGCGGTTGTCGAGGGCAAGGCCGCCGACATCGAAAGGCTGGAACAGCTTGGGAGCGCTCATGCAGGTCTCCAGAAGGGGGAGAGGGGAGAAGGTCCGCAACATAGGTAATGGACCGGGCGCTCGAAAGGGGCGGCAGCGCGCATCCGCAAAAGGCCGACGACATCAAAGCGTCACGCATCCGTCATGACAGTGCAGTGCATTGGAAATGTTGCTGTCTTGCAACCTTTCTAGTCGCACCCCGACAAGAGGGGACTCGATCATGACCAAGCTATTGCCCTGTTCCATCAGCCTGTTCGCACTTGCGATCGCCGGCACAGCCCAAGCGCAGGACGCCGCGCCCGAGGAGGCCGGCGGCATCGTCGTCACTGGCCAGCGGGCGCAGCAGCAGCGCGCGATCGATGAAAAACGTGCCGCGCTCGGTCTGGTCGAAGTTACCGCCTCGGACGAGCTGGGCCAGCTGCCCGACAAGAATGTGGCCGAGGCGGTCGAGCGCCTGCCCGGCGTCGGCGTCCAATATGATCAGGGCGAGGGGCGCTATGTCGCGGTGCGCGGCGTGCCCTCCAGCCTCAACGGCTATACGCTCAACGGCTTCGAGATCGGCAATCCCGACGGCAATACCCGCGCTTTGCCGCTCGACATATTGTCGGGCCAGTTGCTCAACCGGGTTGAGGTGGCGAAGGTCAAGACCGCCGACCTCACCGGCCAGGGTATCGGCGCGACCATCAACCTCGTCACCCAGACCGCGTTCGATTTCGACAAGCCCTTCATCTTCCAGGCGAACGGCCAGGTCGGCTGGCAGCAGACCTACAAGGATGACAATCCGATCAAGGGCGACGTCACCGTCGGTGCCCGCTTCGGCGCGGACCAGCAGTTCGGCATCCTGCTGGGCGCCAGCTATTCCGACCGCACCTATGGCAGTGACGGCATCTATCCCGACGATCAGGCCGCGCGGGGCGGCGTGCCGATCAACATCAAATATACCGACTATCGGCTGAAGCGCGAACGGATCGGCGCGGCCGGATCGCTCGACTGGCATGGCGATCGCGTCCAGCTCTATGTCCGCGGCGTCTATTCCAAATTCACCGAGGATGAATATCGCCAGCGCTTCCGCCTCGATTTCTCCGATATCGACTGGGACGCCAACGGCCTGACCGGTGTGGCATCGACCAGCGAGCAGCGCTCCGACCTGCGCACCGAATATAAGGAAAAGTCGGTCCTGTCCTTCATGGCCGGCGGCAAGGCGGACCTGAGCGACGACTGGTCGCTCGATTTCGGCGCGGCGCGTACCCGCAACGAGGTGATCGAGCCCAACCAGCTCTGGCAGTTCCGGGGCAATCCCGGCGCGGTCGCGGTCGACTTCACCGACAAGCTGTTCACCGCCGTTCCGGTCAATGGCTATCTCTCGCCCTCGGCGCTCGGCTTCCGTCAATATACCGAGCAGGACGAATATGGGCTGGAGAAGATCTGGCAGGGCCGGCTCGACCTGACCGGCAAGCTGCCGGCGATCGGTCAGAACAGTTTCGTCAAAATCGGCGCCAATGGGCGCTGGACCGACAAGAGCTTCGATTCCGCCAATGATGTCTATACCCGCGGCACCGCTGCCAATCGCTTCACCCTCGATGGTCTGGCCGGCGACGCCGTCACCGTCAATCTGGGCAATGGTCACACCTATCTGCTGTCGCCCGCGATCGACGAGGATCTGATCAAGGCCTATACCAGCGGCAGGCTGGGCGGTCCGCAGTTCGTGCTGGATCAGGCGACCTCGCTCGCCAACCAGACGCTGGGCGATTTCAGCCTGCAGGAAAATGTCTTTGCCGGTTATGGCATGGCCAATCTCGACTTCGGCGCCATTTCGGTCACGGCCGGTCTGCGCGTCGAGCGCACCGAACTCGACATCACCGGCTATCTGCTGGAGGCTGATGTGGTGATGCCGACCAGCGGCAAGCGCCATTATATCAACTGGCTGCCCAGCCTGGTGGTGCGCATCATGCCCACCGACGACACCGTGTTCCGCCTGGCTTATTCGCGCAGCGTCGGCCGGCCGCAATATAGCGACCTGTCACCCGGCGGCGAGGTCAGCTCGGAAGGGGAGGGCGAGCTCAGCGTCAGTTCGGGCAATCCCGCGCTCAAGCCCTATGTCGCCGACGCGATCGACATGACCGGCGAATATTATTTCGCGCCCGGCGGCCTGCTGACGCTCGGCGCCTTCGCCAAGTTCATCCAGAACCCGATCTTCACCCAGAATTATACGGTTCTGAATGGCAGCTTCGGCGGCCAGAGCTATGACCGGATCGACTATAGCCAGACCCTCAATGCCGATCGCGGCGACATCATCGGCGTCGAGGCCGCCTATCAGCAGCAGTTCAGCTTCCTGCCCGGCATCCTTTCCGGTTTCGGCGTCAACCTCAACATCGCGCTGATCCAGTCGAGCCTGGGCATGCCCGATCGCGGCACGATCCGCTTCCCCGAGCAATCCAACCTGCTCTGGGGCGCGCAGCTCTTCTACCAGAAGGGGATTGTCGAAGGCTCGATCGCCTATCACCATACCGGCCGGGCGCTGATCGCTGCCGGAGACGAGGCCTTGACCGACAATTATAATGACGATCTGCGCCGGCTCGATGCCAAGGTCAGCGTCGACATCACGAAGAATGTGCGGGTCTTCGCCGAGGCACAGAATCTGACCGATGAGCCGACCCGCCAATATCAGGCCGGCAATCGCGACTGGGTGACGCAAAATGAGCGCTATGGCCGCACCTTCTTCGTCGGGGGATCGCTGAAATGGTAAGGCTGGCCCTAATAGGAGCCGGGTTGCTGGCGCTGGCCGGCGCGGCGGTCGCGCAGCAGGCGACGGAGGCCCCGTCGCCGCCGCCATCTCCCGTCAGCCTGCGGATCAAGGCATCGGAGGCGCATCAGGGTGCGGCATCGGATGGCACCCATGTCTATGCGATCGACAATGACCGGATCGGCAAATATCGAATCGCCGACGGCCAGCGCGTGGCGCAGTGGCAGGGGGAACGCCGCCTCTATCCGCACATGAACAGTTGCACCGTGGTCGGCACCGAACTGGTCTGTGCCGCGTCCAACTATCCTGCCGTGCCGCAGACCAGCGCGGTCGAGATTTTCGACACGAAGACGCTGAAGCATGTCCGCAGTGTCAGCCTGGGCTTTGGCCCCGGATCGCTGACGGTGATGGATCGGCATGCCGGCAAATGGTGGGCGGTCTTCGCCAATTATGAGGGCAAGGGCGGCGAGCCGGGGCGCGATTATCGCTATACGCTGCTGGTGCGGATGGACGACGCCTTCCGGGCGGAGGCAAGCTGGGCGTTCCCGGCCGACGTGCTGGCCCGCTTCGCGCCCAAAAGCTGTTCCGGCCTTAGCTGGGGCGCAGACGGCCTGATCTACGCCACCGGGCATGACTGGCCCGAAGTCTATGCGCTGAAACTGCCCGAGGCGGGATCGGTGCTGGAGCATGTCGGCACGATCGGCATTGCCACGCCGGGCCAGGCGATCGACTGGGATCCCAAGGCGCCGCGCCGCCTCTGGTCGATCGGCCGGGGTGCTGGCGAGATGGTGGCGAGCGAGATGCCGCCGGTTCGATAGGACGGCTCAGCGCACCTTCAACCCCAGTTCGGCGAGCAGTTCGCCGGCCTGGTCGCGTGAGATGGTCGCGCCGCGAAAGCGGCTGGCATCGCCCAGATGGACGCCGCCTATATCCGCGCCGCGCAGGTCGGCGCCCTCGAAACGGGCACCGTCCAGCATCGCCTCGCGCAGGCTGCAGCCTTCGAAACTGGTCATGCGGAAATCGCATTTGCGCAGGTCCGCCTGCGAAAAATCGATGCGGCTCAGCCGTTGCTTGCGGAAGGACAGGCCGGGCAGGCGCGCGTCGATCAGCAGGCATTCCGCCATGTCGATTTCCAGCGCACGCAGGTCCGACAGGTCGGCGCCGGTCAGCTTGCACTGGGCCAGCCGTGCGCCCTCCAGCCGCGCCCGCCGCAGCACGACATTGTTGAAGTCGCATCCGGTCAGCACCGCGTCGCTGAGATCGCAGCCGGTGAAATTCGCGCCGCCGCCCCGGCAGCCCTGCCAGCGGGTGCGCTCCAGCATGGCGCCGGCCAGATCGGCGTTGCGCAGGTTGCAGCGCTCGAACTGCCAACCGGTAAGGTCGAGCTGCGCCAACTCCGCCGCCTCCAGATCGCAGTCGATCAGGGCGTGGGGCGTGCCCGCCAGGGCCATGATGTCGGCGCGCGCCAGTTGCTGCCCGTTGCGCGCGGGCAGGGCATCCATGTCGGTCATGCCGCTATCTATGCCTTGGGCGTCAGCTTGAGCAGGCGGCCCTGCGACTTGCCGCCATCCTCCAGCAGCCACAGCGCGCCGTCCGGCCCTTGTTCGACCTCGCGAATGCGGGCACCCATGTCCCACTGGTCGGCCTTTTCCGCATTCTCGCCGTCCAGCTTCACCCGCACCAGCGACTGGCTCGACAGGCCGCCGATGAACAGCGATCCCTTCCATTGCGGGAACAGGTCGCCCGAATAATAGATCAGGCCGCCCGGCGAGATCACCGGATTCCACCAGACCTTCGGTGCCTCATAGCCGTCGCCGGGCTTGTGATCGGGAATGTCGCGGCCGTCATAATGATCGCCGTTCGACACGCGCGGATAGCCATAGTTGAGGCCCGGCTTGATCAAATTGACTTCGTCGCCGCCCTTGGGGCCCATTTCCTGTTCCCACAGGCGCCCGTCCTTGTCGAAGGCGATGCCGAGCAGATTGCGATGGCCATAGGACCAGACCGCCGGGTTGAAGCCCTTGGCGGCCAGCGGATTGCCCGCCGCCGGCGTGCCGTCCAGATTGAGGCGTAGCACCTTGCCCAGGGTCGATTTGGGATCCTGCGCCGGTTCGAACTTCTGTCGCTCGCCATTGGTGAAGAAGAGATATTTGCCATCGGGCGAGAAGGCGATGCGGCCCGAATAATGGCCATTGCCCTCGACATAGTCGCTGGCACGGAAAATGACCTTCACGTCCGCCAGCCTGGTCGTGCCGTCGCTCGCCTGGTCGAAGATGCCGGTGGCCAGCGCCACGCCCTTGCCGCCGGCACGATCACCCTGGCCCACTTCGGAAAAGCTGAAATAGACCTTCTTGTCCTGCGCGAATGTGGGGGAGGGGACGATGTCCATCAACGCGCCCTGACCCTCGCTGTCGACCTTGGGGATGCCGGCGACCGGGATCTTGGTGCCGCTCTTCGGATCGAACAGGATCATCTCACCGGCCTTTTCGGTGATCAGCATCCGCCCGTCGGGCAGGAAGGTCATCGCCCAGGGCGATTCGAAATCGGCGATCACCGATGTCTTGAACGGCTTTTCCCCGGCGGTCGTACCGGCATTCTGGCCGGTCGCATTGTCCGCCGAACAGGCCAGCAGGGCGAGGGGGAGAGTGACGGCCATCACGCGCAGCATGGGAAACTCCTGTTATAATATTCGCGGGGGAAAGCCGATTATTCGGCGGGGGTTCCATGCCCGCATCCTCCACCGGATGCGGGCATGGATGCAAGCCTCATCGGCGATAGGCCGATTTCTTAAGCTTCTGCCGCTAGAGACCGGGGCGGCAAGAGGGGGAATATGGTGCTGCACGGCGTATCGGATTTCGATGCTGCGTGCGCGCAGGCAGGCGCCTTGCGCGTCGAGCCGCTATGCCTTGCCGACGCGCTGGATTCGACCGCGCTTGCCCGCGCCTGGGAAAGGCTGGAGGCACGCGCCGACTGGCCGACCCAGACCCGCCTGTTCGCCGTCACGCTGAACGACCTGATTGCGGCTGGGCCAAGCCGCATCATGACGGTCTGGGCGGGCGCCGATCTGGTCGCGCTGCTGCCGCTGTGCCGCGATGCCGGCGCGCTGGCCCGCTGGCGGATGATCGGCGCGCGCGAAACCTATGAGCCGGGCGACATGCTGTGCAACGGGACGGCGGCCGCCGATGCGCTGGCCGGCGCGATCGCGCATTTGCCGCATCCCTTGCTGATCGATCGCATTTCTGCCGGATCGCCGCTGATCCCTGCACTGGCGCGGGCGGTGCGGCGGCGCGGCCGGCTGGTCGTGCGGCCGGCCATGGCCTGTCCCCATATCGCGCTGGATGAGGGCTGGCGCGACCCGGAAAGCCGCTTCAACGCCGGCCGCCGCTCCGACTTCCGTCGTGCTCGGCGCAAGGCGGAAGGGTGCGGCCTGCTCCAGTGCGAGACGCTGGCGCCGGAGGCCGATAATTTCGACGCCCTGTTCGACGAGGCTGTCGCGGTCGAGGCGCTGGGCTGGAAGAGCGAGGCGGGCACCGCCATCGCCACTGACCCGCGCCAGGCGGCGATCTTCCGCGCTTTCTTCCGCGCGGTGGCGCAGCGCGGCGACCTGCGCATCTCCTTCCTGCGGATCGACGGCCGCGCCATCGCGATGCAGATGGCGGTGCTGTGGAACGGCCGCTACTGGCTGTTCAAGATCGGCCATGATGCGGCCTTCAACGCCTGTTCGCCGGGCGGGTTGCTGATGCTCCATACCATCGGCTGGGCGGCGCAGGCGCGGCTGCACAGTTTCGAATTTCTCGGCGTTGCCGAACCCTGGATTCGCAAGCTCTGGACCCAGGCGGAGCATGACTGCGTCCAGTTGCGCACCTATCCCTATAATCTGCGCGGCGCGGCGGCCTTTGCGGCGGACGCTATTGTCTGGTCGCGGCAACGGCTGTTGCGGCGGTGAGGGGCGGGGCGGCCTGGCGCCTGTTGCGGGACACGCGTTATGCCCTGCCTGGCGCGCTGGGCCGGGTCATTCCGGCACCCGACGCCCCCCATGCCGTGGCGATCGCCCGGCAACAGGCGCGCGCCGGCGCTGCCACCACGATCGGTTATTTCGAAGGGGCGGGGGGTGATCCCTCGTCGATCATGGCCGCCTATGCGCGGGTGGCACAGCGGGCGCGCGGCCTTGACCTCAGCCTGTCGGTGAAGGCGCCGCCGCTGCGTTTCGATCCGGTCAGCCTGCGCGAACTGGCGCAGATTGCGCGCCAGTCCGGCCTGTCGCTGGTGTTCGATGCCCATGGCCCGCAGGATGCGGACGAGACGCTGGCGGCGGTCGAACGGCTTCTGCCCGACTTTCCCGAAACCGGCATCGTCCTGCCCGCCCGCTGGCAGCGCAGTCAGACCGACGCGGTGCGACTGCGCGACAGCCGCGCGCCGGTCCGTATCGTGCGCGGGGAGTGGCCCGATCCGGCGGGCGATGCCGTCGATCCCGATGCCGCCTATCTGACACTGGTCGAGGCGCTGGCCGGCCGCGCGGCGCCGGTCGCGATCGCCACCCATCGCCCCGCGCTGGCCGACCGGGCGCTGGCCCTGCTGCGCGAGGCCGGCACGCCGTGCAGCCTGGAGCAGTTGCGGGGCCTTCCGGGCCGTCGCTGCCGGGCGGTGGCGCGGGGGCAGGGGGTGCCGGTTCGCCTCTATGTGCCCTTCGGTCCCGGCTGGATTCCCTATGCGCTGGACCGGGCGCTGGCCCGGCCCTATCTGCTGGCGTGGATGTGGCGCGACTGGACGGGGCGCGCAGACCCCTGAAATAGCGGATTTTACGAAACATGTTGCAGGTCATTGGCAACCTGCCTATATGGATATTGCTTCCTTACATCGTCACACATGTCAGGGTCGCAGGCACCAAGCCTGCGGCGGCAACAAGCAGACCTGTCTATTTTCTGGAGTATCCATGGCGGACATCGCCGAACTGACCGCATTGATCGAGCCCGAGGTAAAGGCCCTGGGGTTCGACCTCGTGCGCATCAAGCTGTTCGGATCGGGCGACGAATATACGCTGCAGATCATGGCCGAAGACCCGAAGACCAAGCAGTTGGTCATCGAGGATTGCGCCGCGATCTCGCGCCGCCTGTCCGACGTGATGGATGAAGTCGACCCGATCGAGGAAGCCTATCGTCTGGAAGTCAGCTCGCCCGGTATCGACCGGCCGCTGACCCGCCTGCACGATTTTCTCGAATGGGCGGGCCATGAGGCGAAGATTTCCGCGACCGAAGTGGTCGAGGGGCGCAAGAGCTTCCGTGGCATCCTCAAGGGCGTCGAGGGCGAGGATATCCTGTTCCAGGATGCCAAGGCCGGCGATGTCACCATCCCGTTCGCGCTGGTCGGCGATGCCAAGCTGATGCTGACCGATGCACTGATTTCTGCTACCATGCCGCTCTCCTCCGATGGGGCGGACGAGTTCGAAACCGAGGAATAAGGGTTTTATCGTCATGGCCAACGCCATTTCCGCCAATAAGGCCGAGCTGATCGCGATTGCAAACAGCGTCGCCAGCGAGAAGATGATCGACAAGGCGATCGTCATCGAGGCGATGGAAGATGCGATCCAGCGCGCCGCCCGTGCCCGTTACGGCGCCGAGAATGACATCCGTGCCAAGCTGGACCCGGACAGCGGCGACCTGCGCCTGTGGCGCGTCGTCGAAGTCGTCGAGGTGGTCGAGGATTATTTCAAGCAGGTCGACCTCAAGCAGGCCGCCAAGCTGAAGAAGGACGCCGTGGTCGGCGACTTCATCGTCGATCCGCTGCCCGCGATCGACCTGGGCCGTATCGACGCCCAGTCGGCCAAGCAGGTGATCTTCCAGAAGGTCCGCGACGCCGAGCGTGAACGTCAGTTCGACGAGTTCAAGGACCGCGTGGGTGAAATCATCACCGGCGTCGTCAAGTCGGTCGAATTCGGCCATGTCGTCGTCAATCTGGGCCGCGCCGAAGGCGTGATCCGCCGCGACCAGCAGATCCCGCGCGAAGTCGTTCGCGTCGGCGACCGCATCCGTTCGGTCGTGCTGAACGTGCGCCGCGAAAATCGCGGTCCGCAGATTTTCCTCAGCCGTGCGCACCCCGAATTCATGAAGAAGCTGTTCGCGCAGGAAGTCCCCGAAATCTACGACGGCGTCATCACCATCATGGCCGCCGCCCGCGATCCGGGTTCGCGCGCCAAGATCGGCGTCATCAGCCGTGACAGCAGCATCGATCCGGTCGGTGCCTGCGTCGGCATGAAGGGCAGCCGCGTCCAGGCCGTCGTGCAGGAAATGCAGGGCGAAAAGATCGACATCATCCCCTGGTCGGAAGATACCGCGACTTTCGTCGTCAACGCGCTGCAGCCGGCCCAGGTCGCCCGCGTCGTCATCGACGAGGAAGAAGAGCGCATCGAAGTCGTCGTGCCCGACGATCAGCTGTCGCTCGCCATCGGCCGCCGCGGCCAGAATGTCCGCCTCGCCAGCCAGCTGACCGGCAAGGCGATCGACATCATGACCGAGGCCGACGCCAGCGAGAAGCGCCAGAAGGAATTCGTCAGCCGTTCGGAAATGTTCCAGAACGAGCTGGACGTGGACGAGACGCTGTCGCAGCTGCTGGTCGCCGAAGGCTTTGGCGAACTGGAAGAAGTCGCCTATGTCAGCGTCGAGGAACTGGCCGGGATCGAAGGCTTCGACGAGGATCTGGCTGCCGAGCTGCAGAGCCGCGCGCAGGAAGCGCTCGACCGTCGCGAACAGGCTGCCCGTGAAGAGCGTCAGGCGCTGGGCGTCGAGGACGCGCTGGCCGACATGCCGCACCTCACCGAAGCGATGCTGGTCACGCTCGGCAAGGCCGGCGTCAAGACGCTCGACGATCTCGCCGATCTGGCCACCGACGAACTGGTGCAGAAGAAGCGCGTCGATCAGCGTCGTCGCAAGTCGGACAGCGGCAATGAGGACAAGGGCGGCATCCTGGCTGCCTATGGCCTGAGCGATGAGCAGGGCAATGAGATCATCATGGCCGCCCGCGCCCACTGGTTCGAAGGCGAGGAAGCGTAAGCCAACATGCCTTTCGTCGACATCCGCCTGGCCGGTAGCGCGACTCGCGAGCAGAAAGCCGCGATCGTTGCTGACGTCACCCAGTCGCTCGTGGAGCGGCTGGGAAAGCCGGCGGCTGCCGTCCAGATCGTGATCTCGGAAGTCTCGACCGAAAATTATGCGGCCGGCGGTCAGTTGATCGCCGACCGCGCCCTTTCTCCAGCCAGGGAGGACGCCAATGCTGCGGACACTCCCCGATGAGAGAATAAGCCTACTCGACAGCGTTGGTCTTGCCCTTTTGTCCGTTTTGGCGGAGGGGCGCGCATGACCGAACGCAAATGCATATTGAGCGGCGATCGCGCCGATCCCGAAACGCTGATCCGCCTGGCCATCGGCCCTGAAGGGCAGGTGATGCCGGACGTCCGCGCCAAGGCGCCGGGCCGGGGCGCCTGGATCGGCGTGTCGCGGGCCGAGCTGGAAACGGCGCTGGCCAAGGGCAAGCTCAAGGGCGCGCTCGCCCGCGCCTTCAAGGAAGGCGCTCTTGAAATTCCCGACAATCTTCCCGATCTGGTAGAGGCCGGGCTGCGGCAGGATCTGCTCAGCCGCCTGGGGCTGGAGGCTCGCGCCTCCATGCTGCTGACCGGATCGGAAAAGATCGACGTCGCATGCCGCAAGGGCATGGTGAAAATGCTGCTCCATGCCGCCGATGCGGGCACGGACGGCAATCGAAAACTGGACCAGGCCTTGCGCGTGGGACAGGAAGCGGAAGGCACGGATCTTGCGGGCATCGTCTTGCCTGTGGACCGGCACGCCCTATCTATGGCAATGGGGCGCGACAATGTCGTCCATATCGCGGTGACCGACTCGCGGGCGACAGTGCGCCTGCGTGCGGCTCTGGGCCGCTTGGAAAGCTATCTGGGATGCGCTACCGGGGCGCCGGTGCATGGGGAGCAGGACTCCGCCGATGCGCAGGCGCATGAGGCTGCATGGAATGATGCGTCGGCGGCTGCGCCGGCTGATGATGATGTGAAGGGTTAAACATAGTCGATGAGTGACAGCAACGAAGACAAGCCGGTTCTGGGCCGCAAGCCGCTGGGGATCAAGCGCACGGTCGAGTCCGGTCAGGTGCAGCAGCAGTTCAGCCATGGCCGCAAGAACACGGTCGTGGTTGAGGTGAAGCGGCGCCGCGTCCCCATGGGCAAGCCGGGTGAAAGCACCGGCGCTGCGCCCGCTGCTGCGCCCCAGGCTGATCCGACGCCGGCCGCGCCCGCAGCGCCGGCCGCACCCCGTCCCGCCGCGCCTGCGCCGCAGCAGCGCGCGCCGCAGCCCGCCCCCGTGCGCCAGGCGCCGCCGCAGAGCCTGATGTCGCGTCAGGAACTGCAGGCCAAGCTGCTGCGCGAGGCCGAGGAAGCCCGCATGGCCGCGCTGGAAGATGCGCGCCGCCGTGAGGATGCTGCGCGCCTTGCCGCCAGCGAGGAAGAAAAGCGCCGCGCCGAGGAAAATCGCCAAGCTGCCGAAAATGCCGAGGTCGAGGCCGCCAAGGCTGCCGAAGCCGCCGAGCAGGCCAAGGTCGCCGAAGCCGCCAAGCCGGCTGCGCCGGTCGAGGCCCCGGCCGCGCCGGCTGCTGCAGCCGAGCCTGCCGCTGCCGCCCCGGCTGCGCCCGCCGCACCGGCCACCACCAGCTCGACCATGCCGCCGCCGCGCCGCTTCACCCCGGTCGCGCCGGTCAAGCGCCCCGAACCGGCGAAGCCCGATCGTGCCAAGCGCAACGATGACAATCGCCGCCAGTCCGGCAAGCTGACCGTCACCCGCGCGCTTGCGGACGACGACAGCGCCCGTGCCCGCAGCCTCGCCGCGCTCAAGCGTGCGCGCGAGAAGGAACGTCGTGCCCATTATTCGGGCGGCAGCCAGCCGCGCGAGAAGCAGAGCCGCGACGTCGTGGTGCCCGAAAGCATCACCGTGCAGGAACTGGCCAACCGTATGGCCGAAAAGGGCGCGGACCTGGTCAAGGCCCTGTTCAAGATGGGCACCGCCGTCACGCTCAACCAGCCGATCGATCAGGATACGGCGGAGCTGCTGGTCGAGGAATTCGGCCACCGCATCCAGCGCGTGTCGGATGCCGACGTTGAAATCGGCATGGAAGGCGAGGCTGACGCACCCGAAACGCTCAAGCCCCGTGCGCCCGTCGTCACGATCATGGGCCATGTCGATCATGGCAAGACCTCGCTGCTCGACGCGCTGCGCGGCACCGACGTGGTGGCCGGCGAAAGCGGCGGCATCACCCAGCATATCGGCGCCTATCAGGTGAAGACGAAGAGCGGTGATCTCATCACCTTCCTCGACACGCCGGGTCACGAAGCCTTCTCGGAAATGCGTGCCCGTGGCGCGAACGTCACCGACATCGTCATCCTCGTGGTGGCGGCCGATGACGGCCTGATGCCGCAGACGATCGAAGCCATCAACCACACCAAGGCTGCTGGCGTGCCGATGATCGTCGCGATCAACAAGTGCGACAAGCCCGACGCCAACCCGCAGAAGGTGCGTGAGCGCCTGCTGAGCGAGGAAATCGTGGTCGAGGACATGGGCGGTGACGTCCAGGACGTGGAAGTGTCGGCGCTCAAGAAGACCGGCCTTGACGAACTGATCACCAAGATCCTGCTCCAGGCCGAGGTCATGGAACTGACCGCCAACCCCGATCGCGACGCTGAAGGCAATGTGATCGAGGCACAGCTCGACAAGGGCCGTGGTGCGGTTGCGACCGTGCTGGTCCGCAAGGGCACGCTGAAGATCGGCGACACCTTCGTCATCGGTTCGGAAAGCGGCAAGGTCCGCGCGATGATCAACGACAAGGGCCAGCAGGTTAAGGTCGCTGGTCCCTCGACCCCGGTCGAGGTTCTGGGTCTGTCGGGCGTGCCGATGGCCGGTGACCAGCTCACCGTCGTCGAGAATGAGGCCCGCGCCCGCGAAGTCGCTGCCTATCGTCAGGAACAGGCGACCAAGAAGCGCACCACGGCTGCCCCGACCAGCTTCGAGCATATGTTCTCGGCGCTGAACACCAAGGTCATCGAATATCCGGTGGTGGTGAAGGGCGACGTGCAGGGTTCGGTCGAAGCGATCGTGTCCTCGCTCAACCGTATCTCGACCGACGAGATCAAGGTCCGCATCCTGCATTCGGGTGTCGGCGCGATCACCGAAAGCGACGTCACGCTGGCCGCTGCCAGCCGCGCGCCGCTGATCGGCTTCAACGTCCGTCCCAACGCCAAGGCCCGTCAGCTCGCCGAACGCGAGAAGATCAGCCTGCGTTACTATGACGTGATCTACGACCTGCTTGAGGAAGTTCGCGGCGAAATGGCTGGCCAGCTCGCCCCCGAACGGATCGAGACGATCGTCGGCCGCGCCGAGGTGCTGCAGGTCTTCCCGGCCGGCAAGAAGGACAAGGCCGCCGGTCTGCTCGTGCTCGACGGCATCATCCGCAAGGGTCTGGCCGCGCGCCTCACCCGCGACGATGTCATCGTGTCGCGCACCAACATCGCGTCGCTGCGTCGCTTCAAGGACGATGTCTCCGAAGTCCGCGCCGGCATGGAGTGCGGTGCGGTCCTGCAGGACACCAACGACATCAAGCCGGGCGACACGCTCGAACTGTTCGAAGTCGAAGAGCGCGCACGCACGCTGTGAGTTACAGAAGGCCGGTCGAGGAATTTAGCTGTGAGCTAAATTTCTTGACCGGCCTTTGTCGTGCCTATAATTTGCGGATGTGGATATCCGCTTCTCGAAGACGGCGATGAGAGCGCTGCTGCGATCGAACAAACGAACGCTTATTCGGCAGAAGATTGACGAGTTGGCGAGCGATCCCGCATCGCTTGATGCCAATGTCAAACGCCTGCAGGGGCGTCCTGAATATCGGTTGCGGGTTCAGGACTGGCGCGTGATTTTCCGTCTCGATCAGGATATTCTGTGGATTGACGATATAGCGCCGCGCGGATCGGCTTATGAGGTGAACCCATGACCGTTCAAATTGTCGAGATCGCGGGCCAGAAGATCGCGATGCTGCCGATTGAGGATTATCAACGGCTTGTCGAGATCGCGGAGGATAAGGCTGACACGGTAGCAGCTGCAGAGGCTGAGGCGCGCCGCGATGAGGGCGAGGAATATCTTCCCGCGAAAGTGGTCGATGGAATGATGGCCGGGGAAAGCCCTTTACGCGCATGGCGAAAACATCGGGGCTTAACGCTGAAAGTTTTGGCGGAACGGGTGGGCTCGACACATGCCCATCTCAGTAATGTAGAACGCAATAAGAGAAGCGCGAATGTGGAACTCTGGCGCAAGCTGGCCATGGAGTTGAATGTTTCGCTCGACGATATGTTTTTTAAGGTCTGACTATGGCTCAACAACAATCCGAAGGCCCCTCTGTCCGCCTGCTGCGCGTCGGCGAACAGGTGCGCCATGTCCTTTCCGACATTCTCCAGCGCGGTGACGTGCATGACGATGTGCTGAGCCAGCATGTGGTCAGCGTCACCGAAGTGCGCATGTCGCCCGACCTGCGCCACGCCACCGTCTTCATCAAATCGCTGCTCGGCAAGGATGAGGAAGCGGTGCTCAAGGCGCTGCGCACCAACACCGCCTATCTCCAGCGCGAAGTCGCGCACCGCATCCGCCTCAAATATGCGGCGAAGCTCAAATTCCTGTCGGACGAAAGCTTCGACGAGGGCAGCCATATCGACAAGCTGCTCCGCGATCCCAAGGTTGCCCGCGACCTGGAGCAGGATGAGAGCGAAGATTGACTCATGGCGCGGTAAGACGCATCTTACCGCCATGAACGCCAAGACCACCCTGTCGGCCAAAGGCCAGGTCGTCATCCCCAAGGATGTCCGCGATCAGCTGGGTCTTGCGCCGGGGCAGGTGCTGGATGTCGTGCCGATGGGCGGCGGCATATTGTTGAAGCCCCAGCACAAGAAGTCCGGCCGCAGCTTTGACGAGATCATGGTCGGGATCAGGGCGCGCTACCAGCATCAAGGCCCGCCGGTTTCCGTCGAGGAGATGGACGAGGCTGTCGCGCAGATGTTTCGAGACCGGAAGGATTGATGGTAGCAGCCATCGACACGAATGTGCTGGTGCGGTTCCTGACCGGGGACGATCTTGCGCAGGCGGCGGTGGCGGCGGACCGGATCAGCCTGGGATTCGTGTTGCTTCCGACCGTCGCTGTCGAAACCGAATGGGTATTGCGTGCCGGCTATAGTTGGCCGCGCGAACGGATCGAAGCCGCATTCCGGGACGTCATCGACCTGCCCGAAGCGATCGGATTGCCTGCCAATATGGATTGGGTGCTGGATCGCTTCGCTGCGGGCGCAGACTTTGCCGACATGATGCATCTGTCCATGGCTGGCGACGCGGATGCCTTTGTGACATTCGACCAGCGGATCGAAAAACGGGCAGGGGATTCCCCGCCCGTTGCCGTCATTACCTTGGCATAAGAATTCAAGAACGGGGAATTATCATGCGGGCTTTCTGGCTGTCCTGTGCGCTTCTGTCCTGTGCGGCTACGCCCGCCATCGCCCGTGAACCCGCCATCCATCCCGCTGTCACTACCGATCCGGCGCCCGACGCCGCCAACCCGGCGCGGATGGACGCGTTCGTCATTCCCTCGGGCGAGGGGGCGATGAATGCGGTCATGTATGTCGCTTCGGGCAGCGGCGTGCATCCGACCCTGCTGCTGCTCCACGGCTTTCCGGGGAATGAGCAGAAACTGGATCTGGCCCAGGCCGCGCGCCGCGCCGGCTGGAATGTCCTGACCCTCCATTATCGCGGATCATGGGGCAGCCCCGGCATCTTCTCCTTCACCAACGCGGCGGAAGATGCGTTCAACGCGCTGCTGTTCCTGGAGGAAGCGTCGACCGTCGCCAAATATCGTATCGACACCAGCGCGATCGTGGTCGCCGGGCACAGCATGGGCGGCTTCATGGCGGCGGAGGCGGCGGCCGCAGAACCGCGCGTCGCCGGGCTGTTCCTGATCGATCCCTGGGATCCGGCCCAGACCGTCGCGTCGCTGGCGACGCCACAGGGCGAGGCGGGCTGGAAGGCGGAGGTGGCGGGCGACCTGCCGCCGCTGTCGGGCGCCAGCTATGAAAGCCTGACCGCCGAGATCAAGGGCGATGCGCAGAAGTTCGACCTTGGCCGCAAGCTGGTCGGCTATGGCCGCCGGCCGCTGACCATCATCGGCGCGGACCGGGGGATTGGCGCGATGGCGCGCAAGGTCGGGGCGGACGCCCAGTCGGCCAATCCCAACACCCGCCTGATGGTCTGGCCGACCGATCACAGTTTCTCCGACAAGCGGATCGCGCTCGCCGATGCGCTGGTGCGTTTCCTGGCTGGCGTTGCGCCCACGCTGCGCTAAAGCGCGGCCATGGCGAAGCTCTATTTCTACTATAGCTCGATGAATGCGGGCAAATCGACGACCCTGCTGCAATCGAGCTTCAACTATCAGGAGCGCGGCATGGCGACGATGCTGTGGACGGCGGCGGTCGACGATCGCTTCGGCCATGGCCGGATCGCCTCGCGGATCGGGCTGGAGGCACAGGCGCATCTGTTCGAGCCGGGCGTCGACATGCTGGCCGCCATCGCTGCCCAGCATGACGCGACGCCACTGTCCTGCGTGCTGGTGGACGAGGCGCAGTTCCTGACCCGCGATCAGGTCTGGCAACTCGCCGCCGTCAGCGACAGCCTCGGCATTCCCGTTCTCTGCTACGGCCTGCGCACCGATTTCCAGGGGGAATTGTTCGAGGGCAGCGCCCATCTGCTGGGCCTGGCCGACGCGCTGACCGAGATCAAGACGGTTTGCGACTGTGGCCGCAAGGCGACGATGAACCTGCGCGTCGATGCATCGGGCCGCGCGATCCGCCAGGGCGCCCAGACCGAGATTGGCGGCAATGACCGTTATGTCGCGCTGTGCCGTCGCCATTTTGTCGAGCAGATGCGCGGATGAGCCGGATGGACGATTTGCTGGCGCCGATCGACGCGCCCGGCCTCCATCTGGAGCAACTGGCCGAGCATCATCGCGAAGCGCTGCGCGCCATCTGCCCGGTCGACGATCCGGTCTGGGAGATTTATCCCGTGCGCTTTGCTGGACCGGATTTCGATGCCGCCTTCGACGCGACGCTGACCAGCGCAGACCGCAATGCCTTCCTGATCTTGGCGGATGGCCAGCCGGTCGGCATGTCGGGCTACCTCAATGTCCATCCCGCCGACAATGCGCTGGAAATCGGCCTCACCTATATGACGCCGGCCACCCGCGGCACCGGTCTCAATAGCCGGATCAAGCCCTTGCTGATCGGCCGGGCGCTGGCCTGCGGTTTCCATCGCATCGAACTTCGGGTCGACGCCCGCAACATCCGCTCGCAAAAGGCGGTGGAGAAGCTGGGCGCCGTGCGCGAGGGCGTGCTGCGCAAGCAGCGCATCACCTGGACCGGTCATGTCCGCGACACGGTGATCTATTCGATCCTCGCCGACGAATGGGCTGCCCGCGCCGCCTGAACTTCAGTTGATGCCGGCAATCCAGTCGGGCAGTTCGCCCAATCGTTCCAGCTGGGTATAGCGGGCCGCGCCGATCGGCGGCTGCGCCCGCTCATGCGACCAGGCGCCCTCCTGCGGGATGAATGCTGCCCACGCCCCGGCCTCCAGCGCCGGCAATATGTCCGACCGCATCGAATCGCCGGCCATCACCGCCTGTTCGGGGGCGATGCCATGGCGGGCGAACAGGGTGCGGAAGGTGTCGACCTTCTTGTCGCTGACGATCTCGATCCCGGAAAACAGGTCGCCCAGGCCCGACGCCGCCAGCTTGCTTTCCTGGTGCAGCAGGTCGCCCTTGGTCACCAGCACCAGCGGGCCGATGTCCGCCAGTCGCTCCAGCGTCTCTTCCACCCCGTCGAACAGCTCGACCGGATGGGCCAGCAGCGCGCGGCCCGCCGCCAATATGTCCTGGATCATTGCGGTCGACAGTTGATCGCCGGCCAGCTCCACCGCCGCCTCGATCATCGACAGGGTAAAGCCCTTGGCGCCATAGCCATAGAGCGGCAGGTTGCGGATCTCGCAGGCGATCAGTCGTTCGCGCGTCACATCGACATCGGCAAAGGGCTGCAACATGTCGGTCAGCGCGTCTTGGGTCGCGTTGAAATGGCGCATATTGTGCCACAGCGTATCGTCGGCATCGAGGCAGATGAGCTTGATCGTCATGGGGGCGGGAATAGCGCATTAAAGGCTGACACGCCAAGGCGGGACATATAAGGCCCGCCGCCATGCACGGTTGGCTTATCCTCGACAAACCCCATGGCCTTGGCTCGACCCAGGCGGTCAGCGCAGTGAAGCGCGCGCTGCGGACCCAGCGCGAGGTCCTGGGCGGCACGGAGAAATGGAAGGTCGGCCATGGCGGCACGCTCGATCCGCTGGCGACCGGGGTGCTGCCGATCGCGATCGGCGAGGCGACCAAGCTCGCCGGCCGGATGCTCGACAGCGACAAGATCTACGACTTCACCATCGCCTTTGGCGCGCAGACCGATACGCTCGATCTGGAGGGGAAGGTCATCGCGCAAAGCGATGTGCGCCCGACGCTGGCGCAGCTGGAGGCGGTGCTGCCGCGCTTCACCGGCCCCATCGAACAGGCGCCGCCGGCCTATAGCGCGATCCTGATCGACGGCCAGCGCGCCTATGACCTCGCCCGCAAGGGGGAGGAAGTGGAGATGAAGACGCGATCGGTGACGATCCATGCGCTGGCGATCGCGGGGCAGGAACAGGAGGAGGGCGCGCTCGCCTCCGTCACCCTGCGTGCCCATGTCTCCAAGGGCACCTATATCCGCTCCCTTGCCCGCGACATCGCGCTGGCGCTCGGCACGGTCGGCCATGTCACCATGTTGAGGCGGATCAAGGCCGGGCCCTTCACCCTGGAAACCGCGATTTCGCTGGACAAACTGGACGAAGCTGCTAGGGGCGGCGACATCGGCGAGCTTATGCTCCCGTTGACGGCAGGGCTGGACGATATCCCGGCTCTTGCAGTCTCTCCCGATGAAGCATTGGCACTCCGACAGGGGAAGATGCTCATGGGGAAACCGCACACCGGTCTCCTGCTGGCGATGTTGGGCGATACGCCCGTCGCGCTGGTGGAGTCCAGTGGCCCGGAAATCCGGGTGGTGCGCGGCTTCAATCTCTAGATACGAAAGGAAGCCCGATGTCGATCACTGCAGAGCGCAAGGAAGCGCTGATCAAGGAACATGCCCGCGTCGAAGGCGACACCGGTTCGCCGGAAGTCCAGGTTGCGATCCTGTCGGAGCGCATCTCGAACCTGACCGAGCATTTCAAGGGTCACCACAAGGATAACCACAGCCGTCGCGGCCTGCTGATGCTGGTCAACAAGCGTCGTTCGCTGCTGGACTATCTGAAGAAGAAGGATGCGGCTCGCTACACCGACCTCATCACCAAGCTGGGCCTGCGCAAGTAAGCCTGCTAATAAGGGACGGCCCCATTCGGGGCCGTTTCCGATTCTAACGGACGTCCTTTTGGGGATGTCATTCGGGACGGGCGCAATCCGGCGCCCCGTTTCGTTTCAGGGGCCACACGATGCTCCACAACCGCCGCGGACCGGTTTCGTCCGCATATGAGGCCCCGCCCGGCAATAGGGCCAGGTGGGCAAAGGAACATATATGTTCGATGTAAAGAAAGTTTCGATCGAGCTGGCCGGCAAGACGCTGACCCTCGAAACCGGCCGGATCGCGCGTCAGGCCGACGCCGCCGTGCTGGCAACCTATGGCGAAACCGTGGTGCTGTGCGCCGTGACCGCCGCCAAGTCGGTGAAGGATGGCCAGGACTTCTTCCCGCTGACCGTTCACTATCAGGAAAAATATTCGGCCGCCGGCCGCATTCCGGGTGGCTTCTTCAAGCGTGAGCGTGGCGCCACCGAGAAGGAAACCCTGGTTTCGCGCCTGATCGATCGTCCGATCCGTCCGCTCTTCCCCGAAGGCTTCTACAACGAAATCAACGTCATCGCCCAGGTGATGTCGTTCGATGGCGAGAGCGAGCCCGACATCGTCGCGATGATCGCTGCTTCCGCTGCCCTGACCCTGTCGGGCGTGCCCTTCATGGGCCCGATCGGCGCTGCCCGCGTCGGTTACAAGGATGGCGAATATCAGCTGAACCCGTCGCTGGACGAAGTGAAGACCGGCGAACTCGACCTGGTCGTCGCTGCCACCAGCAACGCCGTGATGATGGTCGAATCCGAAGCCAAGGAACTGTCGGAAGACGTCATGCTTGGCGCCGTCCTGTTCGCCCATGAAGCGAGCAAGAAGGTCGTCGACGCGATCATCCAGCTGGCCGAAAAGGCCGCCAAGGATCCGTGGGAAATGGCCAAGGGCGACGATCTCGGCGCGCTGAAGAGCAAGCTCAAGGATCTGATCGGTGGCGACATCGCCGCCGCCTACAAGCTGACCGACAAGTCGGCCCGCTCGAACGCCCTGAACGAAGCCCGCGCCAAGGCGAAGGCGATGTTCACGGAAGACGGCCTCGACGCCCAGACCGTGATGGCCGGCATCAAGCTGACCAAGAAGCTGGAAGCCGAGATCGTGCGTGGCGCCATCCTGAAGGACGGCCAGCGCATCGACGGCCGCACCACCACCCAGATCCGTCCGATCGAGGCGATGGTCGGCTTCCTGCCGCGCACCCATGGTTCGGCCCTGTTCACCCGTGGCGAGACGCA
Organism: Sphingomonas sp. S-NIH.Pt3_0716; assembly: GCF_003950715.1. Classification (NCBI taxonomy): domain Bacteria; kingdom Pseudomonadati; phylum Pseudomonadota; class Alphaproteobacteria; order Sphingomonadales; family Sphingomonadaceae; genus Sphingomonas; species Sphingomonas sp. S-NIH.Pt3_0716. The sequence goes on along the minus strand of NZ_QLJK01000001.1, from coordinate 128,128 downwards.
GGCGATCTGCACCACCACGCTGGGCACCAAGGACGCCGAGCAGATGATCGACGGCCTGACCGGCCTGCACTATGAAAACTTCATGCTGCACTACAACTTCCCGCCCTATTCGGTCGGTGAAGTGGGCCGCTTCGGTGCGCCGGGTCGTCGTGAAGTCGGCCATGGCAAGCTCGCCTGGCGTGCGCTGCACCCGGTGCTGCCGACCAAGGACGAATTCCCCTACACCATCCGCGTTCTCTCGGACATCACCGAGTCGAACGGTTCCTCGTCGATGGCCACCGTCTGCGGTGGTTCGCTCTCGATGATGGACGCGGGCGTTCCGCTCAAGCGTCCGGTGTCGGGCATCGCCATGGGTCTGATCCTGGAAGGCAGCGACTTCGCCGTCATCTCGGACATTCTGGGTGATGAAGATCACCTCGGCGACATGGACTTCAAGGTCGCTGGCACGGAAGCCGGCATCACCACCATGCAGATGGACATCAAGGTTGCCGGCATCACGCAGGAAATCTTCGAGACCGCGCTGCGCCAGGCCAAGGAAGGTCGCGCCCACATCCTGGGTGAGATGAACAAGGCCCTGTCCTCGACCCGCACCGAACTGTCGGCGCACGCCCCGCGCATCGAGACGATCCAGATCGACAAGTCGAAGATCCGTGACGTCATCGGCACCGGCGGCAAGGTCATCCGCGAGATCGTCGCCGAAACCGGCGCCAAGGTCGACATCGACGACGAAGGCATCATCAAGATTTCGTCGTCCGACACCGCCCAGATCGAAGCTGCCAAGAAGTGGATTCTGGGCATCGTCGAGGAAGCGGAAGTCGGCAAGATCTACACCGGCAAGGTCGTCAACATCGTCGACTTCGGTGCGTTCGTGAACTTCATGGGTGGCAAGGACGGCCTCGTCCACGTCAGCGAAATGAAGAATGAGCGCGTCGAAAAGCCGACCGACGTCGTGTCGGAAGGCCAGGAAGTGAAGGTCAAGGTTCTCGAGATCGATCCGCGCGGCAAGGTTCGCCTGTCGATGCGCGTCGTCGACCAGGAAACCGGCGAGGAACTGGAAGACACCCGTCCGGCCCGCGAACCGCGTGAACCGCGCGGCGATCGTGGTGATCGCGGCGATCGTGGTCGCGGCCCGCGCCGTGACGGCGGCGACCGTGGCGGTCGTGGTGGCGATCGTGGCCCGCGCCGCGACCGTGGCCCGCGCAGCGAAGGCAAGGGCGACGATGACGGCTCCAACGCCGGCCTGCCCGACTTCCTGACCCAGGACTGATCGGCAGCATCATCGCTGACAGGAAAATGGGGCGTCCGGCTTGGCCGGGCGCCCTTTTTCGTGACGAATCCCGTCAGGGCTGATTTCGATCAAGGCGCGGGGGGCGACATCTGATACGGTCGCGTCACGGTTCCGGGGGAATGTCCATGCAACGCAGCAATGAGCGGTTTGTCGAGCGCCTGCCGCTCGTGCTTCCAAGACCGGTCTATGGCTATGCGCTGAGCCTGCTGCTCTGCCTGCTCGCTTGGCTTGCGCGTGTCGCAGCGGAAACGCTGCTGCCGGTCGGCTATCCCTTCGTCACCTTCTTCCCGGCGGTCATCCTCTCCTCCTTCCTGTTCGGGGTGCGGCCGGGCATCTTCGCCGCCGTCATCGGCGGGCTGCTGTCCTGGTATTGCTTCATCCCGCCCTTCTATGCGCTGGCCTTCAATCCCGGCGTCGCCATGGCGCTGATCTTCTACACGATGGTCGTGGCCGTCGACATATTGCTCATCCACTTCATGCAGCGCGCCAATTTCAACCTGGCCGTGGAGCGGGAGCGCAGCCGCGCTCTGGCCGAGAATCGCGAATTATTGTTCCGCGAACTCCAGCACCGCGTGTCGAACAATCTTCAGGTAGTGGCCGCCATGCTCTCGCTTCAGCGGCGCCAGATCGACAATGATGTCGCCCGTCGCGCGCTGGACGATGCGGCCGCCCGCCTCGCCCTGATCGGCAAGATCAGCCGCGCCCTCTATGATCCATCGGGGCAGGGACAGGATCTGCGTGGCTTCATGGTCATGCTCTGCGCCGATATCGTCGATGCGTCGGGCCGCACCGATATCGATTGCACCATCTGCGCGCCCGATGGCCTGTCGCTCGAACCCGATGTCATCGTGCCGCTGGCGCTGATCGTGGCGGAATCGGTCAGCAATGCGATCGAACATGGCCTGCCCGATCGCGCCGGCCGCGTCGCGGTGACGCTGGAGCAGCAGGCGGACGGCGCGCTTCACCTGCGCATCGTCGACGACGGGCGCGGCCTGCCGGACGGGACCATGCCCGACGGGCCGACCAGCATCGGCCTGCGCATCGCCGTCGCGCTGGCGCAGCAGCTTGGCGGCCGCTTCCGGCTGGAACCCGCGCCGGATGGCGGCGCCATGGCCTGCCTCGACCTGCCGCACCAGACGCGCTGACACGGCTTAACGTTCTGCAACATTCTGGCGCTTGGCGACGGCGATCCGCTCGGCTATGACCCGGCGCATGCTGACGAAAACCCTGACGCGCATCGGCGCGGCCACCACTCTGGTCCTGATCGCCTCGCCTGTGCTGACCGGCTGCTCCACATCGAAGAACAAGGCCGACACCCTCTACGTCGCCCGCGACGTGTCGACCCTCTACAACAGCGGCAAGGCCCGCCTCGATCGCGGCCAGTACAAGCTCGCCGCCGCGCTGTTCGATGAGGTCGAGCGCCAGCATCCCTATTCGCCCTGGGCGCGCCGCGCGCAGCTCATGTCGGCGTTCAGCTATTATATGAACCGCGACTATCCGGAATCGATCGCGGCCTCGCAGCGCTTCCTGTCGATCCACACCGGCAACAAGGACGCGCCCTACGCTTATTATCTGATCGCGCTGTGCTATTATGAGCAGATTGCCGACGTTACCCGCGACCAGAAGATCACGCAGCAGGCGATGGATGCGCTGGGCGAACTGATCCGCCGCTATCCCGACACCCGTTATGCCGCCGACGCCCGTCTGAAGGTCGACCTGGTGAATGACCACCTCGCCGGCAAGGAAATGGAGCTGGGCCGCTTCTACCAGCGCCGGGGCCAGTGGCTCGCCGCCACGCTGCGCTTCCGCACCGTGATCGACAAGTTCCAGACCACCACCCACACGCCCGAAGCGCTGGAGCGTCTGGTCGAATCCTATCTCTCGCTCGGCATTCCGGCCGAAGCGCAGAAGGCCGCCGCCGTGCTGGGCCGCAACTATCCCGGCACCAAATGGTATGAGCGCAGCTACAAGCTGATGCAGCAGCATCCGGTCAAGAGCTGAGGCGCACGCTTTATTTGTTCCCCTTTTGTGCGATGGCAGGTAGACAGGCGCCATGCTGACCTCGCTTGCCATCCGCAATGTCGTGCTGATCGAGGCGCTGGACCTGGAGTTCGGCGCCGGCCTGTCCGTCCTCACCGGTGAAACCGGCGCGGGCAAGTCGATCTTGCTCGATTCGCTGGGGCTGGCGCTCGGCGCCCGCGCCGACAGCGGCCTCGTCCGGGCAGGGGAGGCGCAGGCCAGCGTCACCGCCAGCTTCGATCCGCCGCCCGCCGGCCATCGCGCCGCGCTGCTGCTGGCCGACAATGGCATCGAGATCGATCCGGGTGAACCGCTGCTGATCCGCCGCACGGTCAAGGCCGACGGCGGCAGCCGCGCCTTCATCAACGACCAGGCCTGTTCTGCCGCGCTGCTGCGCGATCTGGGCGGCGCGCTGGTCGAGATCCACGGCCAGCATGACGATCGCGGCCTGCTCAACGCCCGCGGCCACCGCGCCCTGCTCGACACCTATGGCCGTTGCGAGGCGGAGGCGGTCGCCACCGCTCATGCCGCCTGGCGCGCCGCCGCCACCGATCTGGCGCAGGCGCGCGACACTGTCGCCAATGCCGCGCGCGACCGCGACTATCTCGACCATGCCGTCGCCGAACTGTCGAAATTCGCGCCCGAGGCCGGCGAGGAAGCGACCCTGGCGGAGGAGCGCGCGACCATGCAGAAGGGCGCGCGCCTGTCCGATGACCTGTCCGCCGTCACCGATTGCCTGACCGGCTCGGATGGCGGCCTCGCCCAGTTGCGGCAGGCGGCCCGCCGGCTTGACCGGATCGCGGGCGAATATGAACCGCTCTCCGCCGTGCTGGAGGCGCTGGACCGCGCCGTGATCGAAGCGGGCGAGGCGGAGGACAAGCTCGCGGAAGCCGCCGAGGCGCTGAGCTTCGATCCCGCCCGGCTGGACGCGATCGAGACCCGGCTGTTCGACCTGCGTGGCCTGGCCCGCAAGCATCAGGTCGCGCCCGACGATCTCGCCGCGCTGCGTGACGAGATGGCTGCGCGCCTCGCCGCGATCGAGGGTGGGGAGGAGCATATCGCCGCGCTCGAAGCCGATGTCGCGCAAAAGGCCGCAACCTATCGCGCCGCTGCCCAGGCGCTGTCGGCCGAACGCCAACTCGCCGCAGGCCGGCTCGATGCGGCGGTCGCGGGCGAACTGGCGCCGCTGAAGCTCGACGCCGCCCGCTTCCGCACCGTCGTAGCCCCGCTCGAAGAAGGGCAATGGAGCGGCGCCGGCATGGACCGGGTCGAGTTCGAGATTTCGACCAATCCCGGTGCCCCCTTCGCGCCGCTCGCCAAGATCGCCTCGGGCGGGGAACTGTCCCGCTTCATCCTCGCGCTCAAGGTTGCGCTGGCGGAGCGGGGCGGGGCCGACACGCTGATCTTCGACGAGATTGACCGGGGCGTCGGCGGCGCGGTGGCCGATGCGATCGGCGAGCGCCTGTCGCGCCTGGCACAGAGCAACCAGATCCTGGTCGTCACCCACAGCCCGCAGGTCGCGGCGCGCGGCGCCGGCCATATGCTGATCGCGAAATCGAGCGACGGCACGGTGACGCGCACCGGCGTCCATGCGCTGAGCGATGGCGAACGCCGCGAGGAAATCGCCCGCATGCTCTCCGGCGCGGAAATCACCGCTGAAGCCCGCGCACAGGCGGAACGGCTGCTGGAAGCTTGAGGCTTGCCAATTCGCGCGTTTCACATACCGTTCGGGCTGAGCGAAGTCGAAGCCTTCACCTGAGCGAAGCGAAGGCGCCTCGCTCCGCTCGGCGCGTCCTTCGACTTCGCTCAGGACGAACGGAGGGGATAGGATAGCCGCATGACCCATAATCGCAGAGACATGCTCGGCCTCACCGCCGCGACGCTGGCCGCAACGGCCATCCCCGCCGCTGCGCAGGAGGCAAAGCCGCGCTACGGCCTGATCGGCCAGATGCTCAGCACGCCGGGCAAGCGCGACGAACTGGTCGGTTATCTCAAGGATGCGATCGGCGCGATGCCCGGCTGCCTCTCCTATGTCGTCGCGCTCGACACCGCCAATCCCGACGCGCTCTGGATCACCGAGGTCTGGGACAGCCGCGAAAGCCACGCCGCCTCGCTGAAACTCCCCGCCGTCCGCGCTGCCATCGCCAAGGCGCGCCCGATCATCGCCGGCTTTCCCCAGCATTTTGAAACCGTGCCGGTGGCGGGAATCTGAAGTGGGCGTTAAGGCATCCCCATGACCGATCCCGCCAGCCTTACCGAAGCCGAAGCCGCCAACCGCCTGATGCGCCTTGCCAGGGAGGTGGCGAAGCATAACCGCCTCTATCATGACCAGGACGCGCCGGAGATCAGCGACGCGGACTATGACGCGCTGATCCGCGAGAACAACGCGCTCGAAGCGGCCTTCCCGCATTTGATCCGCGCCGACTCGCCCAATGCGCAGGTCGGCGCTGCCGCCACCTCGGCACTGAAGAAGGTGCCGCACGCGGTCCGCATGATGAGCCTCGACAATGGCTTTGCCGACGAGGATATCGCCGAGTTCGCCGCCCGCGTCCGCCGCTTCCTGGCGCTGGCCGAGGATGCGCCGGTGGCGATGACCGCCGAACCGAAGATCGATGGCCTGTCCTGTTCGCTACGCTATGAGCAGGGCGAATTGGTGCTGGCCGCGACCCGTGGCGACGGCACCACGGGCGAGGATGTCACCGCCAATGTCCGCACCATCGCCGACATCCCTGAGCGGCTGACCGGCGAAGCCATCCCCGACCTGTTCGAGATACGGGGCGAGGTCTATATGGCCAAGGCGGATTTCGTCGCGCTCAACCAGCGGCTGCTGGACGAGGCGGAGGATGCCGACAAGGCGCGCCAGTTCGCCAATCCGCGCAACGCGGCCGCCGGATCGCTGCGCCAGAAGGACGCCAGCGTCACCGCCAGCCGCCCCTTACGTTTCCTGGCCCATGGCTGGGGCGCCCATAGCGCGCTGCCCGCCGACACCCAGTTGGGCGTGATGCAGGCCATCGCGAGCTGGGGCCTGCCGGTGTCCGACATGCTGGTCTGCGTCGATAGCATCGACGCGATTCTGGCCCATTATCGCGCGATCGAGCGCGCGCGGGCCGACCTGCCCTTCGACATTGACGGCGTCGTTTACAAGGTCGACCGGCTCGACTGGCAGCAGCGGCTCGGCTTCGTGGCCAAGGCGCCGCGCTGGGCGATCGCCCATAAATTCCCGGCCGAACGCGCCCAGACCACGCTGGAGGCGATCGACATCCAGGTCGGCCGCACCGGCAAGCTGACCCCAGTAGGCCGCCTGACCCCGGTGACGGTCGGCGGCGTCGTCGTTTCCAATGTCACGCTCCACAATGCCGACGAGATCGAACGGCTGGGCGTGCGGCCGGGCGACCGCGTCGTCGTCCAGCGCGCCGGCGACGTCATCCCGCAGGTGGTCGACAATCTCACCCGCGACGAGGTGCGTGAACCCTTTCCCTTCCCCACCCACTGCCCGGTCTGCGGATCGGAAGCGGTGCGCGAGGAGGGGGAAGTAGATTATCGCTGCACCGGCGGCCTGATCTGCGCCGCCCAGCGGTTCGAGCGGCTGCGCCATTTCGTCAGCCGCGCCGCGCTCGATATCGAGGGGCTGGGCGAAAAGACGATCGAGGAATTTCTCGATCTTGGCTGGATCAAGGAGCCGGCCGACATTTTCCGCCTGCGCACCCATGCCGGCGAATTGCTGGGGCGTGAGGGCTGGAAGGAAAAGTCGGTCGACAATCTGCTCGCCGCGATCGAGGCGAAGCGCGCGCCAGACGCCGCCAAGCTGCTGTTCGGCCTTGGCATCCGCCATATCGGCGCCGTCACCGCGCGCGATCTGCTGAAACGCTACACCACGCTTCCCGCGCTGCGCACCCTGGCGGACGAGATCATCGCCCTGCGCGATCAGGACTATGAGACGCAGGCCAAGAAGGACAAGGCGATCGCCGAGCATATCGGGGTCGAGAATGTCGGCGCCGCCGTCGGCCATGCGCTCGCCGATTTCTTCCACGAACCCCATAATGTCGAGGCATGGAACGATCTGCTAAGCGAAGTGTCGCCGCCCGATTATGTCGTCGAGACCACCGCCAGCGCCGTTACCGGCAAGATCGTCGTCTTCACCGGCAAGCTCGAAACCATGAGCCGCGACGAGGCCAAGGCGCAAGCAGAGCGCCTGGGTGCCAAGGCGGCGGGATCGGTCAGCGCCAAGACCGACCTGGTTGTCGCCGGTCCCGGCGCGGGATCGAAGCTCAAGCAGGCGACCGCGCTCGGCATCGAGGTGATCAGCGAACAAGACTGGGCTGACATCGTCAGGGCGGCAGGCTAGAGCATTTTCGAAGCAGATGGTATCATCTGCTGGCTCGGAAAATGCGGAAAATAAAAGGAAAGTAGAGCATAATCCATTCAGAATGAATGGATTATGCTCTATAGGGCGATCATCATGTCAAACAGCAACAACAGTGGCACCGTCCTGGTCGATGGCGCGCATTATGATTGGGAAGTGCGGCGCGAACCGCAATGGAGCGATGCGGATGGCTGGCGCGGCATGACCGTCGCCCTGCAGCAGCAGGGGACGCAGCGCGGCGCGGTGCTGGAATTTCCGCCGCCCAAGCGCCTGCTCAAAGGACTGGCCCGCGGCCGGCTCCAGATCAACGACGCCATCGTCGCGCGCGGCGTGCGCGCGGCGCTGGCGGCCGGCTGGGAACCGGAATCGCGCGGCAAGCCGATGCAGTTCATGGTCGACGCCGACGGCAATTGATGCCGGCGCCCCGGCGCGGGCGCTATCGTTCACGCAAATTTACCCAATCTTATCGCGTGGGGGCGTAGGGCAGGGGGATGATGGGGCAGGGTCGGACGCGATTGCAGGAACTGGACGCGCTGCGTGGCATCGCGGCCTTTTCCGTGCTGCTCTTCCATTATTTCAACATCTATCCCAAGCTCTTCCCGCAAGGGCATCGCCTGCCGCCCTTGTTCGAACATGGCGGCTATGGCGTGCTGCTCTTCTTCGCCATTTCCGGCTTCGTCATCGCCTTCTCGCTGGAAGGGACGCGCAGCGCCGCCGATTTCGCGGTCAAGCGCTTCGCCCGGCTTTTCCCGGTCTATTGGGCGGCAATGGCGCTCTCGATCGGCATCGTCCTGCTGCTCGGCGCTGGCCAGCTGCTGCCGCCCGCCTGGGTGATCCCGGTCAACATGACGATGCTGCAGGGCTATTTCTATCTGCCTGCGGTCGACGGCGTCTACTGGACGCTGGGCGTCGAACTCGCCTTCTATTGCTGCATGCTGGCGATCTGGATGGGGCGCGGCTTTGCCCGGCTCGAATGGCTGCTGCTCGGCTGGCTCGCGATCAAGGCCGCGATCGCCGGCTGGCACGCGATGCCCAGCCGCCTCGTCATGCTGCTGGTACTCGACTATATCCCCTTCTTCATCATCGGCATGCTCTTCTACCGCATCTGGTCGGGCCATCGTCGCTGGGGCCAGCAGGCGCCCTTCTTCGTGGCGGCGCTGGCAACGATCGCCTGGGCCGATACGCGCGAATATCTGGTCGCGGCGCTGCTGGTGATGGCGATCTTTGCCGCGATGCTGCGCGGCTGGCTGCCCTTCCTGCGCCATCGGCTGCTGCTCTGGCTGGGCGCGATCAGCTATGCGCTCTACCTCATCCATCATAATGCCGGGCTGGCGATCATGAACCTGGTCGACCGCGCCGGCCTGTCGACCTGGATCGGCCTGCTGCTGGCAACCGCGGCCTCGCTGTTGCTGGCAAGCGCGCTCACCTATGGCGTCGAGCGTCCCGCCGCCCGCCGCATCAACCGCTGGTGGCGCGACCGCACCGCATCACAGGGCCAGCGCGCCACCCAGGCCGGTTAGGCGGCCTCGACCTCGCGCGCGTCATGCGCCCGGCGCGCGTCCATGATCGCGCCGACATGGCCCTCGGCCCAGCGGGTGATCTGGTCCAATATGCCGATCAGCCCCTGCGCCATCTCGGTCAGCCGATATTCCACCGTCACCGGCACCGTGGGATAGGCCGCGCGGCTCACCAGCCCGTCGCGCTCCAGGCTTTTCAATGTCTGCGACAGCATCTTCTGCGAGATCGCGCCGATCCGCCGGCGCAGATCGTTGAACCGCACCGGCCCGTCCTTCAATGTCAGCATCACCAGCACCGCCCATTTGTCGCCGATCCGGTCCAGCACATGGCGGGTCGGACAATCGGGATCATAGGCGTCGCCGATCCGGGGCAGGGGCGTGGGCGCAGTCATGGCAGGCGGTATCCTCGGTGTAACCAGGTGATGGCAAAGTGCCTTCTTGCGATCATGATATCCTAATCGCTATCTGGTTTCCATTGGTAACTACCCATGGAGAATGGAACATGAAGATCGCGATCATCGGCGGCAGCGGCCGGGCAGGGCGGGAAATCAGCGCGGAACTGGCCCGCCGCGGCCATCAGGTGACGGCGATCTCGCGCCATCCCGAAAATGCGGTGCAGGACGCCGGCGTCACCGCCGTCGCCGGCGACGTCAACGATGCCGCCGCGCTCAGCGCGCTGCTTGCTGGCCATGATGCGGTGGTGAGCGCCGTCATGTTCGCCGACACCGATCCGGCCTCGCTGGTCGGCGCGGTGCGCGCGTCGGGCGTGGCCCGCTATCTGGTGGTCGGCGGCGCCGGCAGCCTGGAGGTCGCGCCGGGCGTCAAGCTGATCGACACGCCGGAATTCCCCGAAGCCTACAAGGCCGAAGCCGGCCGGGGCGGCGCTTTCCTCGCCTATCTGCGCGGCGTCGAGGATCTCGACTGGACCTTCCTCTCGCCCTCCGCCCTGTTCTTCGTCGGCGATCGCAAAGGGCATTTCCGCCTCGGCACCGACCAGTTGCTGGTCGATGGCGAGGGCAATAGCAGCATTTCCTATGCCGACTATGCCATCGCACTCGCCGACGAGATCGAAACGCCCAAGCACATCCGGCAGCGCTTCACTGTAGGCTATTGATGAAATTCCTCCCCAAGCTTGGCTTGGGGAGGGGGACCGCCGCAGGCGGTGGAGGGGCCAGTGCGTGACCGCGCATCTTCGCCCCTCCGCCCGTGCTTCCCGTTTCTCGACAGGCTCGAAACGAACGGAATGGGTGTCAGGCCACCCCCTCCAGCTTGTCCTGCGTCTTCGTGGCAAAGTCGCCGGCGTCATGCCGCTCGTGCAACTGATCCTCCAGCGGCCCGTTGGTCTTGTTGACGATCCGCCCGCGCTTCACCGCCGGGCGCGCATCGATCTGCTTCGCCCAACGCAGCACATGGATATAGCTGCCCGCGTCCAGAAACTCCGCCGCGCCATAGACCCGGTTCAGCAGCACACCCGCATACCAGGGCCAGATCGCGATGTCGGCGATCGAATATTCGTCACCCGCCAGATAGTCATTCTCCGCCAGATGCCGGTCCAGCACGTCCAGCTGCCGCTTCACTTCCATCGTGTAGCGGTTGATCGGATATTCGTATTTTTCCGGGGCATAGGCGAAGAAATGGCCAAAGCCGCCGCCCAGGATCGGCGCGCTGCCCATCTGCCAGAACAGCCAGCTCAGCGCCGCGGTGCGCTTGACCGGATCGGTCGGCAGGAACTTGCCGAACTTCTCGGCCAGATAGAGCAGGATCGCGCCGGATTCGAACACGCGCTGCGGCGGCGACACGCTATGGTCCATCAGCGCGGGGATCTTGCTGTTGGGATTGACGTCGACAAAGCCGCTGCCGAACTGGTCGCCATCGCCGATGCGGATCAGCCAGGCATCATATTCGGCCTGCGTAACGCCCGCCTCCAGCAATTCCTCCAGCAGGATCGTCACCTTCTGCCCATTGGGCGTGCCCAGCGAATAGAGCTGGAGCGGATGCGGGCCGACCGGCAATGGCTTGTCATGGGTGGCGCCGGCGATCGGCCGGTTGATATTGGCAAAGGCGCCGCCCTTGTCCTTGTCCCAAATCCAGACGGCGGGCGGGGTATAGCTGTCGGTCATGCGGGCATCGCTCCGATAAATCTCTGATGCCCGGCAGGTAGGAACGGCGCCTGCCCGCCGCAACCGAGCGCCGCTCAACCCCTGTTGATTATTTCTGCTATTCGGGTGCCTGCGTCCGCACCACGAGCACGCTGACCGGCGACTGGTGAATGATCGCCGACGCATTGGACCCCAGCAACTTGGATGTGAGCGAGGGCTGGTGCGATCCGATCACCACCAGGTCGGCCTTCAGCCGCGCCGCCTCGCTCAGCACCTCGTCGCGCACCCGCCCGCGCCGGGTGAGGAAATGGGTGCGATCGGGCGCCAGCCCGGCCTCGCTCGCCCATGCCTTCATCGCCGCCAGCGCATCGCGCTCCTCATTCTCGTCGAAACTGCCGTCCAGCAGTTCGGAATAGCGGGTCGGCAGATAATAGCGGACATAGAGCAGATGGACGACGCCCTGCTTCCCCGCCACATTGGCCGCGCCGGCAATGGCGGCACGGGCGAGGTCGGGGGCGTTGACATCGACGGCGGCGACGATCGTGGCATAGGACATGGCGCTCTCCTCTTATCGCTTATGCGCCGTCCAACCACTGACGCGCGCGCGGGATGCCCCAGCCATCAAAGATTCCCGACGCGACATGAATAAGGACATGCCGCAATCTCCGGGCAATGGGGGCGCTAGGTCCGTTCCGCCCTCACTTCATTCCTCTCGGGCAAGAAGGAGATGGCCCGAATGATCCAGCCAACAGATAATAGAGCGAAGGCCAGTAGGATGCTGACGAAGCCGCCGGGCATGAGAATCTCATACATCGCTTGTCGCGCATGATCGAAAGACTCTGCCGCTGGGCGCGGGCGAATGAGCAGGCCGCTGACGATCATCGCGCAACTGGCTACCAGAAGCGCCCAGCCTGCAAAGATTTGCGATGCGCCAGTGGGACGGTTCGTTGACGCTTTCTCCATAGCGCTTTGGTTTCCTCGTCTTACTTTGTTCCAATTGATTCTCATGCCATCGAGATGAGATAACGACCATTGCAACAGTAGGAAATTCCATGTTGGCAATTATCGTTATGAACCTGTTTGTTGGGGCTGGCGTCGCTGCAGCGGAGCCGAGCATGCCGGCTCCAGGAAATCTTGCAAAGGAACTCTATTATGCCAGCGCTGCAGCTAGCGGCAGTGGGCTGTGCGATCGGACACTAGCGGCTCGGCTGGAAGAAAAATTTGATCGCCGTTTCGGGAGTCGGATACGCGCGCTGACGGAAATACATGAGGCCAAATATGGCCGTGATCCGGATTTTATCGTCATAAGTTCGTGCCGTCAGGGATCTGGTTTTGGTTCTGCAAAAACGATGAGAGAGTTCGAGATTAGGCTGAGAGGCCTTGAGCAGAAATATGGCGGCTATTGATCCTTGTGCGTTTCCGGGGGGAGGCAAAGCAGGTTGGTTCGGCTGATTTGCTGTTGGGGCTCATGCTTGATGGGAAACATGGCGTCCCAAACATCCTCTGTCCTACATGCCCGATTTCCGATCTACCCTTGGCGATGGACCAGCGCCTTTCTTCGCATCGCCGCCTTTGCCTCGGCTGTCGCCCGATCGACGCGCGGCAGGGGCCTATGTGTCGCGTCACCGTCGCTTCGCCGCCGCATGACGGGCGCGCGTCACTGACCCACGCCCCCATGCCCCCGACGCGCGGCAGGCGCGTAGTCGATGCGTTCCCGGCGCGTTGGCGGTGCAAAGACCCCGGAAACCCCGTTTACACTGTGAACTTCGACAGGCGCGTGTCCCGATCCCGTCGCCTGTCGCGTCGTAATCCCCGTGCGGTCCGTCGCGCCCGGCATGACGGGGCGGGGCGATTGCGCTATGGCCTGCGCGTCGGTCCGATCGATCCCCGATCCATCGGGACGGCGAAAATTTTTATCCCGTCCCGCCCTTGACCGGCGAAACGACTTTTCCATATGCATGCCGCTAGCACTCTCCATCTGCGAGTGCTAACAATGAGAGAGTTCATCGGGAGAAGGACAAGGCGGGGCACAATATCGCACGGGGACATTCCTCTTGCGGGCCGCGCCGGACCCATCCCAGCACAAAGGGAAAGGCAATCATCATGGCATTCCGTCCGTTGCATGACCGCGTTCTCGTTCGCCGCATTGAAGCGGAAGCGAAGACGGCCGGTGGCATCATCATCCCCGACACCGCCAAGGAAAAGCCGCAGGAAGGCGAAATCGTCTCCGTCGGTTCGGGTTCGAAGGCCGAAGACGGCAAGGTCACGCCGCTGGACGTCAAGGCCGGCGATCGCGTGCTGTTCGGCAAGTGGTCGGGCACCGAAGTCAAGGTCGACGGTGAAGACCTGCTCATCATGAAGGAATCGGACATTCTGGGTATTGTCGCCTAAGCGATTTCCGGAATTTCGGTTTTCCATTTTTCCCTATTTTTCGAAGGAATTAGATCATGGCAGCGAAGGACGTAAAGTTTTCGCGTGACGCTCGTGAGCGCATCCTGCGCGGCGTCGACATCCTGGCCGACGCGGTCAAGGTGACCCTGGGTCCGAAGGGCCGCAACGTCGTCATCGACAAGAGCTTCGGCGCCCCCCGCATCACCAAGGACGGCGTCAGCGTCGCCAAGGAAATCGAACTGAAGGACAAGTTCGAGAATATGGGCGCCCAGATGGTCCGCGAAGTTGCTTCGAAGACCAACGACATCGCCGGTGACGGCACCACCACCGCGACCGTCCTGGCCCAGGCCATCGTGCGCGAAGGCATGAAGTCGGTTGCCGCCGGCATGAACCCGATGGACCTGAAGCGCGGCATCGATCTCGCCGTCGCCAAGGTTGTCGAGGACATCCAGTCGCGCTCGAAGCCGGTTGCCGGTTCGGCCGAAGTTGCCCAGGTCGGCATCATCTCGGCCAATGGCGACAAGGAAGTCGGCGAGAAGATCGCCGAAGCCATGGAAAAGGTCGGCAAGGAAGGCGTCATCACCGTGGAAGAGGCCAAGGGTCTCGACTTCGAGCTGGACGTTGTCGAAGGCATGCAGTTCGACCGCGGCTACCTGTCGCCCTACTTCATCACCAACCCGGAAAAGATGGCCGTCGAGCTGGCTGATCCCTACATCCTGATCCACGAGAAGAAGCTCTCGAATCTGCAGTCGATCCTGCCGATCCTGGAAGCCGTGGTTCAGTCGGGCCGTCCGCTCCTCATCATCGCCGAGGACATCGAAGGCGAAGCGCTGGCGACCCTGGTCGTCAACAAGCTGCGCGGCGGCCTGAAGGTTGCTGCGGTCAAGGCACCGGGCTTCGGCGATCGCCGCAAGGCCATGCTGGAAGACATCGCCGTCCTGACCAAGGGCGAAGTGATCTCGGAAGACCTGGGCATCAAGCTCGAAAACGTCACCCTGGGCATGCTGGGCACTGCCAAGCGCGTCACCATCGACAAGGACAACACCACCATCGTCGATGGCGCCGGTGATGCCGACTCGATCAAGGGCCGTACCGAGCAGATCCGTGCGCAGATCGAAGTCACCACGTCGGACTATGACCGTGAAAAGCTGCAGGAACGCCTGGCCAAGCTGGCTGGCGGCGTGGCCGTCATCAAGGTTGGCGGTGCGACCGAAGTCGAAGTGAAGGAGCGCAAGGATCGCGTCGACGACGCCCTGCACGCGACCCGCGCTGCCGTCGAAGAAGGCATCGTCCCCGGTGGTGGCACCGCGCTGCTCTACGCGACCAAGGTTCTCGAAGGCGTCGCTGGCGCCAATGACGACCAGACCCGCGGTATCGACATCGTCCGCAAGTCGCTGACCGCGCTGGTTCGCCAGATCGCCGCCAACGCCGGCCATGACGGTGCCGTCGTCTCGGGCAAGCTGCTCGACCAGACCGACACCTCGTTCGGCTTCAACGCGTCGACCGACACCTATGAAAACCTGGTTGCCGCCGGCGTCATCGACCCGACCAAGGTCGTGCGCACCGCGCTCCAGAACGCTGCCTCGGTCGCTGGTCTGCTGATCACCACCGAAGCCGCGGTTTCGGAACTGCCCGAAGACAAGCCCGCCATGCCCGCCATGCCGGGTGGCATGGGCGGCATGGGCGGCATGGACTTCTAAAAGCGATCGTAGCGGGTGGGCAACGCCCGCCCGCGGTTCGATCGCGACTTCAAAGAAGTTCTCGCACATGCGACAAGAAAGGGGCCGGTGGAGCAATCCACCGGCCTTTTTCATGCCTGTCGTTTCTGCTGTCCTACAGCCTGTTTCCGGCCCCATATGACGGTGCCTTGGCCGGGAAGGGGTAGGGGATATTGTTGATCGGGCAGCGGAACTGATCTGCTTTGGTGGGCATCTGGTTTACCAAATCTCAAGGCTGATCCGCCACTATGCTGGCACGTGTCACGCCTCGTCCGCCATCTGTGCGCAGTCCTGCGCGCGCGCTTTGCGCCCCGTACCCAGCAGAATGCTGAGGTGCAGGACAGCCTCGTCAAAGCGCTTTACGCCTCCCCGGCATCGCTGCTTTCTGGTGCGATTTCAGGAGGTTCGCTCAGTATCGTGATCGCCTGGCAGGCCCATGTTCTGACCATGCACATCATCGCCGCCCTGGTCCTGATCGTGGGAATCAGTCGCTCCATTTCGGCCGTCTATTTCCAGCGCGCGCTGGCGCATCAGGATGGTCCGGCGCGTCCGATCTGGGGAATTGCCTATGAAATGGGGGCCTGGATCTATGCCGCGCTGCTCGGGCTTCAGTCGCTCGCGACCCTGACGATCAGCCAGGATGCGACCCTGCATGTGCTCGCCGTCGGCATGGTCGCCTCCTATGCGGGCGGCATTTCCGGCCGCAATGCCGGCCGGGTCCATGTCGCGGTCGGCCAGACCTGTTTCACCATGCTGCCGACCTCGATCGGCCTGCTGATCGCTGGTGGCGTCGGCTATGTCGTCCTTGGCGTGCTCTGCTTCCTGATGATCTTCGCCATGGCGGAAATCACCAAGACCACGCACCGCATCGTGCTGGAAGCGATGCAAGGCAAGCAGGAGAAGAGCAACCTCGCGATCAAGTTCGAGCGGCTGGCCCGCTATGACAGCCTGACCGGCGTCGAAAACCGCATGGCGATGCAGATGCGGCTGCGCGACCTGTTCGACAATCGCATTTCCGATGCGGATCAGACCGCCGTCCTGTGGATGGACCTCGACCGGTTCAAGGAAATCAACGACACGCTGGGCCATATCGTCGGCGACCAGCTGCTGTGCCAGGTGGCCGAACGGCTGACCCGTGCGCTCGACCGGCGCGGCCATGTCGCGCGTTTCGGCGGCGACGAGTTCGTGCTGATCTGCCCCGGCGTCAGCCGCATCCAGGCCGAAGTGATCGCCGGCGACATCACCCGCATTCTTGCCGGCGATTTCGAGGTCGGCGGCCATCACCTGACCATTTCCGCCTCGATGGGCATTGCCGTCGCGCCCGAAGATGGCGCCGATGGCGACGAGCTGCTGCAGCATGCCGATCTGGCGCTCTACAAGGCCAAACATGCGGGCCGAAACCGCCATGCCCAGTTCGACTGGACCATGAAGGAGCGGCAGAACCGCACCTATGAGCTGGAGACCGGACTGCGCAGCGCACTCGCCAATGGCGAGCTGCAACTTCATTATCAGCCGATCTTCGATACCGAGACTGGCCGGATCACCATCTGCGAGGCGCTGATGCGCTGGCAGCATCCCGAACTGGGCTGGATTTCCCCGGCCGAGTTCATCCCGATCGCCGAAAGCTCGGCCCTGATCGAGCCGATGACCAACTGGGCGCTGGCCCAGGCGTGCCGCGACGCGATGGGCTGGGACGAGGATATCCGGGTCGCGGTCAATATCTCTCCCGCGCTCATCAAGACCGACGGCCTGCCGCGCGCAGTCATTTCCGCTTTGCTCCAGTCGGGGCTCAAGGCGCGCCGGCTGGAGCTGGAAGTCACCGAATCCATCTTCCTGGAAGATGACCGCCGCACCCATCTGATCCTCAGCGAATTGCGCCGTATCGGCCTGCGCCTGGCGCTCGACGATTTCGGCACCGGCTATTCCTCGCTGGGCGCCTTGCGCACCCATGAGTTCGACACGATCAAGGTCGATCAGAGCTTCATGCGCGGCGTCGGCGAAAATCCCCGCGACCGGGCGATCGCCCAGTCCGTCGCCTATCTGGCGCGCGCGCTGGAGGTGGAGACGGTGGCCGAGGGGATCGAGACCGAGGAACAGTTGCGCTACGCCCGCGAAACCGGCTTCACCAACGTCCAGGGCTTCGTCCTCAGCCGACCGGTCCCGATCGGCGAGTTGCAGGCCCTGCTCAACCGCAACAGGGCCGATGTCCATGACATGGCGGCGCTGATCCGCCAGCGCCGCCTGGCCTGATCCCTATTTGGTCAGGCGCGTCTGGGCCGACGCCAGCCGGCGCATCATGCGGATATCCTTGAGGTCGGTCTTGAGCGCCGAAGCGGCCCAATTCTCGACAATATCCTTCAGTTCGTCATGGTGCAGCGGATCGACCCGGCGCCCGGCTTCATAGACGCCGACATGGCCGGCATGGTGCGGGCGATTGCGGGCGACGAAATCGCGCACCGCCGCTTCCCCCTCGCCATCCTCCACCAGCGTATGGACGATGCCCATGTCGAACATCTCTTCTGCGGTGAAGACCTTGCCCGACAGGATCATGCGCTCGGCCGCCAGCCGGCCCAGCTTGCGCGACAGGATCGAATAGGCGCCCATGCCGGGGAACAGGCCGAACAGCATTTCCGGCAGGCCGAAACGGGCGCTGCGCTCGGCGATCACCACGTCGAAACAGAGCAGCGCCTCGAACCCGCCGCCCAGCGCGTCGCCCTGCGTCAGCGCGATCGACACCACCGGCATATCGCCGTTGCGCCAGGTGCGATGGACCACGTCGATGCAGGCATGGCCATATTGGACCAGGCCGGGCAGGTCGCCGCGCTCGATGCAGCCGGCGAACAGTTCGAGGTCGCCGCCCAGGTTGAACACGCCGGGGAAGCGGGAGCCGGCCACCATATATTTGACCGGCAATTGGCCGGCATCGAACAGCCGCTTGGTCTCGGCATACCAGTAGCGGACGTCGCGCAGCATGGTCATGCTGAAATTGGGTCGATTGGCCGGCGTCATGAACGCCCAGAGCGTTTCTGATTCGGCCTCCCACTGCACGTCGATCTGGCCCAGGTCGAACAGTTGGGAAGGGGCGGGGGATGACGTTACGGCATCCTCGCCAAAGCTTTCGATCTCGAATGCCGCTTCGACCTCGGTCGCGCGCTCGTCAGCAGCACTAAAGCGTCCTGAATCAATCATGTGCGCCCCATTTTTCTCTTGAATCTGAACCTTCGACGGTCGGCGCTTATGATGCAGTGCGGGACAAATAGTTGACAGATCATTAACCATTTTTATCCGCAACTGTTGCCCGGAAAGCGCGGTAAATGCGCCGAAATGGAGATTGTTGTTGCGATATCGCAACAGAAATTTTCGTTTCCCCTTTTTAGCCCGTCTGCTCAGCCCTTTGTTAACCATTGTTAATTAGAGCGATCGCATGGACATGCATCGCCTTCCGGCCCGCAAGAATGTGACACTCACGCTACAGGATGCGCAGGGCCAGCCCTGGACCTTGCGCCTGTCCACCGATTGTCTGCGCTTCATCGGCCGCTATCGCCGGGTCGAGGGGTTCGACATTGACGCGATGACCCTGTTCGACGGCGTCCGCCGGGCCGGCTGAAACGGCGGTCCGGGCGCGCTGCTCTTGTGCGCGCGGGCGTTCGCTCCTAGAGCGCGGCGATGACCAAGCCCCGCTTTTCCTTCTCGATCGCCGCCACCGACGGCAAGGCCCGCACCGGCACGATCCAGATGCGTCGCGGCGAGATCCGCACGCCCGCCTTCATGCCGGTCGGCACCGCCGCCACCGTCAAGGCGATGCGCCCGGCCGAAGTGCGCGCCACCGGTGCCGACATCATCCTGGGCAACACCTATCATCTGATGCTGCGCCCCGGTGCCGAACGGATGGCGCGACTGGGCGGACTGCACGGCTTCATGGGCTGGGACCGGCCGATCCTGACCGACAGCGGCGGCTATCAGGTGATGAGCCTCAGCGCCCTTACCAAGATGAGCGAGGAGGGCGTTGCCTTCTCCAGCCATCTCGACGGCTCCAAGCATATGCTCAGCCCCGAGCGCTCGATGGAGATCCAGCGACTGCTCGACAGCGACATCGTCATGGCCTTTGACGAATGCACCAAGAATGGCTGCACCCATGACGAGGCCGCCAAGTCGATGGAGCGATCGATGCGCTGGGCCAAGCGCTCACGCGACGGCTTCGATGCGGGCGGCGACCATGCCGAGCGTGCGGCGCTGTTCGGCATCCAGCAGGGCTCGCTCAACGAAGGGCTGCGAAGGATTTCGGCGGAAAAGCTGATCGAGATCGGCTTTGACGGCTATGCCGTGGGCGGCCTGGCGGTGGGCGAGGGGCAGGAGGCGATGTTCGCCACGCTCGACTTCGCGCCCGACATGCTGCCGCAGGACAAGCCGCGCTATCTGATGGGCGTGGGCAAGCCCGACGATATCGTCGGCGCCGTGGAACGCGGCATCGACATGTTCGACTGCGTGCTGCCGACCCGGTCGGGCCGCAATGGCCAGGCTTTCACCTGGGCCGGCCCGCTCAACATCCGCAACGCCAAGTTCAACGAGGATCTGGGCCCGCTCGATCCGCGCTGCGGCTGCCCGGTCTGCGCGACCTGGAGCCGCGCCTATCTCCATCATCTGGTGAAGTCGGGCGAGATGCTGGGCGCGATGCTGATGACCCAGCATAACATCCATTTCTATCAGGAACTGATGCAGGGCCTGCGCGACAATATTGCGGCCGGCACATTGTCGACCTTCACGGCCGATTTCCGCCGCGACTATCAGCGGGTCTGACGGTTTTTCAGGGAATGACGCTGATCGCGATGCTGTAGCGGCCCGCGTCGGCATCATGATCGAGCGGGGAGCGGAGCTGGCGCGACAGGCCGGTCAGCACCCGGCCATAGCGTTCGTTCAGCAATAAAGTCATTTCCGGCCCGGCGCATAGCGCGGGCGACGCCATCTGCAACAGGGCGCGGTCGTTCCGATCTGCCTCCAGATGCACCGAAATCCGCATCGTCGCGCGCGGATCGGACAGCATCGCCAGCTCGACCAGTTCGGTCACCAGGAAGGCGACCGGAACGGCGACATCCTGGCTGATGTGCAGATCATCGTCGCTGTCGATCTGGATACCGAAACGGCGCGCTTCATGCGGGGCAGTGCCGCGCAGGCTGGCGGACAATTCGCTGATCAGCGGACGCACGCCGACGCCGCGATTTTCCTCCAACTCGGCAAAATGGTTGCGATGGACGACCGACAGGGCATCGACCCGGCGCTGGATCGATCCATAGGCCGACACCGCTTCGGGCTCATGCGCCGACCGGGCATGCAGGCTGATCAGGCTGGCGATGATCTGCAGGTTGTTCTTGACCCGATGATGCACCTCGCGCGTCAGCTTGCGCTGGGTGTCGAGCGCGGCGGCCATTTCCGCCTCATGGGTGGCGACATCCTCGCTGATCTCGCGGAATGTGTCGCCCAGGTCGCTGATCTCGTGCGCGGGCGTGCGGATGCGGCGCAGCGGCTCCAGCACTTCGCCGGGCTGATAGGCGGCAACCTGGCGCCGCAGCAGCACCAGCGGGCGGATCAGCAGCCGATTGACCACGAACCAGCCGATCGCGGCGGCCGCGAACCACATCACCAGCGGCAGGAACAGCGACAGCAATCGGGCGATCGTCGCCGGCGGCTCGCGCACCGTCATGGTCAGCAATATGTCGGGCGGGTCGAGCCGGGCGGACAGGCTGCTGCTATGGCCGTCGATCCGGCTGCCGGGGCGGCTGACGATCATCTGCCGCTCGCCCTGGCGCAGGCTCAGTTGCCGGTTCTGCAGCGCGGTTGCCGGATCGGCGACGCTTTCGAGATGCGGCCGCGAATAATAGGCCAGCGCCGCGACGCGATTGTCATGGCTGTGGGTGCGCGACAGCAGGAAGTCGCCGGACGACAGCAGTTCGACGCGCGGGCCGATGAAGCGGCGCGTGGGCGGAATGCCGGCCGGCTCCGGCGTGGTCGATCCGCACAGCTTCTTGCCCGACCGGTCGTAGATATAGAATCGGATGCCGCTGCGGTCCTGCGCGGTAAGGAAGAAGGAGAGGCGGTTGCAGATTTCGCCGTCTGCCTTGCCATCGGCCAGCGCATTGACGGTCAGGCCCAGCGCGGTGCGATCGGCGTTGAGATCGGCGGTCAGCTTGCGCGCGCTCTGCGTCACGGCGACACGCAGCAGCGCTTCCTTCTCCAGGTCGGCGGTGCGGATCGCCTGCAGCGATGCCACCAGCGCGATCAGCCCCAGCGGCAGCAGCGCGAGTGTCAGGATGAGGAACATCTTGACGCCGGTGGACCGGAGATAGACGCCGAACATGGTCATGGGGGATCGAGAGGGTCCTTGTATGGGCGGCAGGGAAATGCCGCCCCGACCAGCATTGATCAGTCCAGTTTGCTGAGCAGGTCCAGCATTTCGGCGGGAATATCTTCGTCGACCGTGCGCTGATAGACGGACTTGAGCACCTGGGACACCTGGGCCTCGTCCTTTTTCGCGGCCGTGCGGCGCTTGCGTGGTTCGGGCGCAGTCTTCATGTCGCGGTCGCGGATGGTCGTGCCGACGTCAATATCCCCTCCCATCCTGTCCCGTTCCGTTGTTGAAGAAACCAAAATCAGCCCCTTTGAAGCTAAATCCGTGACGCCAGCCTGTCCGCTATTTCGCCGCAACGCATAGCGGCGTCAATTCACCAAGCTGGGCAAATTTCACCAAAAAGCCGTTACCGTCGAAAAAACCGAACGAGAGTGAAACAAATCTTGGTGTCGATGGTTCCGGCATTCGAAGCATTTTTTGCACCGTCGGTCATTCGGCGGCAGGGGGAGAGGGGCTTGCCAGCGCGGCATCGTCATCCCATCCTCCGGTGGAGCCGATGTTTCGGACAACAGGCCCGACAGGGCAGGGAGAAGACTTACCGATGTCGCTTGGACAGCAACTGCACCCCCATCTTCCTTTCTTGCGGCGCTATGCGCGCGCGCTGACGGGCAGCCAGACTCATGGCGATGCCTATGTCCGCGCCACGCTGGAAGCGATCGTCGCCGCGCCGGAGGAGTTTCCCAGCGGTGTCGATCCTCGCCTCGGCCTCTACAAGACCTTCCATGCGATCTGGTCGTCCTCGCATCTGGATGACGAGCCCGGCTTCTCGGGTTCGATCGGGCAGGAAGCGATCGCCCATGCCCGCCTGGCCCGGCTGACCCCGCTGCCGCGCCAGGCGCTGCTGCTGACCGCGCTCGAAGGCTTCACGACGGAAGATGCCGGCTATCTGATCGGTCTCGACACCGCCGATGTCGAAGCCCTGGTCGAGGAAGCGCTGGAGGAGATCGAGGCGCAGACCCGTGCCAAGGTTCTCATCATCGAGGATGAACCGATCATCGCGATGGATATCGAGACGATCGTGCGCGACCTTGGTCATGACGTGACCGCCATTGCCGTCACCCGCGAGGATGCGGTGCGCGAGGCGCTGGCGGAACGGCCCGGCCTGGTGCTGGCCGATATCCAGTTGGCCGATGATTCGAGCGGCATCGACGCGGTGAAGGATATTCTCGCCGAATTCTCGGTGCCGGTGATTTTCATCACCGCCTTCCCCGAACGGCTGCTGACCGGCGAACGGCCCGAGCCGACCTTCCTCATCACCAAGCCGTTCCAGCGCTCGACGGTCAAGGCCGCGATCTCGCAGGCGCTTTTCTTCGACGAAGCAACCGCCCCGGCCTGACCTGACTGCCCGCCGGCCGATCCTTTGTGACGGTCGGCGGAACCCTCCCGGCTTTAACGCGTTAAATATGCGTAACGATTTGGAGAGGGCCGATGGCCGACGAGGAGCAGCATATCTCCACGCAGGACGCACGGGGCGGCGCCACGCCGCACGTCGTTCGCTATGTGCTGGGCATTTCGCTCGCACTGGCCGTGATCGTGATGCTGCTGGTTCTCTGGCGGTAAGGCAGTGGAAAAAATGGGCGTTTCTAGGGGTGTCTTGGGAATTGGCCTTTGGCGGTAATCGAACTAGGGTGCGGATGCATATATGGCTTTGACGACTTCGGTTCATGCAGCGAGGGCGACAGTCGAAACGGGGGTTGCTGCCGTGGATGAAGGGCTGAACCAGGCGCCGCGCGAGGCACTGTCGGACGGCGAGTTCAAGCGGGAACTGGCCGCGGTCATTCCGCATCTGCGCGCCTTCGGGCGATCCCTGTCGGGCAATCGCGACACCGCCGACGATCTTGTCCAGGAAACCCTGCTCAAGGCCTGGGCCGCCCGTGCCCGCTTCCAGGCCGGCACCAACATGCGCGCCTGGACCTTCATCATCCTGCGTAATCATTATCTCTCGCAGATGCGCCGCTCGCGTTTCCGCGGCGATTGGGACGACCTGACCGCCGACCGGCTGCTTGCCGCGCCTGCGGGGCAGGACAAGCATGTCGAACTCAGCGACATGCAGCGCGCCCTGCTGCAATTGCCCCAGCCCCAGCGCGAGGCATTGATCCTCGTCGGCGCGGGTGGCTTCGCCTATGAGGAAGCGGCGGAAATCTGCGGTGTCGCGGTCGGCACGATCAAGAGCCGCGTGGCCCGCGGTCGCGCCGCGCTCGAACAGATATTGGAGGAGGGCGCGCTGCCCTCGCGCCGGACGCAGGAAACGACCGATACGGCGGTGCTGGACGAGATCATGGACGATGTCGATCGCCTGAGTCGTGGCCGCATTTCCGACAATCTGGTCGACCATGGTGCCGCCGACGACGATGGCGATGACGACATGGGGGGCAAGACCGCCGAGGATTGAGGGCGGGATGCCATTGCCCTGGCGTGATCGGGAACGATCCGCCCGGCTTGTCGGTTGAAAGGCCATGGGAAGGATGGAAGCCATGGGCAGCGACCCGCAACATCGACAGGATCGGACCGGGCGACGCTCGGATCGTCCGCAAGGCAGCGGCGGCATCGTCTTCGCGCTGGTGGCGCTGGCCCTGATCCTGGCGATCGGCTTCTTCTACCTCACCAACGAAAGCCGAGAGGATCGGCGCGCCGACGCCATTACCCAGGCGGCGGATTCGGTCGACAATGGTGCCCGGATCGTGGGTGAAGCCGCGCGCAATGCCGCGGACAAGCTGCGCAACAACAACTGAACCTCCTTGCGATCGGGCGGGACAAGGCGATCCGGTGTCGCCTTGATTTACAGTCACTGGCGCCATCTTCAGATTTTCTTTGCCATTTTCAGGCAGGGTCTGAGCCCTGTCGGATTTCCTTACAGCTTGTTGTAAGGCTGGGCCGACTCCAGTTGGCGGCCCTTCCCGACCGGAGGGGCGGTGCTGCGGGAAGAAGCGCGATACGATGATCAGGCTGTTCAAACATTATGTCCCTCATGCGGTGCTGCTGCTTGGCCTGCTCGATTTCCTGCTGCTGATCGGCGCGGCGGAAGCGGGCTGGATCCTGCGCGCGCATCAGATCGGCATGGATGTCGAGCCGATCGCGACCCGCATCGGCCCGCTGCTGAGCTTCGCCTTCGCCATCCAGACCGGCATGATCGCGGTCGGCGTCTACAGCCCCGAAGCGCTGCAATCGATCCGCTTCGCCTTCGCCCGCCTGCTCGTCGCCATCTCGCTCGGCGTCATCTTCCTCTCGGTCATGTATTTCCTGCTGCCCGGCATCACCCTGTGGCGCTCCAATTCGCTCTACGCGATGGGGCTGGCGATGGGGCTGCTGCTGCTGGCGCGCATGCTGCTGGGCTCGCTGCTCGGCGGGGAGGCGTTCAAGCGCCGCCTTGTCGTGCTGGGGGCTGGCCAGCGCGCCAACCGCATCCGCGACCTGGAACAGAAGCGCGGCGCCGGTTTCCTGGTGGTCGGCTATATCGCCATGAATGATGGCGACCAGGTGGTTGAGGAGGCGATCAACCGCACCGCCATCTACAACATGTCCGATTATGTGGTGCGTCTGAACGCCAGCGAAGTCGTGCTGGCGCTGGAGGAACGGCGCAACGCCATCCCCATGTCCGACCTGCTGCGGATCAAGACCACCGGCGTCCATGTCAACGATCTCTCGACCTTCCTGGAGCGCGAGACCGGGCGCGTCGATCTCGACAGCGTCAATCCCAGCTGGCTGATCTTTTCCGACGGTTTTTCCGCCGGTCGTCGCCTGTCCAGCATCGCCAAGCGCATCTTCGACATCATCGCCAGCTCGATCCTGCTGCTTCTGACCGGCCCGGTCATCCTGTTCGCCGCTTTGCTGGTGAAGCTGGACAGCCGTGGCCCGGCTTTCTACCGGCAGCAGCGCGTCGGCCTCTATGGCCAGGAATTCTGGATCGTGAAGCTGCGCACCATGCGCCAGGATGCGGAGGTCAAGGGCCAGGCGGTTTGGGCGGAGAAGGATGATCCGCGCATCACGCGCCTGGGCTATTGGCTGCGCAAGCTGCGCATCGACGAACTGCCGCAGAGCTGGACCGTGCTGAAGGGCGAGATGAGCTTCGTCGGCCCGCGCCCCGAACGGCGCCAGTTCGTCGAGGATCTGGAACAGCATCTGCGCTATTATGCCGAACGGCACATGGTGAAGCCGGGCATCACCGGCTGGGCGCAGATCAACTATCCCTATGGCGCGTCGATCGAGGATGCCCGCCACAAGCTCGAATATGATCTTTATTATGCCAAGAATTACACGCCCTTCCTGGACCTGCTGATCCTGATCCAGACGGTGCGGGTGATCCTCTGGCCCGACGGCGCACGCTGAGCGGCAGGCCATGAGCGCGCTGCTGCAATTCATCGGTGACTGGGGCCATGCACTGGCCGCGGTCCTGTTTGCCGCGCTTGGCATCTTCATCCTGCGGCGCCGGGACGATGCGGCCGAGCCGCGCATGCTCGCCAGTGCGCTGCTGCTGACCTCCTGCTGGGCGCTCTATGTCTCGTTCGGCGGCGTCGACAAGCCGCTCTCGGGTATCGGGGAAAGCGTCCGCAACGCCGCCTGGCTGATGCTGCTGTTCGTCATGCTGCGGCGCGGCCCGGCCTCGCGCAGCGGCGCGCTGGTCGCCGTCGGTCTCGTCTATCTCGCCGTTGCCGGCCTCATCTTCCTCCAGACCTCGACCGATCTCACCTGGCGGCAATTGCCGGTCCGCAGCGATCTGCATCAGATGCTGGTGGCCGTGTCGCTGGTGCTGCGGATGATGACCGCGATCGGCTGCCTGCTGCTGGTCCATCATCTCTACACCGCCTGGCCCTCGCGCGATCGCGGGCGGGTGTCGCTGTTGCTCGGCGCGCTGGCGGCGATGTGGACCTATGACCTCAATCTCTATGTCATCGGCTATTTCGCGATGGACCGGGTCAACGAGCTATACGCGCTGCGCGGGCCGCTGATGGCGCTTCTGGCGCCGGTGATCGCCATCGGCATGCGCAAGGAAATGGCTGGGCGGCTGCAATTGTCGCGCACCATCGCCTTCCAGTCGCTCTCGCTGGTCGCGGTCGGCCTCTATGTCGTGGTGCTGACCGCGGCGGCGGTGCTGATCGAGATGATCGCCGGCCCCTATGCGCGGGTGGTGGAGATTGGCGCGGTCTTCTTCGTCGCGGTGACCGCGCTCGTCCTGCTGCCCTCGCCACAGATGCGCGCGCTATGGAAGGTGCAGGTCGCCAAGCATTTCTTCCAGCATCGCTACGATTATCGCACCGAATGGATGCGCTTTGGCGAAACCATCGGCCGGCCGGGCGAAAATGCCCCGCCGCTGGGCGAGCGGGTGGCCAAGGCGGTCGCCGACATCACCGATTCCCCCGCTGCCTTGCTGCTGCTGCGCACCGATGACGGTCGGCTGGCGTTCGAGGCGCAATGGAAATGGCCGCAGGAGCCGATTGCCGGCCTGTCCCTGCCGCTCGACCAACTGGAAAGCTGGGAAGGGAGCGGCTGGATCGTCGATGTCGGTCGCATCCGCGATGGCGACGCCACCTTCGACCTGCCGCTTTGGCTGATCGAGGATGCCCATGTCTGGGCGCTGGTGCCGCTGCTCCATTATGGCCGGCTGATCGGCGCGATCCTGCTTGCGCCGCCGCCGATCGACCGTCGCCTCGACTGGGAGGATTTCGACATGCTGCGCGCCGCCGGGCGCCAGGCGGCGACCCATATCAGCGAGGCGCAGGGGCAGCAGGCGCTCGACGACGCCCAGCGCTTCGACGAGTTCAACCGCCGCTTCGCCTTCATCGCGCATGACATCAAGAATCTGGTCAGCCAATTGTCGCTGCTCTCGCGCAATGCAGAGCGGCACGCCGACAATCCCGATTTCCGCGCCGACATGCTGCTGACGCTCAAGGAGTCGGTGGGCAAGATGAACGACATGCTGGCCCGCCTGTCGCAGCATAACAAGGGCCGGCCCGAAGAGCCGCGCCCGGTGGCACTGGG
Source organism: Sphingomonas sp. S-NIH.Pt3_0716 (assembly GCF_003950715.1). Taxonomy (NCBI): domain Bacteria; kingdom Pseudomonadati; phylum Pseudomonadota; class Alphaproteobacteria; order Sphingomonadales; family Sphingomonadaceae; genus Sphingomonas; species Sphingomonas sp. S-NIH.Pt3_0716. Next base: position 100,354 of record NZ_QLJK01000001.1, on the reverse strand, counting down.
GCCGCTGGTCGATCAGGTCGTGCGCAGCCGCGCCCGCCTGCGCGCCATCACCGTCAGCGGTGACGTGCCGGTCGCGCTCGCCGATCCGGCGCGGGTCGAGCAGATACTGGTTCATCTGCTGCAAAATGCGATCGACGCCAGTGATGCCGATTGCCCGGTCGAACTGCATCTGGGCAGCGCGCATGGCCAGGCGACATTGGCGGTGGTCGATCAGGGCTGTGGCATGACCGCCGAATTCATCCGCCGCGATCTGTTCAAGCCCTTTTCGTCCAGCAAGGCCGGCGGCTTTGGCCTCGGCGCCTTCGAGGCGCGGAGCCTGGCCGAGGCGATGGGCGGTCGGATCGACGTGGAAAGCAAACCCGGCGTGGGGAGCCGTTTCACCCTGCGCCTGCCGCTGGCGCCCGCGCCGGCGCGCGATGATGTTCAAGGAAAGGCCGCCTGATGAGCGACACCCGCCCCAAATTGCTGATCGTCGAGGATGATCCCGGCCTGCAGCGGCAATTGCGCTGGGCCTATGAGGATTATCAGCTGTTCATCGCCGGCGACCGGCTCGAAGCGATCGAGATGCTGCGGATGGAGGCGCCCGATGTGGTGACGCTCGACCTGGGTTTGCCGCCGGACCCGGACGGCACCAGCGAGGGCTTCGCCACGCTGGAGGAGATATTGCGCATCAAGCCCGATACCAAGGTGATCGTGGCATCGGGTCATGGCGCGCGGGAAAGCGCGCTCAATGCCATTTCCGGCGGTGCCTATGATTTCTACCAGAAGCCGGTCGACATTGACGAACTGGGCCTGATCGTGCGCCGCGCCTTCCACGTCCACGCGCTGGAGCAGGAAAATGCGCGCCTTGCCGAAGCCGCGCCGGAGGGGGGCAGGGTGCTCGGCCGGATGATTACCGGCGCGCCGGAGATGATGCGGGTCGCCCGCACGATCGAGCGGGTCGCCAGCGCCGATGTCTCGGTCATGCTGCTGGGCGCCAGCGGCACCGGCAAGGAATTGCTGGCGCAGGGTCTGCATGATGCCAGCCCGCGTCGCGGCGGTGCCTTCGTCGCGATCAATTGCGCGGCCATCCCCGAAACCCTGCTGGAATCAGAACTGTTCGGGCATGAAAAGGGCGCCTTCACCGGTGCGGTCAAGACCACCCCCGGCAAGATCGAGCAGGCGCAGGGCGGCACCCTGTTCCTGGACGAGGTCGGCGACATTCCGCTGCCCTTGCAGGTGAAGCTGCTGCGCTTCCTGCAGGAACGGGTGATCGAACGGATCGGCGGGCGCCAGCCGATCGCGGTGGATACGCGCATCGTCTGCGCCACCCATCAGGATCTCGACGCGATGATTGCCGCCGCCAGCTTTCGCGAGGATCTCTATTATCGCCTTGCCGAGATCGTCATCCGCATCCCCGCGCTGCGCGACCGGCCGGGCGATCCGGCGCTGCTCGCGCGCCATTTCCTCACCCGCTTCGCGCAGGACATGAACCCGCAGGTCAAGGGCTTCGCCCCCGATGCGCTCGCCGCACTCGACGCCTGGGGCTGGCCGGGCAATGTGCGCGAGCTGGAAAATCGCGTGAAGCGCGCGGTCATCATGGCCGATGGCAAGCATGTGACGGCGGCCGATCTCGATCTCGACGGCGATCGGGCCGAAGGCAGCGAGGTCGTCAATCTCAAGGCCGCCCGCGAAATGGCCGATCGTCGCGCCATCCGCCGGGCGATCGCGCGCACCGACGGCAATATTTCCAGTGCCGCCAAGATATTGGGGATCAGCCGGCCGACCCTCTACGACCTGCTCAAGCAATATAAGATGCAGGGCTGATCGATGCGGCGCGCACGCCTGATCCTGCTGGCGGGCCTCGCCCTGCTGCTGCTGGCGCTGGCCGGCCTGTGGCAGTGGCGCGTGCATGAGGCGGACGGCAGTGCGGCGCTCGCGCGTGGGCTGGCCGCGCTGGATGCCGGCGATGCGCGCACCGCCCGGATCGAGCTGATGAACGCCATTCGCGGCAATCCGGCGTCGCTGCCGGCGCGACTGGGCCATGCCCGCGCGCTGGTGCAGTTGGGTGATGGCGCCGGGGCGCAGGCCGATCTGCTGCGCGCGCGCAAGCTGGGCGCCAGCGTCGGCGACACGAATGGACTGCTGGCGCAGGCGCTGCTGTTGCAGGGCGATGCCGATGGCGCCCTGCGCGCCGTGCAGGCGGGCGAAGGCAAGTCGGCCGAGGCTTCCCGTGTCGCCGCCCGCGCCTGGCAGGCCAAGGGCGACAATGACGCCGCGCAGCGCGCCTTTGACGATGCGCTGCATCTCGCCCCGCGCGCAGCCCGGACCTGGGTCGATCTTGGCCGGTTCCGCCTGACATTGGGCGATCAGGCCGGGGCGATTGCGGCCGCGGACAGGGCGCTGACGCTGGCACCGGGCGATCCGGATGCGCTGACCCTGCGCGGCATGCTGATCCGCGATCAATATGGGCTGGTGGCGGCGCTGCCCTGGTTCGAACGGGCGCTGGACGATCATCCCAATGCGCTTGCCCCGCTCACCGAATATGCCGCGACGCTGGCCGATGCCGGCCGCGCGAGCCGCGCGCTCAGCGTCAGCCGGCGCATCCTGGCGCTCGATCCCGGCAATCCGCGCGCCTGGTTTCTTCAGGCGGTGATCGCTGCCCGCGCCGGCCAGGTCGATCTTGCCCGCACCCTGCTGGCGCGCACCGATGGCCGGCTGGATGGCGAGCCGGCGACCCGGTTGCTGCGCGGCGTGCTGCATCTGTCGGATGGCAATGCCGTGCTGGCGGCCGATGCGCTGGGGCCGCTGGTGGCGATGCAGCCCGACAATCGCGTGGCGCGCACGCTGCTCGCCCGCGCTTCCTATCTGACCGGCGACTATGCCGGCACGGCGGCGACGCTCGCGCCCCTTGTCGATCGCCATGATGCCGATCCCTATGTGCTGACGCTGGCGGCCCGCGCGCAGGAGCAACTGGGCGATCGCGCGCAGGCCGACGCGTTGCTGGCCCGCGCGTCCTGGCCGGTGCGTCCCTCGTCGGACCTGCTGGGGGGCACGAACGCCGTCATGGCGCCGCCGGCCGATATCGCCACTGCGGCCGACAATATCCCCTATATCCGCGCGCTGCTGATGCAGGGCCGCACGGGTGAGGCGGTCGACCGCGCCGCGCTGCTGGCGCGCGCCAATCCCGGCGCGCCGGCCGCCCATGTCGTGCTGGGCGATGCGCTGGTCGCTGCCGGTCGGCCCGCCGATGCCGCCCGCAGTTTCGAGGCGGCGGCCAATATCCGGTTCGATCGCAATGCTGCGCTGCGGCTGGTTGCGGCCTGGAGCGCGGCGGGCGATCCTGCCCGCGCGCTGCAACTTATCCGCCTGTTCCTGGCGCAGAACCCGATGGATGTGGAGATGCAGCGACTGGCGGCCGGGGCGGCGATGCAGGCGCATGACTGGCGCGGCGCGCTGCGCCTGTTGCAGGCGGTGCAGGCGCAGACGGGCGGCCATGATGCGCTGCTGATGGCCGACCTGGCCCGCGCGAGCCTGGAAGCCGGTGCGCCCGACAAGGCGCGCCTCTATGCGGCCCAGGCCTATCGTCTGATGCCGGCCAATCCGGTCACCGCCGACATCTATGGCCTGGTGCTGCTGCGCACCGATGCGAAGGGGCCGGCGGCGATCGACCTGCTCGAAAAGGCGGTCGCCCTCGCGCCGCAAAACCCGCCCTTCCAGCTCCATCTGGGGCAGGCCTATGCCGCCGCCGGGCGCAAGGCGGAGGCGAAGCGCGCTTTGTCGCACGCGGCAGCCGCCCATTTCCCCGATCGCCAGCAGGCGGTGAAGGCGCTCGCTTCATTGTAAAAAAAAAACGCCCCGAGGGGCGCTCTTCTTCAGACCTTCTGGCTGTCCAGTTCGTCGAGCCGGATGCCCAGCCGCCGGATTTGCGCTGCGACCGGCGGCCACACGCTTTCCAGGAAGCGGCTGCGTTCCGCCTCGCGCAGCTTGCGGGTCGCGCCATCGGCGACGAACATGCCCACGCCGCGTTTCACGACGACCAGCCCGTCATCCTGGAAGCTCTGATAGGCCTTGGCCACGGTCAGCGGATTGGCGCCCTGCTGCGCGGCAAAGGCGCGGACCGAGGGGAGAAGGTCGCCATCGCGATAGTCCCCATCCAGAATGGAGGCGGCAATGATCTCGCGGAGGCGGAGATAGACGGGTTTGGATTCGTCGCTCATAAGTGCATCAGTGCCATAATACAGCCGTGCAGGTCAATGGACCTTGTTACGTGAAAGCCCGTATTTTCGGCAATTATCTGTCCCATGTCGATACGATATCGTTATAATCTGGCCGGGGCCGTTCTTCCAGCGCGCGTGAGGGCGTGCCGATGAAGACGAATCCGGCCAGCCGCTCGTCCGCGCTGCCAAAGGCGTCGCGCACATCGTCATTGAAGCTCGGCCATCCGGTCAGCCAGCCGCCGGCAAAGCCCAGCGCATGGGTGGCGTGCAACAGGTTCATGATCGCGGCGCCGGCCGACAATTCCTGTTCCCAGACCGGGATCTTGCTGCTCGCGATCGGCTTGGACAGCGCCACCACCAGGGTCGGCGCCTGATGCGCGAACTGGTGCATCGCCTCGATCTCCAGCCGCCCGGCCTCCGGCTTCTCGGCGCGATAGGCGGCCTCCAGCAGCGCGGCCAGCTTTTTCCTTTTGTCCTGCGGCACGATCACGAAGCGCCAGGGCGCCAGCTTGCCATGATCGGGCGTGCGCAGCGCGACTTCGAGGATCTGGCGCAGCTGCGCATCGTCCGGGCCGGGCGCGATCAGGTCGCGCGGCTTGCCGGAACGGCGGGTCTGCAGCAGGGCGAGGGGGCTGGAAAGGTCGTTGAACATCGGTTGCCAAATGGGACGCTTTGCCGCCGGGCGCAAGGGCGAAGGGCGCACTTCCTATCGCCTCAGCCCCTCTTTGACTCTGCCCACCTTTCCCCTCTAGGGTCCGTGCCATAACGCCGCCGCTTTCGCCGGCCGGCACAAAAAGACAATTTCAAGGGGGTCCGATGGCGACCGCAATCACCGTACCGGCGGAGGCAGGCAAGACCTGGCTCGGCCATCCGCGCGGCCTGTTCCTGCTGTTCTTCGCGGAAATGTGGGAACGTTTTTCCTATTATGGCATGCGTGCCATCCTGATTTTCTACCTCACCAAACATTTCCTGTTCGGCGAGGACAAGGCCTATATCCTCTACGGCGCCTATACCTCGCTGGTCTATATCACCCCGGTGATAGGCGGCTATCTGTCCGACCGGTTCCTGGGGCCGCGCAAGGCGGTGCTGGTGGGGGGCGTGTTCATTGCCATCGGCCATTTCCTGATCGCCATCACCGAAGGGCCGGGGGGGCAGGATGCCTTCTATCTCAACGGCTTCTATCTGGCGCTGGCCAGCATCATCGTCGGCACCGGCTTCCTGAAGGCCAATATCTCGGTGCTGGTGGGCGAACTTTATGCCCGTGACGATCATCGCCGCGACCCGGCCTTCTCCATCTTCTACATGGGCATCAACCTGGGCGGCGCCAGCGGACCGATCGTCTGCGGCCTGCTGGGCGAGCTGTGGGGCTGGAGCTGGGGCTTCGGCGCCGCCGGCGTCGGCATGCTGCTCGGCCTCGTCATGTTCGTCTGGCTGCGGCCCTGGCTGCTGGGCAAGGGCGAGCCGCCCGCACCGGAAAAGCTGCGCGCGCCGGCGATCGGCACGATCTCGCAGGAATGGACCATCTATGCCAGCGCCGCGCTGGGCGTGGCGGCGATCTGGATGGTCATCCGCTATGCCGAACTGCTGGGCTATACGCTGCTGATCTTCTCGGCCCTGACCGTCGCCTACATCCTTTGGCGCTCGGTCACGGTGCTGACCAAGGTGGAGCGCGACCGGATGTTCGCCGCGCTCTTCCTGATCGCGCTCAATCCGCTCTTCTGGGGCCTGTTCGAACAGACCGGTTCCTCGCTCAACATCTTCACCGACCGCAATGTCGATCGCGTCATCCTGGGCTGGGACGTGCCGGCCTCGCTGTTCCAGTCGGTCAATTCCATCTACATCATCCTGCTCGCGCCGCTGTTCGCGGTGCTGTGGACCTTCCTCGACAAGCGCCGGCTGGAGCCATCCTCGCCCGCCAAGTTCGGCATCGGCCTCATCCTGTGCGGCGCCGGATTCCTGGTGCTGGTCGCGGGCGCGGCGATGGCCGGCCAGTCGCTGACGCCGGTGATCTTCGTCTTCCTCATCTATCTGCTCCACACCATGGCGGAACTCTGCTTCTCGCCGGTCGGCCTGTCGGCGATGACGCGCCTGTCGGTGTCGAACATGGTCGGGCTGGTGATGGGCACCTGGTTCCTGGCGATGGCCGCGGGCAATTTCATCGCCGGCCTGATCGCGCGCGCCACCGGCAGCGGCGAGGCGGGTGACGTGACCCAGGTGCTGGACGTCTACAGCCGCATCGGCTGGTTTTCCGTGGTGGTCGGCGGCCTGGTGCTGCTGGTCTCGCCCTATGTGAAACGCATGATGCATCTCGATCTCATTGCCGCTGAAAAGGGGAAACAGGCATGAACGCACGCAGCAAGCTGCTGCTGGGGCTGGCGCTGGTCGCGACCGGCATGACGGCGCCGGCGGTCGCCAAGAAGGAAAAGGATCAGCCCGCACCGGCGTCGCAGGGCAGTTCGGCCGAGCCGGACAATCCCTATCCTTCGACCTACAAGCCCTATCCGGGCGTGGCGACCGCGATCCGCGGCGCGACCATCTTCGATGGTGAAGGCGGGCGGATCGACAAGGGCGTCGTCTTCCTATCGGGTGGCAAGATCACATCGATCGGCGGCCCCGACACGCCGATCCCGGCCGACATCGCGGTGTTCGACGGCACCGGCAAATATGTGACGCCCGGCGTCATCGACATTCACAGCCATCTGGGCGTCTATCCCTCGCCTGCTGTGGACGCACATTCGGACGGCAATGAAATGACCTCTCCGGTCACGCCCCATGTCTGGGCCGAACATTCGGTCTGGCCGCAGGATCCGGGGTTCGGTCGCGCACTCGCCAATGGCGGCGTCACCACGCTTCAGATCCTGCCGGGGTCGGGCAATCTGTTCGGCGGCCGCAGCGTGATCCTGAAGAATGTTCAGGCCCGCACCATGCAGGGAATGAAATTCCCCGGCGCGCCCTATGGCCTGAAGATGGCCTGCGGCGAAAATCCCAAGCGCGTCTACGGCGCCAAGGGGCGCGAGCCGAGCACCCGCATGGGCAATATGGCGGTCGATCGCCAGACCTGGATCAAGGCGCGCGAATATCAGAAGAAGCGCGCCGCCGGTAAGGACCAGACCCGTGACCTGGGCATGGAGACGCTGGCCGATGCGCTGGAAGGCAAGATCCTGGTCCAGAACCATTGCTACCGCGCCGACGAGATGGCCAATGTGATCGATATGTCGAAGGAGTTCGGCTACAAGGTCACCGCCTTCCATCACGCGGTCGAGGCCTACAAGATCGCCGATTTGCTGCGCGAGAACGGCATCTGCGCCGCCATGTGGGGCGACTGGTATGGCTTCAAGATGGAAGCCTATGACGGGATCAAGGAAAATGTCCCGCTCGTCCACCAGGCCGGCGCCTGCGCCATCGTCCATTCCGATGACGAGAATGGCATCCAGCGCCTGAACCAGGAAGCGGCCAAGGCATTGGGCGCGGGCCGTCGCATGGGCATCAATATCCCTGACGAGATCGCCTGGACCTGGCTCGCCATCAACCCGGCCAAGGCGATGGGCATTTCCGACCAGACCGGCAGCCTGAAGGTCGGCAAGATGGCCGACGTCGTGCTGTGGAACGGCAATCCGTTCAGCACCTATACCCGGCCGGAAAAGGTCTGGGTCGACGGCGCCTTGCTCTATGACGCCAATGATCCCAAGCGGCGCCCGGTAACCGATTTCGAACTCGGTCAGATCGGCGCGGGAGACGTGAAATGACGATGAAGACCGCAATCCGCGCCGCCGCCGCGCTGCTGGCCGTTGCCGCCTCGCCCATGGCCCTGGCCCAGACCATCGCCATCACCGGCGCCACTCTGGCGATCGGTGACGGGTCGGAACCGATCCAGAATGGCACCGTGGTCATTTCCGCCGGCAAGATGGTGGCCGCCGGGGCCGGCGTTGCCGTGCCGGCCGGCGCCAAGACCATCGACGCCAGCGGCAAATGGGTGACGCCCGGCATCGTCTCGGGCTTCTCGCGCGTGGGCCTGGCCGAAGTGCCCGGCGTCAAGGAAACCAACGACATCAACGCCCGCACGCCCTTCTCGGCCGCGATCGATGTTGCGCCGGCGATCAACCCGCTGGCCAATCCGATCGCGATCAGCCGCACCGCCGGCGTGACCCGCGCGGTGGTCGTGCCCGCGACCGGCAACGGCATCTTTGCCGGGCAGGGCGCGGTGGTCGATCTGGGGGCCGACATGGACCCGATCACCAAGGCGCGCGCCTTCCAATATGTCGAGATGGGCGAAGAAGGGGCGGAGGATGCCGGCGGCAGCCGACCGGCCGCTTACCTCACCTTCAAGATGATGCTGCGCGAGGCGCAGGATTATGCCAGGGCCCCGGCCAGCTATGATGGCCGGTCGAAGGATGCGCTGCTCAACCGGGTCGATGCCGAGGCGCTGGTCCCGGTCGTCACCGGCGCCATGCCGCTGATGATCCATGTCGAAAGCGCGCGCGACATTCTCGGCGTGCTGGCGCTCCGGAAGGACTTCCCGGCATTGAAGCTGATCCTCGCCGGCGCGACCGAGGGCTGGATGGTCGCCAGCCAGATCGCTGCCGCCAAGGTGCCGGTGATCGCCGGCGGGCTCGACGACCTGCCCTCCAGCTTCGAGAAGCTGGCCGCGACCCAGAGCAATGTCGGCCGCATGGTGAAGGCGGGCGTGCCCGTTGCCATGGGCCTGATGGACCGGGACGAAGCGCTGCAACTGCGCCTCGCCACCCAGCAGGCGGGCAATATGGTCGCCCTCAACAAGGTGCCTGGCGCCACCGGCCTCAGCTGGGGGCAGGCGCTGCGCAGCATCACCTCCGCCCCGGCCGAGGCGATGGGGCTGGGTGACCGGATCGGCTCGCTCAAGGCCGGCAAGGCGGGCGACGTGGTGATCTGGGACGGCGACCCGCTGGAAATGGAATCGGCGCCGGTCGCGGTGTGGATCGACGGCATTCAGCAGCCGATCGACAATCGCCAGACCAAGCTGCGCGACCGCTACGCCACCCCGACCGAGGGCAGCCTGCCCAAGGCCTATGAATGGTAAGATGGGGAAGGGGGCCACGGCCCCCTTTTTCATGCCGCGCACATCTGCCGGCAAAATGCGGGGGCCATGGCACCAAAGGCGACCTCGCCTCGTTGGAGCGGGACGCAACCGCGATATAGGAGAGGCCCCATGCCCGATGAACTGAATGAAGCCCTCGAGCGGTTCCAGATGTTTGCCGCCCGCTTCAAACTGGATGATCTGATCGATGCCGAAAGCGGCTTCACCGGCAACGACGCCGCCCTGCTGGCCGGCGAAGTCGAAATGGCCATCCAGACCAGAGGCATGCAAGACAGCCCCGAGCCGGATATAGACGGCAGCCTGTTCTAGGGGCCGTGAATCCAGCTGGGCGACGATAGAAGCGCACTATCTGGGCAAACTGCCCCCGGACGTAGCGGCAAGAACAATCAGCTATTCATGGAAGTCGTGCTGTGGACTGTTCGAAAGGGCAGTCCATGGCGCGACCTGCCGACCCATTCGATTAACCGGGAAAGGCGCCGCCTCTGGCTCTCGGTCATGGTCGACTTCTGACAGGAATGCTGCCCTCCCTGCGCGACAGGCGCCGCATGATCACGCGCGATTAGTAGGTCATCTGGCCGGTGACATTGCCGCCGTCGAGATAGCGGCAGACCAGCACCTCATCCTCGCCGCTGGCCACGGTGACGAGCGCACATCCCACCTGCGTCGTGTCGCGCCAGATCACCTGCGTGTAATGGCCGACATCTTCCCACTGGCCCGATGTGCTCACATCGGTGAACACGCCGTTCTTGAACGCCGCCTTCTCGTCGATCCACATGGTGACCATGTCTTCGGGCGTATAGGCGCCCTTGCTGCCCCGCCACAGATTCTCGCCCTCGGCGACCAGCGAACCATCATGTTCGAGATAGCTCAGCGTCTGGAGATTGGCGCCCCATCGCGCCGCGTCGGCGGCAAGCGCCGGGCTCCAGCTAAGGTTGGGCACGCCAATCTGGCCACGCTCCGCATTATGGGCGGCCAGGACGCGCTGGTCGAAATTGTCGAGCCGGTTCTGGGCCTGTACCGGTGATGCGGCGATAAGGCCCAGCAGAATGGCGGCTGACCGTTGTATCGAGGGGCGCGTGAGAAGCTTCAGCATCATCAACCTCTCCTTGCTCTGATGGTGGATCGGGCGCGGGGCATCAGCCGAATTTTTCGAGCAGATATTGCGAAACCCATATCTGGGTGCCGGCCAATTGGGGCAGCGCCAGCCTGGTCCGCTGGTCAAAGCGCAACTGCCGCGCCAGCCCATCGCCGATGGCCGCCCCGGCGGCCATCTCATGCGGGTTGAAACTGTTCCGCACCCGGCGCAGGGCGTCGCGCACGCGGTCGCCTTCCTCGCCGGCCAGGGTCGCGGGCAATGGCCCACCATAAGGGGTGCCGCTTGCGATCAGGCCGAGCAGGTTCGCAAAATCATCGGGTTGCATCTCTACCCAGTGATGAGGGTGGATAATGGCCTTCGGGCGGAAGATCACGGCGGTTGCCGTCACGATCCCTCCCGTCAGATAGAGGTTCGGGCGTTGCCGGGGCGGGGGTTCCGTTGCAATCTGTGGCGCCAGCACTGGCGCCACCGTATCGCCGTAAAATTCCGACGCCCTTTGGCCGACGGTGGCGGTGCGGATGTCCGGCCAGCGAAGCTTGACCGCACCGGCCATCGTCTTGGGTCCATAGGGCGCCGAAAGGGCGACAAACTGGCCATGCTGGTCATAATAGCCGCCCTTGATAGTGCCGCTGGCGATGTTGACGTGCATCACATTGCGGCGATCAGCGGGGCGCACGATCCAGTCATAGCCCAGCCGGGCCTGGTCCTTGATCGATATGATTTCGGGGGTGATGCCCGTTCGTGCGGGCAGGGCGGCGATGAATTGCTCCACCCGGCCCGGCGCGAAGTCGATCAGGCCGCCCGAAACCAGCACGGCAATGTCGCTGGTCTGCAATCCATGCTGGGACTTCAGCCGATCGATATGGCCGGCCACGATGTCGACGCTCTGGGCGGCCATGGCGTCATCCGCTGCGGGGCCGAGCGGGCTTGCCAGTTCGGTTTCGACGAACGCCTTGCCGCTAGGCTCTGGCGCCATGCGTTCGAAGCCGGAAAGCCTGCGTTGGCCCAGCCGGTCGCGGTCGAACCGGTAGGCTGCGACGCTCATTCCGCCTCGTCGGATTTCGACGACGCCATAGGTTTTTTGCCGGTTCGCCCGCGCATTCGCCCTGGCTGGTATCAGGCCCGGTATCAGGGACAGGCCTGTGACCGATGCTGCCGTTGCGCCGATGAATGCGCGCCTGCTCCAAGCCATCGCTGTCCCCCATGTCCAGGCAGATGTCGGGGCCAATCCCGGCGCGCTGCGACAAACGGATTGCTATGACGATGTCGGGTGCGAAACAATCGGGCTATTCCGGATGGCCGATGGCGGAAAATCCTTAGGGGCGATGGCGCCGGGGCCGTGGCGTCTGTCCTACAGCGCCGGCTTTCCGCTATACCGTCGCCGGCTCTTTCCCATCGTCCGCGCGCGTCCTCGGCCTCGCACGATAATTTCCATCATCGGCACGAAAATGTCAGGATGTGCGGGAAATATGCGAAGTTAAGCGCGGCATTTCCTATTTTGCCGCGCCGGGCTCAGCCGCTGGTGGCGCCCCATACGTCGCTGGCCTTCACGAAGCCTTTCTGGCCCTTCACGTCGAACGCGCACCAGCCGCTTGAGCAGGAACCGATCCGGCCGACCACGCCCTTTTCGGCGCGGAACAGGGTGCGGCTGGTTTCGCTCGCGCCCTCATGCATAGGTGCTTGCGCCGCGGTGACGATCGCCGTGGCGGTATCGCTCAGCAGGCGGACATGCATCCAGCCCTGGGCACCGTCAGGGTCTTCCACCTTGCGCCACAGGCCCAGCACCTGCACCACCTTCACCGGCAGGTCGCGGCGCTGATAGACCCAGTTGGACGGGTAATCGAGGCTGGGGCCGACGCGCATCCGCGCCTCGTCATGCGACAGCGACGCCCAATAGGGCACCGGCTTGGCCGGGGCCGCCGCCGCGCCGCTCATGTTGGTCAGTGCCGCGATCATGCCCGCGCCCAGCAGCAGGCGCTTCATGCCCGACCCTTTGCCCATATCACCCATGATCTTTCCATACGCTTGTCCAGCCGGTCGCGACAAGCTTTCAATCGCAGGCAGCCGCATATCCGCTTGACCGGCGGGGCAGGCGGGAATAGCGGCCATGCTATGGCCAGGAAACCGCGCCCCGCAACGCCGCGCGTCATCGTGACGCGCCGCCTGCCGCCCAATGTGGAGGCGCGCATGGCCGAACTGTTCGACGCCAGCTTCAATACCGGCGACATCCCCATGAACCGGGCCGAACTCGCCGCCGCCATGGCGCAGTGCGACGTGCTGGTGCCCTGCATCAGCGACCAGATCGACGCGGAACTGATCGCCGGCGCGCCCGACCGGTTGCAACTGATCGCCAGCTTCGGCAGCGGCGTCGACCATATCGACCTCGCCGCCGCGCGGACCAGGGGCGTGATCGTCACCAACACGCCCGGCGTGTTGACCGAAGATACGGCCGACATGACCATGGCGCTGATCCTCTCCGTGCCCCGCCGCCTGGCAGAGGGAGAGAAGCTGGTGCGCTCGGGCCAGTGGCATGGCTGGAGCCCGTCGGGCATGCTCGGCCATCGCATCGGCGGCAAGAAGCTGGGCATCATCGGCATGGGCCGCATCGGTCGCGCCGTCGCCCGCCGCGCCAAGGCGTTCGGCCTCTCCATCGCCTACCATAACCGCCACCGCCTGCCTTTCGAGGTGGAGCAGGAACTGGAGGCCAGCTGGCATGACGATCTCGACGCGCTGCTGCGCGAATGCGACATCGTCTCGATCCATTGCCCGCTCAACGCCGATAGCCGCGGCCTGATCGATGCGCGGCGGATCGGCCTGATGCGGCCCGACGCCTATCTCATCAACACCTCCCGCGCGGAAATCACCGATGAGCCGGCACTGATCGCTGCGCTCGCCGAAGCACGGATCGCCGGCGCCGGGCTTGACGTCTACACCCATGAGCCGGCGGTCGATCCGCGGCTGCTGGCGCTCGCCAACGTCACCCTGCTGCCCCATGTCGGCTCGGCGACCTTCGAGGGGCGCGACGCCACCGGTGCCCGCGTCATCGCCAATATCCGCACCTGGGCCGATGGCCATCGCCCGCCCAATCAGGTGCTCGAAGGCTGGGTCTGATCGCTGCGCGCGCGGAACAATGCGCGCCTTCCTCCGTTTGGAAACATCAGAGAAACGGAAGGAATCCCACCATGATTCGTCTTGCCATCATTGCCCTCGTGATCGCGGCCGTGCTCGCCGTCCTCGGCTTCGGCGGCGCCGCCGGCACCTTTGTCGGCATCGCCAAATTGCTGTTCGGCGTTGCCATCGCCCTGTTCCTGATTTTCCTTGTCCTGGGCCTTCTGGCTGGCAAGGGCATCAAGGACGCGATAGACTGACACGCATGATCGAGATTGGCGCTGGAGTGGATGAAACCGGGCGGTTGCTGCGCGATGAGGCCGGCTTCCTGCTCCAGCGCGATCTTGGCGGCACCTGGCGATTGGTGCTGCTGCGGGTGCCGGTCGACCATGTGGAAAAGCGGGTCCGGGTGCGCGGCTATTATGCCGGCGACGACATTGTCGAAGCGGACGGCGTAGCCGCCGCCTGAACCGGCATCGGGCCATCTTGCCAGAATCGTTGCGCCGCGCGATCAGTTGCGCCCATGCGCAAGATCATTTCCCTGATGCTCGCCGTTGCGGCGCCCGCTCTGGCTCACGCCCAGACGCCCCATGACCAGCTGACCAAGGTGATCGACGATCACTGGGCATGGTATCTGTCGGTCCATCCGGTGGAAGCGACCGCACGCGGCGTGCGCGACTATGACGACCAGATTTCGGACCTGTCGCTTGGCGCGCGGGATGCGCAGATCAAGGTGGAGCAGGGTTTCGTCACGCGCCTCGACGCCGTTCCCGAGGGCGGGCTGGACGCGGCCGACAAGGTCAATCGCGCGGTGCTGCTGTGGATGCTGCGCGACGATATCGCCAGCGACAGGCATCAGGCCGAGCGGCTGATGCTCTTCACCACCTATTATAGCTGGCATCAGGGCTTTTCCGGCATGGCCGACGGCCTGCCTTTCTACACCCGCGCCGATTATGAGAGCTATCTGAAGCGTCTCGCCCTTTACCCGAAACAGAATGGCGACGGCATGGCGATCACCCGCCAAGCGATCAAGGGCGGTTACGTGCTGCCCTGTTCGGTGCTGGGCGGCTTTGCCAAGGGGATCAGCGGCATCGTCGCTGGGCCGCCGGAAGGAACGCGCTTCTACGAGCCCTTCACGCGCGCCAAGCCGCGCGACATCAGCGACGCCGACTGGGCGGCGCTGCAGGCGCGCGCGGTGGCGGTGATCCGCGATGTCATCACGCCCGAATATGGCAAATGGCACGACCTGTTCGTGGCGGACTATCTGCCCAAATGCCGCAAGAGCGACAGCGCCTCGACCCTGCCGGGCGGGGCGGCCTGGTATGCCAGTCGGGTGCGCACCCACACCACGACCGACCTGACGCCCGATCAGATCCACCAGATCGGGCTGGATGAGGTCGCCCGCATCGGCAAGCGGATGGACGAGATCGCGGCCAAGGCGGGCTATCCCAGCCGCGCCGCCTTCATCCAGCATCTGCGCACCGACCCGAGCTATTACGCGAAGACGCCCGAGGAACTGCTGCGCATCGCCGCGCGCCAGGCCAAGGCGATCGACGGGCTGCTGCCGCGTTATTTCGCCACGCTGCCGCGCCTTCCCTATGGCGTCAAGCCGATCCCGGCGGCTGAGGCGGAAGGGACGACTACCGCCTATTATGGCCCCGGCGCGCCCGAGGCAGGAATTTCCGGCACCTATTGGGTCAACACCTCGAAGCTCGACCAGCGGCCCTTCTGGGAATTGCCGGCGCTGACCGCGCATGAGGCGGTGCCGGGCCATCACAATCAGATCGCGTTGCAGCAGGAATTGCCGCTGCCGCCCTTCCGCAAATATCTCGCCGGTTTCACCGCCTATGTCGAGGGTTGGGCGCTCTACACCGAATATCTGGGCGAGGAGATGGGCCTCTACGACACGCCCGAGAAGATGATGGGCCGCCTGTCCTATGAGATGTGGCGCGCCTGCCGCCTGGTGGTCGACACCGGCATCCATGCCAAGGGCTGGGACAAGGCGAAGGCCGTCGCCTTCATGAAGGCGAACAGCGCCCTGAGCGACGCCAATATCGATGCCGAGGTCAATCGCTATATCAGTTGGCCGGGACAGGCGCTGGGCTACAAGCTGGGCGAGATCAAGATCCGCGAACTGCGGGCGCGGACGGAACAGCAGCTTGGGCCCAAGTTCGACCTGCGCCGTTTCCATGACGCGGTGCTGTCGCAGGGGGCGGTGCCGCTCACTGTGCTGGAAAGCCAGATCGACGGCTGGATCGCAGCGGAAAAGGCACGCTGAAAAGAGCGCCGATAAAGGCAAGATGTGGGGCGGGGCGGGCGTGATTTCCACGCCCCGCGCACAATAAAAGTGCGGCCCTTGTGCGCGTCGTTGCGAATGATTTTCAGTAAGCAAAAATGGCGGAAATAAAGGCGGTTTCGACCATTTTGTCCCTTTGACTTGGCGGTGGCAATCTGTATGCCACCGCTCATCGGGACACACTTGCTTCGACCATCGGTTGGGGCGCCTCCCTCCACCTTGCCGCGTCTTCGTGGCTTCTGGTGGGAACGCGACGCTTCCTTCCGCATGGCCGGGCCTATGCGAGGAGACGCATATCTTATGACCGCCACCGGACAGGATACTCTCGGCACGCGCGACACGCTCAATGTCGGCGGCAAGGACATCGCCTATTATTCGTTGGAAAAGGCCGCTGCGAAGCTTGGAGACGTTTCGCGCCTGCCTTTCTCGATGAAGGTGCTGCTCGAAAATCTGCTGCGCTTCGAGGATGGCGTGACCGTCACCACCGACGATATCCAGGCGATCGTCGACTGGCAGAATGACAAGGGCAAGGCCGAGCGCGAGATCCAGTATCGCCCGGCGCGCGTGCTGCTGCAGGACTTTACCGGCGTGCCCTGCGTCGTCGACCTGGCCGCCATGCGCGACGCGATGAATGCGCTGGGCGCCGACGCCAGCAAGATCAACCCGCAGGTGCCCGTCCATCTCGTCATCGACCATTCAGTCATGGTCGACGAGTTCGGCACGCCCCGCGCGTTCCAAGACAATATGGAGATCGAATATCAGCGCAATATGGAGCGCTACGACTTCTTGAAATGGGGCAGCAAGAGCCTCGCCAATTTCTACGCCGTGCCGCCGGGCACCGGCATCTGCCATCAGGTGAACCTGGAAAATATCGCCCAGGGCGTCTGGTCGAGCGAGGGCGCCGACGGCGCGACCATCGCCTATCCCGACACCTGCGTCGGTACCGACAGCCACACCACCATGGTCAATGGCCTGGGCGTGCTGGGCTGGGGCGTCGGCGGGATCGAGGCGGAGGCCGCGATGCTGGGTCAGCCGGTATCGATGCTGATCCCCGAAGTGGTCGGCTTCAAGTTCACCGGCAATTTGAAGGAAGGCGTCACCGCGACCGATCTGGTGCTGACCTGCACCCAGATGCTGCGCGCGCGCGGCGTGGTCGGCCGCTTCGTCGAATATTTCGGCCCCGGCCTTGCCACCCTTTCGCTCGCTGACCGTGCGACGCTGGCCAATATGGCGCCCGAATATGGCGCGACCTGCGGCTTCTTCGGCATCGACGACAAGACGCTCGACTATATGCGCCTCACTGGCCGCAGCGACGAGAATATCGCGCTGGTCGAGGCCTATGCCAAGCAGCAGGGTTTCTGGATCGATCCGTCGGTCGAGCCGATCTTCACCGATACGCTGGAACTGGACCTGTCCACGGTCGTGCCGAGCCTGGCTGGTCCCAAGCGCCCGCAGGACCGCGTCGCGCTGCCCGAAGTTGATGATGTGTTCAACGCCGACATGGTGAATACCTACAAGAAGGCGCAGACCCGCGTTCCGGTCGAGGGCAAGGATTATGACATTGGCGACGGCGACGTCACCATTGCCGCGATCACCAGCTGCACCAATACCTCCAACCCCAATGTCCTGATCGCCGCCGGCCTGGTCGCAAAGAAGGCAAACGAGCTGGGCCTCAAGCCCAAGCCCTGGGTCAAGACCTCGCTGGCGCCCGGTAGCCAGGTCGTCACCGACTATCTGGAAAAGGCGGGCCTTCAGGCGCATCTCGACGCGATCGGCTTTAACCTCGTCGGCTATGGCTGCACCACCTGCATCGGCAATTCCGGCCCGCTGGCCGAGCCGATCAGCAAGGCGATCAATGAAAATGGCCTGGTCGCTGCCGCCGTCATTTCGGGCAACCGCAACTTCGAAGGTCGCGTCTCGCCCGACGTGCGCGCCAACTTCCTCGCTTCGCCGCCGCTGGTCGTCGCCTATGCGCTCAAGGGCACGGTGATCGAGGATTTCATCACCACCCCGATCGGCACGAGCAAGGATGGCGAGGCGGTCTATCTCAAGGACATCTGGCCGACCAATGACGAGGTCGCGACCACCCTGGCGGGGGCGGTCGACCGGGAGATGTTCCGCGCCCGCTACGCCAATGTCTACAAGGGCGACGCCCATTGGCAGGCGATCGAGGTGACCGGGTCGGACACCTACAAGTGGCGTGCCGGGTCGACCTATGTCGCCAACCCGCCCTATTTCGAGGGGCTGACCATGACCCCGGCGCCGGTCACGGACATCATCGGCGCCATGCCGCTGGCGATCTTCGGCGACTCGATCACCACCGACCACATCTCGCCGGCCGGTTCGATCAAGGCGACCTCGCCCGCAGGCAAGTGGCTGAGCGAGCATCAGGTCGCCCAGGCCGACTATAACAGCTATGGCTCGCGCCGTGGCCATCATGAAGTCATGATGCGCGGCACCTTCGCCAATATCCGCATCAAGAATCTGATGCTCGACGGCGTCGAAGGCGGCATGACCAGCTATCAGGGCGAAGTCATGCCGATCTATGACGCGGCGATGAAGCACAAGGCCGACGGCACGCCGCTGGTCGTGATCGGCGGCAAGGAATATGGCACCGGATCGTCGCGCGACTGGGCGGCCAAGGGCACCAACCTGCTCGGCGTGCGCGCCGTGATCGTCGAAAGCTTCGAGCGCATCCACCGCTCGAACCTGGTCGGCATGGGCGTGCTGCCCCTGGTGTTCAAGGATGGCCAGACCCGCGACACGCTGGGCCTCAAGGGCGATGACAGCTTCACCATCGCCGGCGTCGCCGACCTCAAGCCGCGCCAGGATGTCGAAGTGCAGGTCACCCGCGCCGACGGTTCGACCTTCAGCTTCACCGCGCTTTGCCGCATCGATACCGTCAACGAGCTGGAATATTTCCTCAACGGCGGCATCCTGCAATATGTGCTGCGCAAGCTGGCCGCCTGAGCGCTTGATCGCTTGACGCGCTGAGCTAAGGAATGAGGGCTTCTCCCGGAAGGGAGAGGCCCTTTTCATTTGGGGGTGGATGGTGGCGCTGTTCGTGGAGATCGTCGGCTGGGCCGGCGCGATATTGGTGCTGATCGCCTATGTCGGCGTCTCGACCGGGCGGCTGTCGGGTGGATCGGCGACCTTCCAGTGGCTCAACGCCGTCGGCGCCGCCTTCTTCATCCTCAACACCTGGTGGCACGACGCCTTTCCCTCGATGGTGCTCAACATCATCTGGGCGGTCGTCGGCTTTTCCACCCTGTGGCGCATCTTTCGCCGGAGAATATCCCCGTCATGACCCGTTTCATCGACCTGAGCCACGCCATCGAACATGGCATGACCACCTATAAGGGCGTCGCCGCGCCGCATATCTGCGATTACTGGACCCGCGAACAGTCGCGCGCCAACTATGCCGATGGCAGCGCGTTTCAGATGGGACGGATCGACATGGTGTCGAATACTGGCACCTATCTCGATGCGCCCTTCCACCGCTTCGAGGAGGGGGATGACCTCTCGATGCTCGATCTCGACCGGCTGGCCAGCCTGCCGGCGATCGTCGTGCGGCGGCCGTTCGATGCCATCGGCCTCGCCACCGACGCCGCCGATCTCGACGGCATCGACGTCGCCGGCCGCGCGGTGCTGGTCCACACCGGCTGGGACCGCCACTGGCGCACGCCGACTTATTTTGAGGATCACCCCTACCTGACCGAAGCGGCGGCGCAGATGCTGGTGGCGCGCGGCGCCCGGCTGGTCGGCATCGACAGCCATAATATCGACGATACCCGCCCCGGCACCGGTCGCCCGGTCCATCGCGAGCTGCTGGGGGCGGGCGCGCTGATCTGCGAGCATATGACCAATCTGGGTGCGCTGCCGGATGCCGGCTTCGCCTTCACCGCCGTGCCGCCCAAGATCGTCGGCATGGGCACATTCCCGGTGCGGGCCTTCGCGCAAGTCGATCCGGCATGATCTTGTGATGTCGCGCTGAAGCATGACATCGCTGTTAGGCTTCGGCTTTCACTTGAACTGAGAGGCGTTAGCGCCGATACTATGACGATCGGCCGAGAAAGGCCGTCCAAGGAGATTTTACCCATGGCCAATTGGTCCGACCCCCGTTCCGACATCGCAGGCTTTGGCAATGCCAGCGCCGCGCGCAGCGAGGCGTTCGATGCCGGGCTGCGCAAATATATGCTGTCGGTCTATAATTATATGGCGAGCGGCGTGCTGCTGACCGGTGTCGTCGCGATGCTGTTCGCGTCGAGCGGTCTGGCGCTCCAGATCCTCGCCGGCCCCGGCATCCTGAAATATGTCATCATGTTCGCGCCGCTGGCTTTCGTCATGGTGATGAGCTTTGGCATCAACAAGCTGTCGACCGTCGCGATGCAGAGCCTGTTCTGGGCCTATGCCGCCGTGATGGGCCTGTCGCTGTCGTCGATCTTCCTGGTCTATACCGGCACGTCGATCGCGCAGACCTTCTTCGCGACCGCTGCGGCCTTCGCCGGCCTCAGCCTGTTCGGCTACACCACCAAGAAGGATCTGTCGGGCTTCGGCACCTTCCTGATCATGGGTGTCGTCGGCCTGCTGGTCGCCAGCCTGATCAACCTCTTCCTGCGTTCCAGCATGATGGATCTGGTGATCAGCTTCGTCGGCGTGCTGCTGTTCGCGGGCCTGACCGCCTATGACACGCAGAAGATCAAGAGCATCTACAGCTATGTCGCCGGCACCGACATGATGGGCAAGTCGGTGGTGATGGGGGCGCTGAACCTCTATCTCGACTTCATCAACATGTTCATGTTCCTGCTGCGCTTCATGGGCGATCGCCGCTGATCTCCAGCGAACGGAACGAAGACAGGAAAAAGGCCCGGCGGACATCTCCGCCGGGCCTTTTGCTTTGTTGGGAAGGGGCAGGCTCAGCCCTGTTTCTGCATCTCGGCGATCAGGGCGTTGTCGATCTCCTTCTGCCTCTTATAGGCTGGGCGTTCGCGCAACCGGGCGGCATAGGCCTCGAATGCCGGGCGGCTGGGGATGGTGCCGAAGGTGAGCCCCCAGTCGATCTGCGCGCCGACATAGACGTCCGCTGCGGTGAAGGTGCCGCCGCAGATCCAGCCGCGGCCGGTGACCGCCGTTTCCAGCGTGTCGAGCGTGTCATCGAGCGAGCCATAGCCCGCGCTGCGTTCGCGTCCCTCTGGCAGGACGAAGCCCATCGCCTTGTTGGTGACCGCGGCCTCCACCGGACCGGCGGCGAAGAAAAGCCAGCGATAATAGTCGGCCCGATCATCGGTCGCCGGCGCCAGGCCGGCGGCGGGGAAGGCATCGGCCAGATAGGCGCAGATGGCGGCGCATTCGGTCACCACCTTGCCGCCATGAACGATCGCCGGCACCTTGCCCATCGGGTTGATCGCGCGATAGTCGGCGGTCTTCATGCCGCCGGCATAATCCAGGATCACCGCCTCATAGGGCGCGCCGACCTCCTCCAGCATCCATCGGGCAATCTGCCCGCGGGACATGGGGTTGGTGTAGAGAAGAACCGGGTCCGCCATCATGCATCCTCCTTGGAAAGTGGCAGGAACATATCATGAACAATATGCTCCGGCCAGCCGGATCATTGAGCCGGTGCGGTGGCCGCCGCCGCAGGCTTGTCGCGATAGCGATCGAACCAGGCGATGATCGCCGCCGCCTTGGCCGCCGATTGCGACGGGCGGGCGGCGATGCCGCCATGGCTCGCACCCGGCACCTTCACCAGCGCGGTCGGCACGCCCCGTATCTGCAGCGCGCCATAATATTGCTCCGCTTCGCTGACCGGGGTGCGATAATCCTCGCTGCCCACGACCACCAGGGTCGGCGTCTTGACGTTGCCAACCAGGCTGAGCGGCGAGCGGTTCCAATAGCCCATCGGATCTTCCCAGGGCTTGGCCGGGAACCAGTAGCGCGAGGTGAAGAGGGTATTGTCCATGGTCAGCGCTTCGCTGATCCAGTTGATCACCGGCTTCTGCGTGGCGGCACCCTTGAACCGGTCGGTCTTGCCGATGATCCAGCTGGTCAGCACGCCGCCGCCCGAACCGCCGGTAACGAACAGATTGTCCGGATCGGCCACGCCCGTCGCGATCGCGGCATCCACCGCGGCCATCAGGTCGCCATAGTCGTCGCCGGGATATTTGTGATGGATCAGCTGGGCAAACTCTTCGCCATAGGAGGTGGAGCCGCGCGGGTTGGTGTAGAGCACGGCATAGCCGGCGGCGGCATAAAGCTGGTCGTCGGTCGAGAAATGCGGGCCATAGGCGGTGTGCGGACCGCCATGGATTTCCAGCAGCAGCGGCACGCGGGTGCCGGGCTGATAGCCGGGCGGGGTGACGAGCCAGGCCGGCACGGTGCGGCCGTCAGGCGCGGTGACGGCCAGTTCCTTCACCTGTCCCAGCGCCTTGTGGCCCAGGAAATCCTCATTGAGGCGCGTGAGCTGGCGGCTCTTGCCGCCGCTGCTGACCGACAGGTCGGCCGGGCGCAACGCCGATCCGCTGGTGAAAGCGAGCGTGCCATTGGCCGCGACGCTGAAATCGCCGCCGCTATAGGGCCGGTCGAACGCCGTGCCGGTAAGGCCGCTCGCCAGTTCGGTGACATGGCCGTCGAGGCTGATGCGGGCAAGGCGATTGACGCCGCGCTCGTCATATTGGGCGTAGAGCGACTTGCCGTCGGCCGCCCAATAGGCGCGATCGATGCTGCGGTCGAAACTGGCGGTGATCGCATGGGCGCCGCTGCCGTCGCGGTTCATGATGTAGAGATAAGTGTTCTGGTAGGACAGGCGCTTGTCGTCATAGCCGAGATAGGCGATCTTGCTGCCGTCGGGCGAGACGACCGGCGCGACATCGGGCCCGCCGCGGCTGGTGAGCGGGCTGATCGCGCCCGAGGCGATGTCGAGCGTGTAGATTTCCGGATCGAATATCTTCTGCTGCCAGTCGGGCTTGCGCACCGCGCTGAACAATATGGCGCGGCCATCGGGCGTCCAGCTCAACGGGCCGCCATCCTGATAATCGCCAAAGCTCAGCTGCCGCGCCGGGCCGCCATCGGCCGCCACTAGGAAGATATGGTCATAGCCGGCCTGGACATAGCCGCCGCCATCATTGCGATAATCGACCCGGTCGATCACCTCCAGCGGCTTGGCCCATTCGGCGCCCTCCGGCTTGTCGGGCGCCTTGCCCAGCTTCATCGGGTCGGCGGGCACACGCATGATATAGGCGAGGGACTTGCCGTCGGGCGACCAGGTGACCGACTGCGGGCCGTCTGGCAGGGTGGTGACGCGCACGGTGGCGCCGGTGTCCAGCCAGCGCACGAACAGCTGCGGCTTGCCCGCATCGGCGGCGATATAGGCGATGCGCTTGCCATCGGGCGACCAGCGCGGCTGGCTGGCGTCGGTGACCAGCGGGCGCTGCGCGCCGGTGGCGGTGTCGACCAGCCAGATCGCGCCCTTCTGCCGGTCGGTCATGATGTCGCCCTGACGGCGGACATAGGCGACGCTCTTGCTGTCGGGGCTGATCTGCGGATCGGTCGCGACCTGCAGCGCGAAGATGTCGCGGCCCTCGAACCTGGACGACGGGGCGGCCGACTGGGCGGCGAGCGGCAGGGGGGAGAGGGCGGCGCCGAGCAGCAGCGCGGCCAATAGCTTGTGTCGCATGAAAACCTCGAAACGGAAGAATGGCACGAGACTTGCCGGATTTTCCTTTCGTTTCAAGTGCAAGTCGTGGCCGGGGCGCGATAGCTGGTGCCGCGCCCCGACCAGAGCTTCAGCAGCCCGCGCCCATCGCGCCGGCCAGCATGCCGCCAAGGCCGCCCTTGCATTTCTTCTTCTTGGGCGGCGGATTGTCGCCGGAGGCTTCGGCGCTGTCGTCACTGCCCTGGCTCATCATCGATCCCATGTCCGGGCCATTGAGCATCCACATGGTGTTGGAGCGATAGCGCACGCGGGCGATCCATTCCGGTTTCCAGGCGATCTTGGGATCGGCCGGGCGCGGCGGATAGGCGAAATTGGCTTCAGGCCCATAGGCATAGAGGCTGCCCATCAGCATGTCGCCGCCCGACTGCACCACCTGCGAGGGCACGGTGCAACTGGTCTGGCTGGGCGGCATCACGATCTTGTCGCCGATCAGCTTGCGCACGGCACCGGGGGATAGCCAGTCCCACACTGGACCGCCAAAGGCCTGACTGGCCGAGGAGGCCCACCACACCATGTCGCCGCCCTGCTTGGCCGCGAACACCCAGGCATAATAGCCGGTCGCATTGGGCACCGCGTTCCAGCTCAACTGGGTGGCGCCGCCCGCCGCCGGGCTGGCGCGCCCCGTGATCGGCGGCATGAAGTCCTGGTTCAGCGCGAACTTGATCTCGGGCGAATAATTGCCGGCGATGCGATGGTCGCCGATCAGCGAGGAATTGCCCGACAGTGTCTTGCGCGTCTGGCCATTGGGCCATTCGCCATAGGTCTTGCTGTTGGTGAAGCGGACCTGCCATTCCTGCGGGATCGTCGCGCCGGTCATGTAGAGGCCGGGCGGAAACTGGCCGCGCGCGACCTTGGCGAAATCGATCACCACCGGCTGGTTCGGCCCGGCGGTCGCGCCGCATCCCCAATAGATGAGCAGCCGCCCCTTGGGCTTCTCGCCGGGCAGCGCCGGCTCGTCGCTTGGCGTGACCTTTGGCGTGACCAGCGGGACGGAGGCACCCAGCCGGGCGCCGGCGGGCATATAATGTTCGGCGGCCGGCGAACCGCTCGCGGCCTGGGTCGATCCCAGGCGCAGTACCAGTTCATGGATCGGCTGGTTGCCGCCGCCCATCATCATCGACATGGCCCCGCCCATGCCGCCGCCGCCCGCCATTGCGGCCATGCCGGACATGGTGCCGGCATCCATCGAATAGCGGGCGATCGGTCCGCCGGCCTGCTGGCTGGCGCCGGGCGTGGCGAGAAGGACGAAGCTGATGCTGAGCAGCGCGGTGCGTGGCGCGGCGGACCGCAGATGAAGCGAAGTGGACATGCATTCCCCTATGAAAGCGTGGAAGACATGCGACCTTTCTGTTCTGGAGTCGGCTTAGCAGTTTTTGCGGGCGGCGGGGAGAGGGGCGCGACGCTAGGCGACCTGCCTTACCGTTTTAGCTTTTGTCAGCCTTGCCCTTGCCGCTGGCCGGGAAATAGCCGCCGCAGCGCCGTGTGCCATACAAAGTGGAACCGGTGCCGAATGTCGCGGGAGTGAAGGCGACGGCCTGCACCGGCACGCTGACGCCGGGCACGCGGCGCGCCAGCATGGTCTGCACGGCGGCGATCTGGGGCGCATCCACCGGCGCAAAGATCGGTCCCTGCGGCAGGTCGAAATAATCGACGAAGCCACCGCCGCGAATGCTGGTATTGCCTGATGCGATCGCCTGCCTGGTCAATTGCTGCCGATGGGAGAGCGCGTCGAACCGGCCGAGATAGACGACCTGGCCCGGCTTCGCCTCAAACTGGAGCGAGGCGGCGTTGAAGCAGAGCACCCAGCTATCCTGTTGCGAATAGCTGCGCACGACCCAGCGCCCCGGCTTGACGGGAACCATCAGATAGCCGTCGAGGAAATTCTTCTGCTTGGCTTCGAACAGCGCGGTGCCGCTGAAAGGCCCACTGGAAAGCCGGGCTTCCGCATCGACATAGGTGGAGAGCAGCAGCTTGAATGCCGAGTGCATCGACGGCGCCGGTTGCCACCAGTCGGTCTTGATGATGACCAGCGCCTCTTCGGATTGGGGCGTGAGAATGATCTGGCCGGGCGCCTTGGCGTTGGCGACATGCGGCGATAGCGCGCCGCCCAGCGCAACAACTGCACCGAGCGCTGCCGCCCATTTTCCAATCATGACCATGTTTTCCCCAATCCCACTGAACCCGATCCGTCCTGCCGATCTGACCGCAATTCCCTAATAATTGCGCAACGGCCGCCGCAAGCATGTGGGGCGGGGGAATCAGGTCCGTGCGAACTGCCCATGGCGCAGGAAATGCGCGACCTGATCGACGACGGGGCGGGTGTAGATCATCGCGGTATGGGCGACAGGCAGGGTGATATGATCGCTTTCGCCCGGACAATGGGTGGCGGCGACGCTGACCTTGCCGTCATTGGGCGCGCGGAAGATGCGGCTGGGGAGCAGGCCGTTCATCGGCCGGTCGCCCGCGATGATGCCGAGCGGATAGTCGACCTCGCCCAGCGCCGCTAGCGTGGCCGCGTCGCGGCGGGTGCGCAGCAGCGCGCCGGCCTGGTTCAGGATCAGCGGATGGAGGCGCAGGCGGTAGAAAAGGTCGGCAATCTCGCTGCCGCCATTGGGCGTGCCGAGCATGACGACGCGGCCGAGATGATCGGGGCGATGGCGCGCGAGCCAAGCGCGCAGCATGAGGCCGCCCATCGAATGGCCGACGCAATGGACGGTCGTGGCGGCGTAGGCCGGGCTGGCGATGATGCGGGCGTGGAGATGATCGATGACGCGGGGCAGCGGCCAGCGCCAGCTGGGATAGCCGATATTGGCGACGATGAAGCCTGCATCGCGCAGGCGGCGGGCGAGGAGGGCAGTCTGCACCTGATGCCCGCCAAAGCCGTGGAGGAGGAGGATGGACTGGGTGTGGGGCAGCATGATGGCATGGGTGTCATGCAACGCTGACGCAGGCAAGGGCATGTGGGTGTAGGGGGAGGGGGCTGACCACCAGAAGCGGCTGTGAATTCCTCCCCTGCAAGGTTCGGCAGAAGCACGCGACTCTGCCGAACCTTGCAGGGGAGGATGGTCTGGAAGCGACCACCCCCGTCATCGCGAGCGACGATGCCGGCCTTTGACGGCTGACGACCAGAAGCTACCTTCACCATCTTCGTCATCCCGGACTTGATCCGGGATCCATTCAGCGCTCCCCATCCGCCGTAGCGCAGAATGGATCCTGACTTCCGTCAGAATGACGGTGGCTGTGACTGGCAAGTAACGACCAGAAGCGGACGTTTCCTACTCCCCTCCCTTCCAGGGAGGGGCCGGGGGTGGGTGCGCCGCGTAGCGGCGGTCTACGGTCGATAGGGCAGAAGCTCGCTACGCTCGCAACCCACCCCAACCCCTCCCTGGAAGGGAGGGGCTATGTCTTGTTCCCACCCAAGTTGGCCTTCCCTTTTCTTCTCCGCGCCTCCGCGTGATTCATTTTCGCGCGGAGCCGCGGCGGCACGGAGATAGTGGATGAGGGCTAACCGCCTGTGCGGCAATGACGGCAAAAGAGGGGGGAGTAGCGGTGCTGGGATGCGGCTCTTTGTGGCGCGTGCCCCTCCACCGTGCTGCGCACGGTCCCCCTCCCCGTGCCGGGGAGGAATAAAAAAGGCGGCCCTCTCGAGCCGCCTTTCCCATGGGCCTGTGAAGCCGCTTATTTCGTGCCTTCCGGCGTCTTGGCCTTGCCGCCCTTCTTGCCACCCTTCTTGGGCGCGGCGGGGGTGATCTGGAAGGCCAGGGCCTCATCCTTCATATGGACATGGACCTCGCCGCCATGGACCAGCTTGCCGAACAGCAGTTCTTCGGCCAGCGGCTGCTTGATTTTTTCCTGCATCAGGCGGCCCATCGGGCGGGCACCATAGAGCTTGTCATAGCCCTTCTTGGTGAGCCAGGCCTTGGCATCATCGTCCAGGGTGATGTGGACGTCGCGGTCGGCCAGTTGCAGTTCCAGTTGCAGCACGAACTTGTCGATGACGCGGGCGACGATTTCCGGCGGCAGATAGCCGAACGGCACGATCGCATCGAGGCGGTTGCGGAATTCGGGGGTGAAGAGCTTCTTCACCGCGTCTTCCTGCACATCCTCGCGGGTCAGCTCGCCAAAGCCGATCGATTCCTTCGCCATGTCCGACGCACCGGCATTGGTGGTCATGATGAGGATGGTGTTGCGGAAATCGACGGTCTTGCCGTGATGATCGGTCAGGCGGCCATTGTCCATCACCTGCAACAGGATGTTGAACAGGTCCGGATGCGCCTTCTCGATCTCGTCGAGCAGCAGCACGCTGTGCGGCTGCTGGTCGACGGCGTCGGTCAGCAGGCCACCCTGGTCATAGCCGACATAGCCCGGAGGGGCGCCGATCAGGCGGCTGACCGAATGGCGTTCCATATATTCCGACATGTCGAACCGCTGCAGCGGGATGCCGAGCAGGGTTGCGAGCTGGCGCGCCACCTCCGTCTTGCCGACGCCGGTCGGGCCGGAGAAGAGATAGTTGCCGATCGGCTTGTCCGGATCGCGCAGGCCGGCACGCGACAGCTTGATCGCGGACGACAGCACCTCGATCGCCTGATCCTGGCCGAAGACGACGCGTTTCAGATCGGTGGTCAGCGATTCCAGCACGCTCTTGTCGTCCGACGACACGGTCTTGGGCGGGATGCGCGCCATGGTGGCGATGACCGCCTCGATCTCCTTGGGGGTGATCGTCTTCTTGCGCTTGGAGGGCACCACCAGCATCTGCATCGCGCCGACTTCGTCGATCACGTCGATCGCCTTGTCCGGCAGCTTGCGGTCGTTGATGTAGCGGGCCGACAACTCGACTGCCGCCTTGATCGCGTCCGGCGTATATTTGACGTGATGATGTTCCTCGAACGCGGTGCGCAGGCCGGTCAGGATCTTGATCGTATCCTCGACCGAAGGCTCGTTCACGTCGATCTTCTGGAAGCGACGCAGCAGCGCACGGTCCTTCTCGAAATGATTGCGGAATTCCTTGTAGGTGGTCGAACCGATGCAGCGGATCGTCCCGCCCGACAGGGCCGGCTTCAGCAGGTTCGAGGCGTCCATCGCGCCGCCGCTGGTCGCGCCGGCACCGATCACGGTGTGGATCTCGTCGATGAAGAGGACCGCGTGCGGCATCTTCTCCAGTTCGGTGACGACCGCCTTCAGCCGCTCCTCGAAGTCGCCGCGATAGCGGGTGCCGGCCAGCAGCGCGCCCATGTCGAGCGAGTAGATGACCGCTTCCTTGAGCACGTCGGGCACTTCGCCCTCGACGATCTTGCGCGCCAGGCCTTCCGCGATCGCGGTCTTGCCGACGCCCGGATCACCGACATAGAGCGGGTTGTTCTTCGAACGGCGGCACAGGATCTGGATGGTGCGGTCGACTTCCGACGACCGGCCGATCAGCGGATCGACCTTGCCGCGTTCCGCCTTCTCGTTGAGGTTGACGGTGAACTGCTCCAAGGCACTGTCCTTCTTGCCCTTGCCGTCCTGCACCTTCTTTTCCTCCTCGGCTGCCCCCTTGGTCTCCTGACGCTCGGGCGTGGGCGTGCCCTTGCCGACGCCGTGGCTGATATAGCTGACGGCATCGAGGCGGCTCATGTCCTGCTGCTGCAGGAAATAGACGGCATAGGATTCGCGTTCGGAGAAGAGCGCGACGAGGACATTTGCGCCCGTCACTTCATCCTTGCCGGACGACTGGACATGGAGGATGGCGCGCTGGACGACGCGCTGGAAGCCGCTGGTGGGCGAGGGGTCGCTGGCGCCCTCCACCTTCAGGCTGTCAAGTTCGGTGTCGAGATACTGGGTGACGGCATCGGCCAGTTCGCCCAGTTGCACGCCGCACGCCTGCATCACCTTCGACGCATGTTCATCGTCGATCAGCGCGAGAAGCAGATGCTCCAGCGTCGCATATTCATGCTTGCGCTCGGACGCATGGGTCAGCGCATTGTGCAGGGTGGTTTCAAGGGCGGCTGCGAAAGATGGCATGTCTTTTCTACTCCTGGCCCCGGTTAGGGGCTGACTTGAACCTTATGTCGGCATTGCTCGACGACGGTTCAAGGGAGAGGCCCTGACCGCCGGAATTGCCAGACTGCCCATGCCCGGTGGAGCCCTTGGTCGGGCCGTCAGGGGCGAGGCGCGGGTTCATCGCTTGAATAACGCCTCGGCAGTTGCCTTATGGTTAACGGCGCTTTCAATTTTTGTTCGAGTGCGGGTGATTTCGGTTTCCAGCGCCCTGATGCGCGCTTCCAGTTCCGCAACGGACAGGGGACCCAGATCCTGTCGGAGCAGTTGGGCCAGCGGATCATCGGCCTTTCTCGGCAGATCATTGTCCATGTCCATAAAGGGTAATGTTGACCCTGTAGGCTAGTCTGTCAATAAGAAGCGAAGCTCCGTCCGTCGATTTTGGGTGCGGCGCAATATCTCTGGCCCGGGGGGGCGCATATGATCCTCGACAGTTTCACGATTCCATCGCAGATGACGGCCATCGGCATCCCGGTGCCGGGCGGTCCCGACGCCCTGGTGCCCGAACAGCGGCCGGTGCCGGTACCGGGCGAGGATGAGGTGCTGATCCGCGTCGCCGCCGCGGGCGTCAACCGGCCCGACGTGCTGCAGCGGCAGGGCAAATATCCGCCGCCGCCCGGCGCATCCGACATTCCCGGACTCGAGGTGGCGGGCACGATCGTCGCCGCCGGCCGGTCCGCCGACATGCTGGTGGGCCAGCGCGTCTGCGCGCTGCTGCCGGGCGGGGGTTATGCCGAATATGCGATTGCGCCGGCCGGCCAGTGCCTGCCGGTGCCGGCGGACTATGACCTGGTCGAGGCGGCGGCGCTGCCCGAAACCCTGTTCACCGTGTGGACCAACCTGTTCGAGCGC
Source organism: Sphingomonas sp. S-NIH.Pt3_0716 (assembly GCF_003950715.1). NCBI lineage: Bacteria > Pseudomonadati > Pseudomonadota > Alphaproteobacteria > Sphingomonadales > Sphingomonadaceae > Sphingomonas > Sphingomonas sp. S-NIH.Pt3_0716. The sequence continues at coordinate 69,982 of NZ_QLJK01000001.1, read as the reverse complement.
GCCTATGTGGTCGGCGGCGACCGGGTGCTGGTCCATGGCGGCACCAGCGGCATCGGCACCATGGCGATCTCGCTCTGCCGCCTGTTCGACATAGAGATCATCGTTACCTGCGGCAGCGACGACAAATGCGCCCAGGCGCTCGAATGGGGCGCTTCCCATGCGATCAATTACAAGAGCCAGGACTATGTCGCCGAGGTGAAGCGCATCACCGGCGGGCAGGGGGTGCAGGCGGTGCTCGACATGGTCGGCGGCGACTATGTCCCGCGCAACATCGAATGCATGGCGGAAGATGGCCGCCATGTGTCGATCGCGGTGCTGGGCGGGGCCAAGACCAGCATCTTCCTGCCGACGGTGATGTCCAAGCGCCTGACCCTGACCGGATCGACCCTGCGGCCGCGCTCCTCGGGCTTCAAGAGCCTGGTCGCGGACGAGATCATGCGCACCGTCTGGCCCTTCGTCGAACAGGGCAAGCTGCGCCCGGCGATGGACCAGCGCTTTGCCCTCGCCGACGCGGCCAAGGCCCATGCCCGCATGGATGCGGGCGAACATTTCGGGAAGATCGTGCTGACGGTGTGAGGGGTGGCGGGGAAAACCCGCCAAACCGTAGCATTTCCGTCATATTCGGTGCGGAGTTGTAACAGAGCGGCGCTAAGGATTCGGCCTCAAGGACAACAGCCCTTGAGGACGTAGACATGGACGCCATCACGCGCTTGCCCTTCCTGAGCGAACTGGAAGAGGGGGCTGACGACCGCTTCCACATCCCCGAGCGGGAAGGCGCGCGTCGCCGCTATCGCACCATCTGGATTTCCGACATTCATCTGGGGACGCGCGGCTGCAACGCGACGATGCTGATCGATTTCCTGGACAGCGTCGACAGCGACACCATCTATCTGGTCGGCGACATCATCGACGGCTGGCGGCTCAAGAAGCGCTTCTACTGGCCGGCCGCGCATAATGACGTGCTGTGGCGGATCATGAAGCGGGCCAAGCGCGGCACCCGTGTCGTCTATATCCCCGGCAATCATGACGAGATGTTCCGCCAGTTCACCGGCATGAATTTCGGCGGGGTCGAGATCCGTCGCAAGGCGATCCACGAGACCGCCGACGGGCGCAAGCTGCTGGTGCTGCATGGCGACGAGTTCGACACGATCATGCTGGCGCATCGCTGGCTCGCCTTCGTGGGGGACGCGGCATACACCACCCTGATGCGCCTCAACGTGGTGGTCAACGCGGTGCGCCAGCGCATGGACCTGCCCTATTGGTCACTGTCCAAGATGGCCAAGCACAAGGTCAAGAATGCCGTGTCCTTCATCTCCCGCTTCGAGGAAGTGGTGGCGCATGAAGCCGGCGCGCGCGGCGTCGACGGCGTGGTGTGCGGCCATATCCACAATGCCGAGATGCGCGAGATCGAGGGCATCGAATATTATAATGATGGCGACTGGGTGGAGGGCTGCACCGCGCTGGTCGAACATGCCAGCGGCGCGATGGAGGTGCTGCACTGGGCCGACGAGATCGCCAAGCGCGGCGAAAAGGCGCCGGCGCTGATGGCGGCCTGACGCGGAGAGGGGCCATGCGGATCGCGATCGTCACCGACGCCTGGACGCCGCAGGTCAATGGCGTGGTGCGCACGCTGCAGACGATCCAGGCCGAACTGGAGCATATGGGCCATGAGGTGAAGGTGATCTCGCCCGATCTCTATGGCTCCATTCCCTGTCCGACCTATCCCGAAATCCGGCTGGCACTGGTGCGATCGGGCGTGGTGGGGCAGGCGATCGCCGCCTTCCGTCCCGATGCCGTCCATCTGGCGACCGAAGGGCCGCTCTGCTTTGCCGCCCGGCGCTGGTGCCTGCGCGGCAATGTGCCCTTCACCACCGCCTATCACACCCATTTCCCCGATTATGTGTCGCAGCGCACCGGGCTGCCGGCGGCCTGGTTCTGGCGCTATATTCGCTGGTTCCATGGCCCGGCGCAGGCCGTGCTGGTGTCGACCCGGTCGGTGCGGCAGCAATTGCGCGCCCATGGCGTCGCTAATGTCCGCAAATGGGGCAGGGGCGTGGACCTCAACACCTTTGCCGGGGATGTCGCCCCCTCGGCCCTGCTGGCGGACTTGCCGCGCCCGATCCAGCTCTATGTCGGCCGGGTCGCGGTCGAGAAGAATCTCGAGGCCTTTCTGGCCAGCGAGCATCCCGGAACCAAGGTGATCGTCGGCGACGGCCCGGCACGCGGGGCGCTGGAGCGGGCCTATCCCGATGCCCGTTTCATGGGCGCGCAGTTCGGTGCCGATCTGGCGGCGATCTATGCCGGCGCGGACGTGTTCGTCTTCCCCAGCCGCACCGACACGTTCGGGCTGGTGATGATCGAGGCGCTGGCCGCCGGCACGCCGGTCGCAGCCTATCCGGTCACCGGGCCGATCGATATCGTCACGCCGGAAACCGGCGCGCTGTCGGAGCGGCTGGAAGATGCCATCGCCGCCGCGCTGCTGTGCGATCGGGCTGCCTGTGCCGCCTATGGCCGCAGCTTCAGCTGGGAACGCAGCGCGCAGGAATTCCTGGCCGGATTGCATCCGATCGATCCGGTGGTGATGGACAGCGCCGCCTGACGCTTTTCCTTGCCGCAAGCCCCGCGATGCTCTATCCCTGACATGTCGTGGCCGCCCTGCTTGGGCGGCCCTTATCGTTTTTAGAGCCGGAGAAGACCCCGTGTCCCAGCCCCTCATGCCCCATGCGACCGCCAGCTGGCTGGTCGACAATAGCGCTCTGAGCTTCGACCAGATCGCGGAATTCTGCGGGCTCCACATCCTGGAAGTCCAGGCCATCGCCGATGACACTGCCGGCATCAAATATACCGGCCGCGATCCGGTGCGCGCCCATGAAATCACCATGGACGAAATCCACAAGGGTGAGAGCAATCCCGACTACAAGCTCAAGATGCTCAAGGGCCCCGAACCGGTCCGCCGCACCAAAGGGCCGCGCTACACCCCGGTCAGCAAGCGCCAGGACAAGCCCGATGGCATCGCCTGGATCCTGCGCAACCATCCGGAGATTTCGGACGGCGCGATCGGCAAGCTGATCGGCACCACCCGCACCACCATCGCCGCGATCCGCGATCGCAGCCACTGGAACATCAGCAACATCACGCCCAAGGATCCGGTGACGCTGGGCCTGTGCTCGCAGCGCGAACTGGATGCGCTGGTCAGCAAGGCGGCGAAGAAGGCCGGCATCGAGATGCCGACCGATTCGCGTCTGGATGGCGATCGCGAGGCGCTGATCGAGGAACTGCGCCGCGAGCGCGAGGATAATGCGCGCCGCATCGAGCAGGCGCTCAAGAGCGAGTCCGAGCTGATTTCGGGCGCCGCGACGATCCTCGATCCGTTCAGCAGCAACAAGGGCGAGGTCTGAAGACGTAGCGTCATCCGACGCTCTTTCCGACCCGCTGCAATGCAGCATTTCCAAGGGCCGCGCCGGCTTTCCGGCGCGGCCTTTTTGCTACAATTCAGACACAGGTTGACGCTTGCGTAAAGCGCTCGGGCCACTTACACTTCTGTAAATGGAGAGCAGAGAAAAGATCTGGCGCGAGCATTATCAGCACCCTACGCCGTGGGAGCAGACGTTCCCGCCGATGTCGATGGGGGACATGGTAACGCAGAGCGCCACCGCCCACCCGCAGGCCCACATGATCGACTTCATGGGGCGCAAGTTCAGCTATGGCGCGATGATGGACGACATCAGGCGCATCGCTTGCGGATTGCAGGCCATGGGCGTGAAGAAGGGGGACCGGGTCGGTCTCTATCTGCCCAACACCCCCCATTATGTCGCGGCCTATTATGGCGCGCTGCTGGCCGGCGCGATCGTCGTCAACTTCTCCCCCCTCTACACCGCCGCCGAACTGGAGCATCAGGTCGAGGATAGCGGCACCAAGATCCTGTTCACCCTGTCGGCCAAGGCACTGCTGCCGACCGCGCTCAAGGTGCTGGACAATAGCAGCCTCGAAAAGCTCGTGGTCGGTTCGATCGCCGAGGTGCTGCCGACTGCCAAGAGCATCCTCTTCCGCCTGTTCAAGCGCGGCGAGACGACGCCGCTGCCGCATGATCCGCGCGTCATCCGCTACGACCGGCTGATCGCCAATTCCGGCGAATGCATCGTGGCCGACATCGATCCGGTCAATGACGTTGCGCTGCTGCAATATACCGGCGGCACCACCGGCACGCCCAAGGGCGCGATGCTGACCCACCAGAATCTGACCGCCAATGCGCGCCAGGCGCAGGCGATCGACCCGCATGCGGGCGAGGGCGACGACCGCATCATCGCGGTGCTGCCCTTCTTCCACGTCTTCGCCAATACCTGCACGCTGAACCGGACCGTGATGAATGGTGGCGAGATGGTGATGCTGCCCCGGTTCGAGGCGGTGCAGGTGCTTTCGGCGGTGCAGCGGACCAAGGCGACGTCGCTGCCCGGCGTGCCGACCATGTATCAGGCGCTGCTCGATCATCCGGCCCTGCCGAACATCGATTTCTCGTCGCTGCGCACCTGCATTTCGGGTGGCGCGCCGCTGCCGATGGAGGTGAAGCAGAAGTTCGAGGCGGTGACCGGCGCGCGCCTGATCGAGGGCTATGGCCTCACCGAAACCAGCCCGATCGTCTGCGCCAACCCCTATGAGGGACTGAACAAGACCGGCACCGTCGGCCAGCCCGTGCCCGGCACCCGCGTCAAGATCGTCAGCCGCGAGGATCCGACCCAGCCCCCGCCAGAAGGCGAGCCGGGCGAACTGATGTTTGCCGGCCCGCAGATCATGAAGGGCTATTGGAACCGGCCGGATGCGGACGCGCAGGTGTTCGTGGGCGAATTCCTGCGCACCGGCGACGTTGGCGAGGTCGATGACGACGGCTATGTGCGGATCGTCGATCGGCTCAAGGACATGATCGCCGTCGGCGGCTTCAAGGTGTTCCCGAGCCAGGTGGAATCGGTCCTCTATCATCATGAATCGGTGAAGGAGGCGCTGGTGATCGGCGTGCCCGATCGCTATCGCGGCGAGCAGCCCAAGGCGTTCGTGACCCTGAACGAAGGCGCGACCATCGACGGGCCGGGGCTCAAGGATTGGCTCAACCCGCAACTGGGCAAGCATGAGCGGGTCTGCGAGGTCGAGGTGCGGGCCAGCCTGCCCAAGACGCTGGTCGGCAAGCTGTCGCGCAAGGAACTGGTCGCCGAAGAACGCGCCAAGGCCGAACAGGCGATGGCCCAGAATGCGGCGCAGACTGGAACCGCGGCCTGATTGCTCCTATCTAGCGCGCCAAAGCTGGATAAGGATTATCGATATATGGCGCAGGAAATCGCAACGCTGGCTGGTGGCTGCTTCTGGTGTACGGAAGCAGTCTACCAGACGCTCAAGGGCGTGGAATCGGTCCAGAGCGGCTATATCGGCGGGACCAAGGTCGATCCGACCTATGAGGAGGTCTGCACCGGCAATACCGGCCATGCCGAAGCGATCCGCATCGCCTTCGACCCGGCCGTCATCAGCTATGCCGACCTGCTCGACATCTTCTTCGCCACCCACAATCCGACGACGCTGAACCGCCAGGGCAACGACATCGGAACGCAGTATCGTTCGGCGATCTTCCCCCATTCGGCCGAGCAGCAGGCCGAGGCGCTGGCCGGCATCGCGCGGGCGCAGGTGGACCAGGTCGATCCGGTGGTGACCGCGATCGAGGCGGACGCCCCCTGGTATCCGGCGGAGGATTATCACCAGAAATATTGGGAGCGGGTCGGCGACCAGAATCCCTATTGCATGGCGGTGATCCCGCCCAAGCTGGCCAAGCTGCGCAAGGGTTTTGCCGCGCGCATCGAGGAATAATCCTCGGTCTGGCCGATTTTCCGACGGCTCGTCCCGTTTCGCCGCGTTCTTAGCTTATGGTTAATGTCGACCATGGCAGATGCAGCGCAACGGACGAGTCGGGGGACTTTGAAATGACCAAGACGATCATGCTGCTGGCGCCGGCGATGCTGTTGATGCTGCCGGGCTGTATTGCCAGGACGGCGGTGGATATCGTGACCCTGCCGGTGCGCGCAGGTGCGCAGGCGGCGGACTGGGCGACGACCAGCCAGGACGAGGCCGACCGCAACTATGGCCGCAAGATGCGCAAGCAGGAGGCCGAGGAAGGCAAGGCGCGCAAGAAGGCCGACGAACAGCGCCGCCGCGAATGCCGCAAGGCCGGCTACGATAATTGCGGCTGAGCCGGATCGACCGGTCAGGCCGCGGCGCGGCGTAACCGGTCGTTGATGGCGGTGCCGATCCCCTCGTCGGGGATGGGGGCCACCGCGATCCGCTCCTGGGTGCTGGCGTCGGCGACGTGCAGCGCAGCGAACAGATTGGCTGCCGCCTCGCGCAGGTCCGCATCGGCGCTCAGGTTCAGATGGCAGGGCATCAGCCCGAAGCCGATCAGATATTCATCCTTCTCCGCCCGCAGCGCGTTGAGCCGCACCGGTTTCGACGGCGCATAATGGCTTTCGAGCTGGCCGGGTGCTTCGATCTTCGCATTGTCCTTCCCCGTGATGACCGGCAGGCCACTTGCCTCCTCCAGCATCGCGGCCGTGACCGGGCCGGGGCGCAGCAGGCGGATGCGGTCCGCTTCGGGGGCGGCAATGGTCGATTCCAGCCCTTCGCTGGTCGGGCCTTCGTCCAGGATCATGCGGATCTTGCCGTTGAGGCTGGCCAGCACATGCTCGGCCCGGCTGGGGCTGATCGATCCGCTGCGATTGGCCGAAGGCGCAGCCAGCGGCCGGCCACTCTCGCGGATCAGCGCGCGCATCGCGGGATGGGCCGGCAGGCGCAGGGCCACGGTCGGCAGGCCAGCCATCACCAGCGGCGACAGGCCGCTATCGGCCCGCACCGGCAGCACCATGGTCAGCGCGCCCGGCCAGAAGCGGGCGGCAAGCTGTTCGGCCTGGGGCGAGAAATCGGCCAGCCGCCGCGCCATTTCCATGTCGGCGACATGGACGATCAGCGGGTTGAAGCTGGGCCGCCCCTTGGCGCTGTAGATGCCCGCGACCGCCTGGGAATCGGTGGCATCGGCCGCCAGGCCATAGACGGTTTCGGTGGGAACGGCGACGGGCTCGCCGGCGCGGATCAGCAAGGCTGCCTCGCGAAGCGCTTCCGCGCCATAGCGGCAGACCCTGGTGGAAAAGGCTGGATTTGGGATAGTCACGACCCCCGCGATATAGACCCCGGAACGCTGCAGTAAAAGGCCATTGCGACAGTGACATGACATTGTTGGCAAAGCTTGCCGCAACGGCGCGGCCCGGCTAATCCCGCGCCATGAACGACGCCCTGCTGACCCGTATCGCCGAAGCGCTGGAACGGCTCGCGCCGCCGCCGGCTTCCTCTGCCGACCTTGCGGCTGCACCCGCCTATGTGTGGGACGGGGTGGCGATCCGCGCTGTGGATGCGTTCGACCCGGTGGATTATGATCTGCTGACCGGCATCGATGCGCAAAAGAGCGCGCTGCTGGACAATAGCCGCCGCCATGCCGCCGGCCATGCCGCCCATGACGTGCTGCTGTGGGGCGCGCGCGGCACCGGCAAGTCGGCGACCGTCGCATCCGTGGTGGGCAAGCTGCAGGCGGAAGGGCAGGACATCGCCCTGCTGCAATGCGCGATCGACGAACTGGCCAGCCTGCCGGCGCTCTTCACCCTGCTGCGCAGCACGACCCGGCCCTTCATCCTGTTCCTCGACGATCTGGGCTTTGACGAAGGCGTGGGCGATGCCCGTGCGCTGCGCTCGCTGCTCCAGGGCGGCACCGCCGCGCGTCCGGCCAATGTCCGCCTCTATGTGACGTCCAACCGCCGCCATATCGTGCCGCGCAACCTGTCGGAACAGGATGATCCGATCAATCCGCGCGACGTGGTCGATGACAAGATGGCGCTGTCGGACCGGTTCGGCCTCAGCCTCGGCTTCCACGCGCTCGACCAGGATGCCTATGTCGCCATTGTCGAGGGCTATGCCCAGGCGCTGGGTCTTAGTGTCGAGCCGCTCGACGCGATCCAGTGGGCAACCCAGCGCGGCAGCCGCTCGGGCCGGGTCGCCTGGCAATATGTGGTCGAACTCGCCGGCCGTCACGGCCTTTCGGTCTGATTCTCAGTCGCCATCCTTTTCGGCCAGGCTCAGAAATTCGTCGACCAGTCGGTCCAGTTCCTTGCGGCAACGCGGCGGATCGACGGCGGTGTCGCATAGCGGCGCGGCATCGGCCATCGTCTTGATGACGCGGGCCAAGCTTAGCGTGTCGCTGTGACGTTGTCGATGGGCGAGGGCGGCGAAGGTGTTGAAATACATTTCCGCCAGCCGCCGATCATGCTCCAGGTCATAGCCTTGTCGTCGGTCCGGCTGGCCCAGCGCTTCCATGCGCAAGTGATGAAGGGATCGCCGCGCGCTGTCCGCCCGCAGCTGATATAGCTCCGCCGGTTCGATCGGTTTCATCTTGGACGCCTGTCGCATGACGCATCAGCGCGCGAACGAGGCAATATATCCCGGCTGTTGCCCGGCCGAAATTAAGCGTCTGGTCTTGCGAACAAGTTTTTTTCGACGCATCGGCCGGGCGCCCAAGATTATTGTGCGCGGGTCACCCGCCAGACGACACCGCCGACATCGTCCGCCACCAGTAGCGCGCCCTTGGCGTCCACGGTCACGTCGACCGGCCGGCCACGCGCCGCGCCCTGTGCGTCCAGGAATCCGGTCAGCACGTCGGTCGGCTTGGCCTTGCCGACTTCGCCATTATCCTCGAACGGAATGAACACGACCTTGTAGCCGGCGGCCGGCTTGCGGTTCCAGCTGCCATGCAGGCCGACAAAGGCGCCATTGCCATAGGCGGCGCCAAGCTGCGCATCCTTGGAGAAGCTCAGGCCCAGCGGCGCGACATGGTTGCCCAGCGCATAGTCGGGGCGCTTGGTATATTCGCGGATTTCCGGCCGCTGCGGCTGGACCCGGCGATCCTCATAGCCGCCCCAGTAATTCCACGGCCAGCCATAGAAGGCGCCGAACTCGACGCGGGTCAGATAGTCGGGGACCAGGTCGCCGCCCAGCATGTCGCGCTCATTGACCACGCCCCACAATACGCCGCTCCTGGGTTCGAACGCCAGGCCGACCGGGTTGCGCAGGCCCGACGCATAGATGCGATAGTCGCCGGTCTTGGGATTGACCTCCAGCACGGCGGCGCGGTTCGCTTCGCTTTCCAGGCCATTCTCGCCGATATTGCTGTTCGATCCGACGCCGACATAGAGCAGCCCGTTGGGGCCGACGGTCAGGCTGCGGGTCCAGTGCATGTTCGGCGCCTGGGCGGGCAGGTTCAGGATCTTGCGACCCTTGTCGCTGATCTTGGTCTCGCCTTCCTTATAAGGGAAGGCCATCAGCGCATTGGTGTTGGCGACATAGAGGGTGTCGCCGATCAGCGCCATGCCATAGGGCGAATAGAGGCCGCTCAGGAACACCGTCTTGGTGTCCGCCTTGCCGTCGCCATCGGTGTCGCGCAGCAGGCTGATGCGGTCGGGCGAGGGGGCGCCGGCGCCGGCCTTGTTCATCAGGAAATTCATCACCCGGCTGACGATGCCGGTCTGCGGACGCGGCTGGCTGTTGGTCTCGGCCGTCAGGATGTCGCCATTGGGCAGGCGCAGCAGCGATCGCGGATGGCTCAGCCCCTCGGCGAAGCGCTCGACCACCAGTCCCTTGGCGGCGACCGGCTTTTCCCCGGCCTTCCACGGCTTCACTTCGGCGATGTTGACCGTCGGGAAAAACTCGTTGCGCGGCGTGGTGAAGCGCGGTTCCCGGCCGACATCGGCACCGGCCGGCAACTGGGCCGTGTCGCCCTGCGCGAAGTAGAGGAAGGCGCCGCCGGCAATGACCAGCGCGACGAGGGGGATGGCGATGAAATGCTTCTTCATGTCGCCACATCTATGCGGCGATGCGACGCCCGGCAAGGCGCTCCGTTGCGCGGGTGGTTAGTTAAGCCTTTCGTTCGCGCAGCCACAGCAGCAGGGCGATCAGGATACCGGCCCCGGTGCCGACCAGCAGGCCGATGCTGGGCTGGCCCAGCAGGCCGCCGCCGATCGCCCCGGCCATGATCAGCAATGCGATGATGGCGCCCGCGCCGGTCGGATTCTTCGCCTTGTTCATGGTCCATCCTTGCCATGGCCCGCCGCCCATGGCCAGTCGCTTGTCGCCCGCGTCTCCCCTGTCCCGGATCGGAACGGCTGGCGTCCCGAAATGGCGCGTCTGTCCCGCTGCGGGACTTGGCTAACCGGCTGTTCACCCTCGTCATCGGCCTGCTGCGCCAAAGCGCCAAACTGGCATGGGGGTTGATAGGGGAGGGGAAAGGGCGCGCAAAAATCGGGGGTCGCATGCACATGCCATATCTTTCGGATCGAAAGAGCTATGAGGATGCGACGGAACTGATCGCGACCTTCGGCGCCAATGCCGGCTATGAGGCGGCGGCGCGGGCCGATCGCAGCCGTGACCTCGGCAACCACATCCATTTCTGCCACTGGCGCCAGATCGAGCGGCTGATCGTGCTGCTCGCCCATCACCAGCCGCTTGGCACGATCCACTGATAGTCTGAACGCAAAAGGGCCGGAGCGTCATGGAACGCTCCGGCCCTTTTTGCTGTCTGGCTGACGGCGATTTAGAGCCGCAGGCCGGCGGTTTCCGGCAAGCCGGCCAGGATGTTGAGATTCTGCACGGCGGCGCCCGCAGCCCCCTTGCCCAGATTGTCGAGCGTGGCGACCAGACGCGCCTGGCCGCTCTGCGCATTGCCGAACACCGACAGAGATAGGCGATCGGTCGCGCCGACATGCTCGACCTCAATCTGTGCCATGGCGCTGCTGTCGGCCAGCGGCGTCACGCTGACGATCGGCGATCCTGCATAGGCGGCGGCCAGCGCGGCATGGATGTCCGCCGGGGATGGGGTGCCGGGGATGGCGCGCAGTTGCAGCGGCACTTCCACCAGCATGCCACGATAGGCGTTGGCGACGGCCGGCGCGAACAGCGGCGGATGGGCCAGGCCCGAATAGCGGGTCATTTCCGGCACATGCTTGTGCGCCAGGCTAAGGCCATAGGCGCGGAAGGCGGTCGGCGCGCCATCGGCGCCCTCATATTCCGCGATCATCGCCTTGCCGCCACCCGAATAGCCCGATGCGCCCGATACCGTCACCGGCCAGTCGGCCGGCAGCAGGCCGGCCAGCACCAGCGGACGGACCAGACCCAGAAAACCGGTCGGCCAGCAGCCGGGATTGGCGACGAAGCGGCTGTTGGCCAGCCGCTCGCGATGGCCCGGCTCCAGTTCGGGGAAGCCATAGGTCCAGCCGTCGGCGACGCGGTGCGCGGTCGATGCGTCGATCACGCGGGTGCGATCATTGTCGATCATCGACACGGATTCGCGTGCGGCATCGTCGGGCAGGCACAGGATCACGATGTCGGCCGCGTTCAGCGCGTCGCGCCGGGCCGCCATGTTGCGGCGATCCTTCTCGTCGACCGTGATCAGCGACAGTTCGGGCCGGTCGGCCAGGCGATCGGCAATCTCGATGCCGGTGGTACCATGGCCGCCGTCGATAAAGATCTTCGTGGTCACAGGGCAATCCTCCGCCGCGCGATGATCGGCTGTTCATGGTCGGGCGCCAGTCGGGCGACGACATCGGCCAGCGGCTCGACCACCACGGCCATCCAATGGGCGTTGGCGTGCAGCATATGGGTGGCGTCGGTCATGATCCCGACATGGCCGGGGAAGAAGACCAGGTCGCCGCGCTGCAACGGCGCGCTCGCCTCGATCGGCGCGCCAATGCCCTCGCATTGCAGGTCGGTGTCGCGTGGCACGGCGATGCCGCATTCGCCCAGCGCAACCTGCACCAGGCCCGAACAGTCGATGCCGCGATGGCCACGGCCGCCCCAGACATAAGGCTGGCCCAGATAGCGCTGCGCCACCGCGGCCCAGTCGCTTTCCGGCGAGTCGATCGGGGCGGCATGGCGGCCATGGATGAAGCCGTCGCCGGTCGCGAGGAAGCTGTCCTCGGCCTCGCCGCCGAAGCGGGCGCCCAGCGGCCAGTGATCGGCGATCGGCGCCTTGATGTCGGCGCGGCTGAACAGCGGCGCGCTCTGGTTGACGATGCGGTGGCTGACCGCTTCCTTCACGTCCAGCGCGTCGCGGCGGATATAGCCGACATAGCCATCATGCCCGCAAAAGCCCCAGGCCCAGTCGGTCGTGACGTCGAGCGCATGGAAGCTTTCGCCGCGCAGCAATTCGCTGACCGCCTCGGCATTGTGCGAGGGCTGGGACAGGATCGGCGCACCGGGCGCCACGCAGGTCAGTTCGACCGCGCGCGCATAATGGGCGGAAAAGAGCACGCCGGCGAGCGAGATGTCCGCAAGGTCGCCACGCGCCGCATGGACGCGGTGGTCGAGCGCTACGGATCTGCCGTCCAGCTTGAACCGGGTTCTTTCAGGCGGTGCGTTCCGCGTGGTGTTGATCTGGCCTGTCATCGCGCGCGGTTCCTGCGATGAAATGGTGAAAGGCGTCAAGGAATTCCGCGCCCTTCGACGTGCGGGTGATGAAAATATTGCGCCGATCGGCCGCATCCCGCTCTCGTCGGAGATAGCCGAGCGCCGAAAGCTTGTTCAGCGCGCGGGTGATGACCGGCTTGGATACGTGCAACTGTTCGGCCAGACCGCGCACGGTATGCGGGCCATCGCCGATATAGACGGTCAGCATCAGGGCCATCTGGCGGTTGGTGAGGTCGGGTTTTCCCGACCGTACATAATCCACCAGGGTCCGCATCCACTGGCTGAGCGGCTGTATGCCGGGACGGTCGATCTGGGCGGCCTGTTGCGGGGAAGCGAGCGCGTTCATGCCCCCCTAACGCATGATAGCCAATCCGGTTGCGTAACGGATCGCAGGATATTGCAGTTTGGCTATCGCGCGCCGTCATAGCGCTGCTGGAGCAGGCGGAAGACCGCGCGCAGGCCCAGCGCCTCGCCGCCCTTGGGCCGGCCCGGACGCGCCGCCGGTCGCCAGGCGAAGGTGTCGAGGTGAATCCAGGCCGTGCCCTCCGGCACGAAACGCTGCAGGAACAGGGCGGCGGTCACCGCGCCGGCAAAGCCGCCTTCGCCGGCATTGTTCATGTCGGCAATGTCGGACTTCAGCATGTCATAATAGCCGTCCCACAGCGGCAGGCGCCAGGTCGGGTCGTCGACCGCCGTGCCGGCCGCCGCGATGTCGGTCGCCAGCGCCTCGTCATTGGTGAACAGCGCCGGCAGGTCCGGGCCGACGGCGACGCGCGCCGCGCCGGTCAGGGTGGCGAAGTCCACGATCAGCTCGGGCTTTTCCTCGCCCGCGCGGGTCAGCGCGTCGCCCAGCACCAGCCGCCCCTCGGCGTCGGTATTGCCGATCTCCACGGTCAGTCCCTGCCGGCTGCGCAATATGTCGCCGGGGCGGAAGGCATTGCCGCTGATGGCATTTTCGGCGGTCGGCACCAGCAGGTGCAGCCGCACCGGCAGGCGCGCGCCGATGATCAGCCGGGCCAGCGCGATCGCATGGGCCGCGCCGCCCATATCCTTCTTCATCAGGCGCATGCCCGATGATGGCTTGATGTCGAGGCCGCCGCTGTCGAAGCAGATGCCCTTGCCGACCACGGCGATGCGCGGCGCGGCGGGATCGCCCCAACTCATTTCGATGAGGCGCGGGGCAAAGCTCTTGTCCGCCGCCTTGCCGACGGCATGGATCATCGGGAAACCCTGCTCCAGCGCGTCGCCGCGCGTCACCTGCACCTCGCCGCCATGGGCCTGCGCCAACTGGCGCACGACATCTTCCAGATCCTGCGGCCCCATGTCGGCGGCCGGCGTGTTCACCAGGTCGCGGACCAGCGCCACCGCTTCAGCCTGCTGCACGATCGCCTCGATCCGGGCGACGTCGCCGGTCAGCAGCACGCGCGGCCCGGCCGCGCCTTCATCCTTGCGATAGCGTTCGAACCGATATTGCGCCGTCAGCCAGCCCAGCGCCGCCGCGCCGGTGCTGCCCTCGGCCAGGCGATAGCTGCCTTCGGGCAGGCTCTCGGCCAATCTGGCCAGGCACCAGCTACCCAGCGCGTCGCGCTTGACCACTCCGGCCACGACCGACCAGTCGCTCTGCCCCTCGCCGGGGATGATCGCATATTCGTTCGGCTTGGCGTGGAATTTCTGGGCACTGATCAGGGCGCGGACCCGCTCGGGCTGGGCAGTGAACCAGGCGTCCAGTTCGGCCGCGTCGATCAGCTGGATGGAACGGGCGGGCTGGCCATTATCGGCTTTGAGCAGGTCGGCAAATTCGGTCATGCACAGGATGTAGGAGAAAGCGCTCCTCATGGGAACGGGCCATTTTTTGCATCTTCTTTCGTCCCGGTGGAAACCCGGCCGGCCGTCAGGGCATTTGCCTATTGTGGCCCGAGTGCCTAGGTTCCAGATCATAATAAACGGCAAGGAGAGTAGCCATGATCCGTTCCGACAATAGCGGCCTGCAGGCGCTGCGCGCCCGCGCTTATGCGCTGGCCGAAAGCGGCCAGTTCGCCAATGCCCATGCGGTCGAGCAGGCGCTGGTGGCCGAAGGCTGGCCCAATATCCATCGCGCGCTCGCCGGCGACTATGCGCGCAAGGCGATCAGCGAGCGCTGCCTGACGGCCAAGCCGCACTGATGCGGGGAGGGTGGGGGAACGGGACGACGGGGCTGCTGCTCGCAGCCCTCTTGCTGTCCGGCTGCTCGAAATCGACTGAGGACGACACGCCCGGCGGCAACATGCCCGCCAATGCGACGATGCGCGCCTTTGTCGACCGCATGGCCGGCACCACGCGACCCGCTGCCCCACCCGCCAAACCATTCGAGCAGTCGGACAAGACCGAACTGCTGGAATTTCTCTACGCCTATCCGGTCGAGCAGTCGGACAAGACCGAACTGCTGGAATTTCTCTACGCCTATCCGGCGCAGGCGGCGGCGATCCCGACGCTGGTCGATCGCTTCGCCCGCGCCATGGCCGAGACCAAGGCCGATGCGCTCAAGATGGCGACGCAGGACCGGGATTCGGCCAGGAAAGCGGGCTTCCCCTTCCACGCCCACAGCCGCGAGACGCGCTGGAGCGTGATGGCGGACACGCCGCGCTTCCTGGCGCTCGAATCCGCCAATTACATGTATACTGGCGGTGCCCATGGCATGACCGGCTATGAAGCGCTGCTGTGGGACAGGGAACGGCGGCGCGAAACCGATTTCGGCGCACTGCTGACGTCCGAAGCGGCGTTCGCGGCGGCGATTCACGACAATTTCTGCAAGGCGCTGGATCGGGCGCGGGCGGAAAAGCGCGGCGCGCCGGTGGTGCCGGGCGATGACGACTTCACCAAATGCATCGATCCGATGAAGCAGGTGCTGGCGCCGACATCGCGCGACGGCAAGTTGATCGACGGCATCCAGGTGACGATCGGCCCCTATGGCGCCGGCCCCTATGCCGAGGGCAGCTATGACATCAAGCTGCCGGTCGACGCGGCGATCTACAAGGCGATCAAGACCGAATATCAGGACGCGTTCGTCAGGCCCTGATATCCGGTTCCCGATCGGTCAGGCCGGCACGCCGTACAGGTCGTGATCGTCGGCATCCTCGATCAGCACGTCGAACATGTCGCCCGCCTTGCGGCCTTCGCCCACGTCGCGCAGGAAGACATTGCCGTCGATTTCCGGCGCATCGGCCTGGCTGCGCGCGGTGGCGCCGATGCTGCCATCTTCCTCGTCCGGCTCGCCGACCTCGTCGATGATCACCGGCATGACCCGGCCGACCTTGGCCTGCAGCTTGGCGGCGCTGATCGCGGCGGTCTTTTCCATGATCCGCTGATAGCGTTCTTCCTTGACCTCTTCGGGCACGGCGCCGGGCAGGTCATTGGCGGCAGCGCCCTCGACCGGCTCGAAGCGGAAGGCGCCGACGCGGTCGAGCTGTGCCTCGTCCAGCCAGTCGAGCAAATATTGGAAGTCCGCCTCGGTCTCGCCGGGGAAGCCGACGACGAAGCTGGAACGGATCGCGATGTCCGGGCAGATATCGCGCCACTTGCGGATGCGGTCCAGCACCTTGGCTTCGTTGGCCGGGCGCTTCATCGCCTTGAGCACGCTCGGCGAAGCATGCTGGAAGGGAATGTCGAGATAGGGCGTCAGCAGCCCTTCGGCCATCAGCGGGATGACCTGGTCGACATGGGGATAGGGATAGACATAGTGGAGGCGCACCCAGGGGGCGACACCGTCCGCCGTGCGCAACTGGCCCAACTCGCGCGCCATGTCGGTCATATGGGCGCGGACCTCGCGGCCCTTCCACATGCGCGGCTCATGGCGCGTGTCGACGCCATAGGCCGACGTGTCCTGGCTGATGACCAGCAATTCCTTGGTGCCGGCCGCGACCAGCTTTTCCGCCTCGCGCAGCACCGCGTCGATCCGGCGCGACACCAGGTCGCCACGGATCGACGGGATGATGCAGAAGGAGCAGCGATGGTTGCAGCCCTCTGAAATCTTCAGATAGCTGTAATGGCGCGGGGTGAGCTTCAGCCCGCCTTCGGGCACCAGGTCGACAAAGGCGTTGGGGATGGGCGGCGATGCGTCATGCACCGCATTGACCACCTGCTCATATTGATGCGCGCCGGTGACGGCCAGCACCTGCGGGAATTTCGCGCGGATCACGTCCGCTTCGTCACCCATGCAGCCAGTCACGATGACGCGGCCATTTTCGGCCATGGCCTCGCCGATCGCCTCGAGCGATTCCTCCTTGGCGGAATCGAGGAAGCCACAGGTGTTGACCAGCACGACGTCGGCGCCGGCATAGTCGGCGGACATCTGATAGCCGTCGGAACGCAGCTTGGTCAGGATACGTTCGGAGTCGACCAGGTTCTTCGGACAGCCGAGCGAAACCATGCCGATCTTCGGCGCGTCTGGGATTTTGGTTGCCATGATCGGCGCGCACATAGGGATTTTTGCGCCAAATGTCACGGGGTAGCCGAAAAGACAAAGGGCGCGCCCAAATGGACGCGCCCTTCGCCATGGCTAAGCGACTAATCTATCACATCTTGTAGGACAGGCGGATGTAGCCGAACTGGCCCGGCACATCATAGGTGGTCGGGTCGAAATTGGCGCTGTCGCAGGTGAAGCAGGCCGGCGGATCCTTGTCGAACAGGTTGTTGACGCCGATCGTCAGCCGGGTGCGATGGTCGAGCCAGGCCGGCGAGAAATAGGCCTGCATGTCGCCATAGAAGGTCGATCCCATGACATGGCCGTCGCTCTCGGTCACCTTGCTGATATAGCGGCCGGTGAAGGAAACGCCCCAGGCATCGGCCGAATAGTCGAGCGTGGTGGTCGCCTTGAAGCGCGGATAGGCCTGGTCGACCGAACCGCAGCGTTCGGTGCCGGCGCATTTGATCGTGGGGGCATTCAACTCGGCCGGGGCCTTGATATCATAGCTCAGCAGATAGGCGGCATTGATCGTCAGACCGACCGTGCCGTCGCCTACCGGCTTGGAGCGATAGATCAAAGATCCGTCGATGCCGTCGGTGTTGATGGCGTTGAGATTCTGCAGCGTGGCGTCGATGCCGGCGACCAGACCGCTGGGCGTGCGGCTGATCGATGCGCAACTGACCGGATCGGCATCGAAGGCGCAGCGGCGCAGGGTCAGCGTCGCAGGCACCGAGTCGATCGCATTCTTGAGGCGGATATTATAATAATTGACCTCAAGGCTGAGTGCGCTGGCAAAGCTGTTGCGTGCCCAGGCCGGGCTGTAGACCATGCCGGCGGTCCAGGTCTTGGCGGTTTCCGGCTTCAGGTTGGTCGAGCCGCTGGAAAAGACGCCCAGCTGGCCACCGGTCGGCTCGTCATAGCTGCCATCGGCCGGCACGCCATTGGCGATGCAGTTGGCGCGCACGGTCGGATTGTCCCAGGATCCGCCTGCTGCGCTGGTGCAGGGGTCGTTGATCGTCTGATCGGTGCGCGACCGGCCGGCATGCATTTCGCCGATGCTCGGCGCGCGCAGGCTTTCGGCATAGCCGCCGCGCAGCAGCAGGTCGCTGACCGGTTTCCACAGGCCCGACACGGTGAAGGTCGTGTTGCTGCCGAAGCTGCTATAGTTGGAATGGCGCACCGCGCCGTCCAGCTCCAGCTTCTGGAAGAAGGGCTTGTCCGCAAGCAACGGGATGCGGATTTCGCCATAGACTTCATCGACATTGAAGCTGCCCGCCGCCGGACTGGTCGGTACGTCGGCGCCCAGGCCCGCGGTGATGATCGGGTCGGGGGTGTAGCTGGCGCGCTGGTTGCGATGCTCGTAGCCGACGGCGAAGCCGACCGCGCCGCCCGGCAGGTCGAACAATTCGCCCGACAGGTTGGCGGTGGCGTCCCACAATTCCTGCGTGCTGCGATCCTTCTGGTCGAAGGTCACATAGTCGAGCATGGCCTGGGTGATCGACCCGGCCCCGCCGAAGATGTTGAACGGTACGCAATCGCCGGTGCAGCCCGCGACCGGCCCCAGCGCCTGGGCCAGCTTGGCGGCGTTCAGGTTGCCGGTGAACACCTGATGCGCGTCATTGCTGCCATACATGCCGTTGACGTCCCAATACCAAGTCTTGTCGCCGACCCCGAAGGAGCCTTCGAGCGTCGATTGCATGGTGAAGGTGTCGACATCCTGGTTGAAGATACGCGGGCCGCCCTCGACGAAGCGACGGGCGATCAGCGAATAGGTCGCCGGCTCGCCATTGGCACCCGACGACAAGGTGAAGCCGAACGGATTATAGGGATTGGTCGCATCGATGCTGATCGTGTCGAGCAGATTGCCGTTGCCCGCATCCGGGCCGACGAACAGCGGCAGCGGTGCGGCCTGGGTGGTCGAACTGCGATGCTGATAGACCAGCCGCGTGCGCAGGCTGACATTGTCGGAAAATTCGAATTTGGCGTTGAGGAAGCCGCCATAGCGTTCCGAGGGCGTCAGCAGATAATTTTCCGGCGCGAAATTATAGCGGTCGGCCGAGGTGAAATTCTTGAAGTCCCCCGGATAGGTCGGGCGCCCGCTGACCGGCGCGATCAGCGTCAGATCATCGTCGCCGATCATGAAGCGGCCGTTGGGCGTGGCACCGGAACAGCCGCCGATCGGGTCGGCGCAGCTCGTCTGGCCCGGATTGGGGAAGCGGGAGATGGAGCGATCGGCGGTGCGGACGCTCTGCTGCTTCACATAATTGCCGCCAAAGACGATCGACACCCGATCGGACTGCAGGCCATAGCTGGCGTTGAGATCATAGGTTTCGCCATCGCCCTGTTCGTAGGTGCCGAACTGGGCGGACAGGTCGAGGCCCTTCTGCGACTGTTTGGTAATGATGTTGACGACGCCGGCAACCGCGTCGGAGCCATAGAGCGGGGAGGCGCCCGACTGCAGCACCTCGACCCGTTCGATCATGCTGGCAGGGATGGAGTTCAAGTCGACCGATGCGGGAATGCCGCCGGCGGCCGATCCGTTCACATAGCGCATGCCGTCGACCAGGATCAGCGTGCGCTTGGCGCCCAGGTAACGCAGGTCGATTTCGGCCGAGCCGGAGCTGACGCCGGTGCCGTCGGGCGGGCCACCGATATTGCCGGCATTGTTGACCTTGGTGTTGAGGCCGCCGCCGGCGCTCGGGATGCGCTGCAGAACGTCGGCGATCGAGGAAAGGCCGGTCCGCGCGATCGCTTCCTGATCGACCGTGACGATCGGCTTGTCCTGGTCCAGCGGATTCTGGCGGATGCGTGATCCGGTGACGATGATGGCCCCGGCATCATCGGCCTGCGGCGCGGTGGATTGGGCGAAAGACGGTGCGTTATAAAGGCAGGCGGACAGCAGGACGCCGGTTTTCAGGACATTTTTCAAGCGCATATTCTACCCCTCAAAAATCAGACCTGAGGGGGAGTGTTGCCATTCTATGACAGCAAGGCAATTGGCCTCATGCTGCGCTGCACCCTGGGTAGCACGAATTTTGCCATATGTTGCTGTGACGCAACAAACATGTTCAGTCTGTCGCTAGTTTGAACCTATTGATCGTCGGCGCGGGGTGTGGCGCCGGTTTCTTCCACGATCTCGATGATGCAGTCGCCCGTCTGGAGCCGCTTTGCGCCTTCCTCCCAGAAGCCGATAGGATGGTCGCCGCGATAGATGCGCACGCCAAGCCCGGTGCCGATCGCGGACAGGGGCTGGCCGATTTCCTGCGGCAGGACCGGTCGTTCGTGCAGCTTCACCCGGCCGCCCGAGGCGGCGAGATCGGCCATATAGTCGGCGATATGCTTGCCGCTGGTGCTGCCGGCCAGCAGCAGCCCGGCAAAGCTGACCGGGTTGATGACGGTGGTGGCGCCGGCCTGGCGCGCAGGCACTTCATTATCCTCGTTGCGCACGACGATGCTGATCGGCAGGCGCGGGGCCAGGTGACGCGCGGTCAGCGTGATCAGGATCGACGTGTCGTCGCGCCCGGCCGACACGATCATCGTGCGGGCACGGTGGATGGCCACGTCCTTCAGCGTCTTGTCGCGCGTGCTGTCGCCGCACAGCACGTTGCAGCCCAGCGCTTCGGCATGGTCCAGCGCCTTTTCGCTGCCGTCGATCACCACGATCTCGCGCGGGTCGGTGCCGCGCGCCAGCAGTTCGTTCACCGCCTCCTGGCCGCTGGTGCCGAAACCGGTGACGACGATATGATTGTGCAGATCGGCCTGAATACGTGCCATGCGCCACCTGTAGAGGATGTTGCGGAAGAAGAGATTATAGGCGGTGCCGAGGAAAATGATCCAGACGAACAGCCGGATCGGCGTGACGAAGATGGATTCGAACAGGCGCGCTTCGGGCGAGACCGGCACGATATCGCCATAGCCGACCGTGGTGACGGTGACCGTGGTGAAATAGAGCACGTCGATGAAGCTGATTTGGTCGTCATAATTGTCCTTGAGACCATCACGCCCGAACCAGTGGAGCGCCAGCACGATCGCGATCAGGCCAAAGACCAGCACCACCCGCCAGGCGAGGTCCGCCCACACCGGCAGCGCCGATCGCCGCCGCAGAAAGCCGGCCATGGGCGATGCCGAAGGCGGCGGCGCGATCTTCATGGGGTGGGCAATTGGGTCATGGGATTGATCGGCACCCGGTCCTTGCGCAGCTCGAAATGCAGCTTCGGCTTGCTGGCATAGCCTGTGTCACCGCTAAGGCCAATCACCTGGCCCTTCGTCACCTTCTGCCCGCGCACCACGTCGATCCGGTTGGCATGGCCATAGGCGCTGACCCAGCCGCTGCCATGGGTGATGAGGATGAGGCCGCCGAACACAGCAATGCTGTCGCCGGCATAGGCGACGACGCCGTCGGCCGCGGCCCGGATCGGCGTGCCGATCGGCGCGGCAATGTCGATGCCGTTATTCTTGGCGCCGCTCTCGCCGGGGCCGAAACGGGAAAGGATATTGCCCTTGAGCGGCCAGGCGAATTGGCCGGAAAAGCCGCCGGGCTGGGCGATCGGCACATTGGAGGGCAGGGGGCGGGGTTGGGCCTTGGCCATCGTGCGCGGCTTTTCCTCGGCGACGGCAGGCTGGCCGCCGGTCAGCACGTCGTCAATGTCGATGCGGAAGGCGGCGGCGCGCTGCTCCAGGCTGGATGCGGCCGGCCGCACCGGCTGCGCCGCCACCGGAGCGGTCGGCATCTCGCCGCCGGGCAGCAGCAGCCGCTGCCCACGCCGCAGCACATAGGGTTCGGAGAGGCCGTTGATGTCGACAATGTCGCTCCACCGCACGCCATAGGCCACGGCGATGGCGATGCCGGTCTCCCCCTCCGCCACCGCATGATAGCGCCCGCCGGGGATCGACAGGTTCTGCCCCGGCCGCAGCGCATAGGGCGGCGCCAGCCCATTGGCCCGTGCGATTGCGTCCGATCCCGCGCCGGTGCGGTTGCCGATGCCGCGCAGCGTATCGCCCGGCTGCACGCTATAGGTGCTGGCGGCCACCGTCCGCGCATTCGCCGTCACCTGCTGCGCCGTCCAGACCGGTTTGCGCTCGATCATCTGCGGTTCGGGCTTGACCGGTTGCGGCGGCATAGGGCGCGCTGTCCTGCACGGGGGCAGGGATGCAGCCCGCCAGCAGCAGCGGCAGCGGCGACATGGGCAGCCAGCGCCGCCCCCTTGAATGTCCAGCCATATGGTCTCCCCCCGGAGCGTAAGTCAGTCCGAAAATGCCTGCGCCGTCGCCGCCAGCGCGCCATCCTGCGTCAGATCATAATGGAGCGGCGTCACCGCGATATAGTCTTCTGCGATCGCCGCCAGATCGGTCCCCTCGGGCGCGGAATCGCTGCGGCCGAGGCCAAACCAGTAATAGCGATAGCCGCGCGGATCGGTGCCCTCGACGATCTTGGTCCGGTCGATGTCATGAAAGCCCTGCCGCACCACGCGCACGCCCTTGACCCTGTCCGGGTCGATCGCGGGGAAATTGACGTTGAACAACAGGCGCGGGCTGGCCGGCATCGCGATCAGCGGGCGCAGCACCCGCTCGCCCCAGGCTTCGGCGGCGGCAAAGGGCACCGCGTCGCCCATCGCCTCGCGGGCATAGACCTGGCTCAGCGCGATCGACTTGATGCCGGAAATCGCGCCCTCCATCGCAGCCGCGACGGTGCCCGAATAGGTCACGTCCTCGGCCAGGTTGGCGCCGCGATTGACGCCCGACAGGACCAGGTCTGGTTTCGCGTCTTTCATCAGATGGCCGACCGCCATCATCACCGCGTCGGTCGGCGTGCCGGTGACGCTATAATGTTTGTCGCCATGCTTGCGGATGCGCAACGGGCGGGTCAGCGTCAGGCTGTGGCCCGCGCCCGACTGTTCCTCGCTGGGCGCGACGATCCAGATATCGTCGGACAGGGTGCGGGCGATCGCCTCCAGCACCTTCAGCCCCGGCGCATGGACGCCATCGTCATTGGTGAGGAGGATGCGCATCGCCCGTTCCTTTTTTATCGCGGCTCCAGCTTGGTGATGCCGCCCATATAGGGCGCCAGCACTTCGGGCACGATCACGCTGCCGTCGGCCTGCTGGTAATTTTCCAGCACCGCCACCAACGTGCGGCCCACGGCCAGACCCGATCCGTTAAGGGTGTGGAGGAAGCGCGTCGCCTTCTCTCCCTCCGGCTTGTAGCGGGCGTTCATCCGCCGCGCCTGGAAATCGCCGCAGTTGGATACGGAGCTGATCTCGCGATAGGTCGCCTGGCTCGGCAGCCAGACTTCCAGGTCATAGGTCTTGCGCGCGCCAAAGCCCATGTCGCCGCTGCACAGCAGCATCTTGCGATAGGGCAGGTTCAGCGCCTGCAAAATGCCCTCGGCCGCCTGCACCATCCGCTCATGCTCGGCGTCCGATTCCTCGGGCGCGCAGATCGCGACGAGTTCGACCTTCTCGAACTGATGCTGGCGGATGAAGCCGCGCGTGTCGCGCCCGGCCGATCCGGCCTCGGACCGGAAACAGGGGGTCAGCGCGGTCAGCCGCACCGGCAGGGTGTCGGTCGGCACGATCTGTTCGGCGACCAGATTGGTCAGCGATACCTCGGCGGTCGGGATCAGCCAGCGTCCATCGGTGGTGCGGAACAGATCCTCGGCGAATTTGGGCAGCTGGCCCGTGCCGAACAGCGCCTCGTCGCGCACCAGCAACGGCGGGTTGGTTTCCTCATAGCCGTTGGTGCCGGTCTGGGTGTCGAGCATAAATTGCGCCAGTGCGCGGTGCAGCCGCGCCATCTGGCCGCGCAACGCGGTGAAGCGCGCGCCCGACAGCGCCGCGCCACCCTCGAAATCCAGCCCCAGCGCCGGGCCGAAATCGGCATGGTCCTGCGGCGCGAAATCGAATGCGCGGATATTGCCCCAGCGGCTCAGCTCGACATTGCCGGCTTCATCCGCACCCTGCGGCACATCGTCGGCGGGCAGGTTGGGGATCGCTGCGAGCATCGCATTGAGCGCTGCACCGACCTCGGCCTCTTCGGCTTCCAGCGCCGGCGTGCCTTCCTTGAGCGCCGCGACCTCGGCCTTCAGCGCCTCGGCCTTGGCCATGTCCTTGGCCGCCATCGCCTGACCGATCGCCTTGCTCGCCTCGTTGCGGCGGGCCTGCCCCTGCTGCAGTTCCGTCTTGAGCGCGCGGCTCTTTTCGTCCAGCGCCAATATGTCGGCGGACAGCGGGGCCAGGCCACGGCGCGCCAGAGCGGCGTCGAAAGCGGCGGGATTTTCGCGGATGAAGCGGATGTCGTGCATCGCTGCCCTATGCCGCCGCGCGCAGGCCCATGCAAGCCTGCCCATGCAACCCTGCGCCTCGCCGACCGTTGGTCCGCTATCACCCAAACAGCCAAGGAGACGATGATGCAGATCGATCATGACGCGATGGTGCTGGTGGCGGACGGGCGCAAGCTGCTCTTCTTCCGCAACAAGGGCGACCGCGCCTTTCCCCAGCTGGAGGCGGAAGAGGTGAAGGTGCAGGACAATCCGGCCGACCGGGACCAGGCATCGGACGCGCCCGGCCGCGCCTTCAGTTCGGTTGGCAGCCATCGCAGCAGCATGGAACAGACCGACTTCCACGAACTGGAGGAGGCGCGCTTCGCGGCGGAGGCGGCAGACCTGCTCAAGCGCCGCGCCTTTGCTCAGGATTATGAGAAGCTGATCATCGTCGCCCCGCCCACGGCATTGGGCGAGATGCGCAAACATTATCACAAGGAAGTGCAGGACCGGCTGGTCGGCGAGATCGCCAAGGATCTGGCCAATCATCCGGTCGGTGAGATCGAGAAGATCATCGCCCGCAGTTGAGCGGGAAATCCTGTCGGTAAAAGAAAAGGGCGGCCCCAGGGCCGCCCTTTTTTCTATCAGATATTGCCGGTGCGGATGATCGGGATCGGCTTGGCCGGGCCGTGGCCCTCGATCGACAATTCCGTATTGCGATCGGCCAGGCGCTTGCGCATCAGCAGCGCGGCGGCACCGGCGCCGAACAGCAGCACCATCGGCGGCGCCGGCACATCGGTCGGCGGCGGCGGCGCGGGAGGCGGCGGCGTGCCCGAAGAGGTGCCCGACGATGTCGAGGTCGACGACGAACTGCTGGTCGAGCTGCTCGACGACGTGCTGCCGAAGCTTGACGATCCGGTCGAGGTCGAACTGGACGTGGAAGTCGATGTCGCGCCCGACGAGGAGGAGGTCGACGTCGATGTGGACGTAGAGGTCGATGTCGACGTGGAGGTCGACGTCGAGGTCGTCGTGGTCGTTCCACCCGGCGGAGTCGGCGAATCCGAACCGCTCGACGTGGTCGTCGTGCTGGTGGTGGAGGTTGGCGGCGTGGGCGAGTTGGACCCGCTCGAACCGGTCGATCCCGTCGAACCGGTGGTAGAGATCACCACCGTGCCGCCACCGCTGCTGCCGCCACCAAAGAAGCCGCCGATGAAACCGCTGCTGCCGCCAAAGCCGCTGCTGCCGCCGATCGGCGCTGCGGTCGGAGTCGGTCCACCCGCCATCAGGGGCAGGGCGGCCTGCACCGGCGGCGGGGGCAGCGGGATGGGCGGCGACGGCGTGGTCACGGTCACGCGGATCGGGGCGGGCTTCTTGGCCGGCGGGCGCTTGGCCGTGGCCAGGACGCGCTGGCGCGGCTTGGCCTTCACACTCTTGGTGCTGTAGACCGTTGCCGGACGCGCATTCTCCGCCACATGGACGGCGCCCCCGCCAATGATGGCGCCGCCACAAGTGCAGGCGCACAATTTTGCCAAAGCCATCCGAACCGACATAGGATCTTCTCTAGTCCTGTTTACCCATTCGCGCCATCGGACCCTTCCGTAGCGTGAACCCTGCCATTCCCTACTGCATACCAACGCAAAATAAAGCGTTAACTGCAAGGGCATTAACCATCTTTGCGCCGTAAAAGGTCCGAAAAACCGGGCGTTTGAGTCAATCGCAATGGTTAACGTGTCATTGTGGAACGTTAAGGATGGGCTGCATGAACATCCGGATGGCGAGATCGGGGAAAACCCTGATGGAGTCGCGCTGTCCGTTCCGGGTGCGTCAACTGGCCTAGGGGATGCGCCGGAGTGCGCATTGTCCGCTTGTATCGCCTCGTCGCGGTGGCTATGAGGCCCGCTCAAACAAAAGTCATGGGCGCCCGGAACTTACAGCGCCGGGGCCTCTCGAGTCGGAGAGCCAGATGGCATCGGTACTGAATTCCGATAAAGACGGTGTGAAGCCGCCAAAATCGACCGTAACACTCCCGGACGATTATCGTCCGTCGGCTGACGAAGAATTCATGAACCCCCTGCAGCAGGAATATTTCCGGCAGCGTCTCTGGGACTGGAAGAAACAGATATTGTCGGAAGCGGAAGGCACGCTCGCTGTGCTGCAGAATGAACCGCTGCGCGAACCCGACCTCAACGACCGCGCATCGAGCGAGACCGACTGGTCGATCGAACTGCGCACCCGCGACCGCCAGCGCAAGCTGATCTCCAAGATCGACGCGGCGCTCCGCCGTATCGACGAAGGCGAATATGGCTATTGCGAAGTCACCGGCGAGCCGATCTCGCTGGGCCGGCTCGAGGCCCGTCCGATCGCGACCATGACGGTCGAGGCGCAAGAGCGGCACGAGCGTCAGGAAAAAGTCTCCCGCGACGATTAACCCCCTGCGGCGGTTAACCCTTTCTCCACGTCGCATGACTATCCTGTTGGCCAAGTGTCATTTTGCGGGAATAGTCATGGACAAGGAAACGGGAAATTCTGATCG
The DNA here is from genome assembly GCF_003950715.1 of Sphingomonas sp. S-NIH.Pt3_0716. Taxonomy (NCBI): domain Bacteria; kingdom Pseudomonadati; phylum Pseudomonadota; class Alphaproteobacteria; order Sphingomonadales; family Sphingomonadaceae; genus Sphingomonas; species Sphingomonas sp. S-NIH.Pt3_0716. The sequence continues at coordinate 43,219 of NZ_QLJK01000001.1, read as the reverse complement.
GGGACCGGCTCGTTCCGCGCCGCGCGACAGCCTGTTCCTGCTCACCAGCCTCAGCACGCTGGATGGCGTCGATCTGGGCAAGGCGCGCGTGCGCAATCTGTCGGCCACCGGCCTGATGGCGGATTGCGAACGCGCCATCCCCGCCGGCACGCGGCTTCGCCTCGAACTGCGCGGAGTCGGCCTGGTCGAGGGGACGGTCGCCTGGTCGCGCGATGACAAGATCGGCTTTGCCTTCGACGCGCCGATCGACCCGCAACTGGCGCGCAAGCCGGTCGCCAACGGTGTGTCGCGGCAGGCGTTGCCGGATTATCTGCGTTCCGCGACGATCACGCGCCGCTGATATCGATGATATAATGGGTTGGCAAAAGGCCCCGCCGGTTCGCCGCGCGGGGCTTTTTCATATGCGGCCTGTTCAATGCCGCCGCGACGCCTCCCTTTTTGGCCGGCATTCCGGGCTCGGCGCCAGCGGAAGACCGTCATGCCCAACGCCTGTCATCGCCAGGTCATCTTCCCCGGCTAAGAGTCATCCGTCGCACTATGTCGAAAATCTGGCCGGGGTTCCGGCCGGGTCGATGCTCTGCGTCCTGCTGGCAGGAAAATGGCCGGTCCGGTGATCCGGCCCCGGCCTTTTCCGTGCGGAACGGGCTTAATGTCGGCCCTGCATCTCTTCCTTGACCCGCAATTTCTGCTTTTTCAGCGAGGCGACGAGAATGTCGTCGGGCATCGGCCGACTCGACTCGGCCTTGATCCGGGCTTCGAGCCCGGCATGCTTTGCGGAAAGAGCTGAAACGTGGGAATTTTCCATGACATTCTCCTTACGAGGGTGATGGATGACGAAGTAGATCATGATTCGGCGGACCTGTCTCGCGATGATTCGTGCTTTGCGATGGGCTGTCGGTAAAATTGCGATGGCCCGCGCGCCCGCGCCGGGCTATCAGGAGAGGCTATGTTGGGTTCGGAAGGCGGGGGCTTGGTGAGCCGCGAAGACATTATGCGCCGGTTGGAGCTGCTGCGGGTCGAGCATCGCGATCTCGACGCCGCGATCGCGGCGCTGGTCGATGGCGGGGTGGGCGACCAGATGCAGGTCGCGCGCCTCAAGAAGCGCAAGCTGCGGCTGCGGGACGAGATCGTCGCGCTTGAAGACGCGCTGGTCCCGGACATCATCGCCTGATGCGTCCGCCGCGTCGCAAAATTGCGGGACTGCGGCGTAAAGCGATCCCAAATGGGACAGGCGGGCTTCCGGCGCCATCCACGGCCCTGACAATCGCATCGCGATATGTCAGCTAGGCCTATGCGCAACGCAGCCGCCCTTGATCCCGGCCTTCATCGCCGCCTTGTCGATGGCCTCTATATGGAGGCGATGGTGATGGCGGACGAGGCGCGCTCCTATTTCGACGCGGACGAGGCCGGGCAGTTTGCCGCCGACGATCCGCTGCGCCGCGTGTCCTTCGCCTGTGAATCGCTCAAGGTCACGACCCGGCTGATGCACATCATCGCCTGGCTGCTCAGCCAGCGCGCCTGGCAGCGCGGCGAGATTGGCGATGCGGATGTGGCCGATGAGAAATATCGGCTCGGCCGCGCCACCGCCACCGATCCGGGCATTGCCGGCGACTTCCCCTTCGCCGCCCGTTCGCTGATCGAGGCGAGCCAGGAACTCTATGGCCGGGTCGCGCGGCTGGAGGAGCGGATGCTGTCGCCGGACGCGCCGCTGGCCGACAGTCCGGCCCGCGCACTCATGGATCGGCTCAACACCGCCTTCTGACCATTGGGCCATCGCCATCTCTTGGCTGGCATAATCGCCCCGACTTGGTCTAGACCGGTCGCATGACCCATGGCTTGCGGACAGGGCGCCGCTTTCCCGTTGATCCGCGCGCCGCAGGGCTATGTCTCTTGTCCCTGGCGCTTTGCACCGCCGGCACTGCGTTCGCGCAGGCGGCCCAGCCTGCGCCTGATCCCGCTGCCGATCCCGCCAGCCCGCCGGTCGACCCCTCCGCATCGCTCGATGCCATGCCCGACATCGGCATCGACTGGCCCGACATGGGCCAGCCCGATACGGTCGCCCCGTTGCCGGAGGATCCGGTTGCAGCCAGCGAACCCGATACCCCCGATCAGCCGGCACAGCAGGCCGCCGACGCCGCCGATACCGGCCCGGCCGAGGAGGTCGTCACCTTCACCGACGCCGGGGAGGAGCGCAAATATGGCGTCACCCTGCGCGGTATCGACGCGATCGGCGACAATCAGGTCGCGACCCGTTTCGACAGTCTCTCGGTGCTACACCAGTCGGAGGGGAAGGCCGCCAATCTCGCCCAGATCAACCGCCGGGTGAAGGAAGACAGCGACCTGCTCGACCGGTTGCTGCGCGCCGACGGCTATTATGCCGCGCGGGTGCGCGGCAGCGTCGCGCCGCCGCCCGCCGGCAGCGACAAGCTGTCCGTCATCTTCGACGTCACGCCGGGGCCGCTTTATGTCCTCGACACGGTGGAGATTGCCGGCCTCGCCGAAACCGGCCCACGGGAGGAGACGCTGCGCGGCGCCTTCACGATGAAGTCGGGCGATCCGATCAACGCCGACCGCATCCTGGCGGGCCAGACCGCGCTGGCGACGGCGCTGGGCGAAAATGGCTATCCCTTTGCCAGGGTTGACGAGCCCGAAGTGCGGATCGACCATGAAGCGCGCAACGGTGATCTCGACATCATCGTCACGCCGGGCGGCTATCGCAGCTTCGGCCAGATATTGCTCGACAATGATGATGTGTTCAGCGCACGCCATCTCCAGCGCATGGCCCGCTTCGAACCCGGAGAAACCTACCGCGCCACCGATGTGGAGGATCTGCGCCGCGCCATCGTCACCACCGGCCTCGTCTCCTCCGTCACCCTGACGCCGAAGGATGCGGGCGATGGCGAACATGTCGACCTGGATGTCGATCTGCGCCCGGCGCCGATGCGCACCATTGCGGGCGAACTGGGCTATGGCACGGGCGAAGGCTATCGCGCGGAGGTCAGCTGGCAGCATCGCAACCTCTTCCCGCCCGAAGGGTCGCTCACCCTGCGCGGCGTTCTCGGCACCCAGGAACAGACGGCGCAGGCCACCTATCGCCGCAACAATTTCCGCGAGCGCGACCATGTGCTGACCGGCCTTGTTTCCTACAGCAATATCCGCCGCGACGCCTATGACGCGCGCACCATCACCCTGTCAGGCGGGCTGGAGCGGCAGACCAACATCCTGTTCCAGAAGCATTGGGTCTGGCGCGTCGGCGCCGAACTCATCGCCTCGGACGAAGCCGACGCCTTTTCCGGCGGCAGCCGCCGTACCTTCTTCATCGGCGCGGTGCCGCTCAGCCTGACCTATGATGGCAGCGACGACCTGCTCAACCCCAGCAAGGGCTTCCGCCTCGGCGGCCGCCTCAGCCCCGAACTCTCCTTTCAGGGGTCGACCTTCGGCTATGCCAAGGCGCAGGTCGACGCCAGCGCCTATCAGCCGATCAATGACCGTGTCGTGCTCGCCGGGCGCACCCGGCTTGGCACCATCCTCGGCTCCACGGTCGATCGCATCGCGCCCTCGCGGCGCTTCTATGCCGGTGGCGGCGCGTCGGTGCGCGGCTATGGCTATCAGGCGATCGGCCCGCGCTACGGCCCGGACGATGATCCGGTCGGCGGCAAGAGCCTGATCGAATTTTCCGCCGAGGCGCGCATCCGCTTCGGCAATTTCGGCGTCGTCCCCTTCCTCGATGCGGGCAATATCTCCACCACCTTCCTGCCGCGCTTCCGCGACCTGCGCGTCGGCACGGGGCTTGGCGTGCGCTATTATAGCAGCTTCGGCCCGATCCGCGTCGATGTCGGCACGCCGATCAATCCGCAGCCGGGCGATGCCAAGGTCGCCGTCTATGTCTCGCTGGGGCAGGCCTTCTGATGGCCACGCCGCCGCCCGACAGCCAGCCGCCCGTGCCGCCGCCGCCCGCCGCGCCGCTGCGCCGCCGCGCCTGGGACGGGCGTTGGCAGCGCTGGCTGGCGGGCGCACTGGCGCTCGCGCTGCTGGTCGTGGTGGCGACGCTGGCCTGGCTCGACAGCGCGCCCGGCCACCGCTTCCTCGTCTCGCGCATCGCCGCCGTCAGCCCGCCCTCGGGCCTGCGCATCCATGTCGACCGGATCGAAGGCAGCATCTATCGAAAGGCGGTGCTGCGCGGCCTCGTCCTGTCCGATCCCAAGGGCCGCTTCTTCGACGCGCCGCGGGTGGAGCTGGACTGGTGGCCCTTCGCCTGGCTCTCCAACCGGCTCGACATCGACCGGCTGGTGATCCCGCAGGCAACCCTGCACAAGCTGCCAAAGCTCAATCCCAGCGAGCGGCAGGGGCCGATCCTGCCCGGCTTCGACATCCGCCTGATGCAGTTCTCGGTCGATCGGCTGACCGTCGCGCCCGCCGTCACTGGCAAGGTCGAACTGGCGACCCTGTCGGGCGATGCCGACATTCGTGGCGGCCGCGCGATCATCGACCTGTCGGCCCGCGTCATCGGCGCGGAGGATGCGCTGAACCTCACGCTCGACAGCCGGCCCGACGATGACCGGTTCAACCTGGCGGTCACCGTCAATGCGCCCAGGGGCGGCGTGCTGGCGGCGATGGCCGGCCTCAATCAGGACGGCAATCTGCGCATCAGCGGCAAGGGGCGCTGGACCAGATGGGATGGGCGCCTCGCCGCCACCCTGGCCGGCAATCCCGTCGCCGACCTGAAACTCGGCGCGCGCAGCGGCGCCTACACCATCCAGGGCACGATCGAGGGCAGTGCCATTCCCGGCAAGGGCCTGTTGCCGCGCCTCGCTTCGCCGCGCCTCACCATCGGCGCGCAGGGTACGCTCGCCGACCGGGTGGTCGATGGCAGGCTCACGCTGCGCTCGGCTGCGATCGACATGGTCGCCGACGGCGCTGTCGACCTGCGCAACAACGCCTTCGACAATCTGCGCGTCGACATGAACCTCGCCCGGCCCGAAGCGCTGCTCAAGGATATGCGCGGCCGCGACGTGGTGGCGAAGGTCCGGCTCGACGGTCCGTTCGCCGGCTTCGGCTATGAATATCTGCTCACCGCGCGCCAGCTCGCCTTCGGCAAGACCCAGATCAACGATGTCCGCATCGACGGCAAGGGGCGTCAGGCGAAAAGCGGGCCGGTGCTGCTGCCGGTCCGGCTGCGCGCCCGCAGCCTCGACGGGCAGGGCGATCTGGTTGCCGGCATCGTCCGCAATTTCGCGCTCGACGGCGTGCTGCAACTCAAGGGGCAGCAGATCGTCAGCAACCCCATGCCCTTCCGGTCGGATCGCCTGAACGGCAAGCTGCTGGTCATGGCCGACCTCAAGAGCGGCCGCTATGATGTCGGCATCGACGGCCGGATCAGCGGTCTCTTCATCCGTGGCCTCGGCATCGTCGATCTGGAGTCGAAACTGCGTGCGGCCCCCGGCGCCAATGGCGCCTTCGGCCTGTCGGGCAATGCCGTGGCCAAGGTCCGCCGGCTCGACAACGCCTTCCTCAAGGGGCTGGGCGGCGGCCTGCCCACGGTCCGCAGCGCGCTCGCCCTGTTGCCCGGCGGCGAGATCGGCTTCTCCAACATGAAGCTCGACGCGCCGCTCATCAGCCTCAATGCCAAGGGCGTGCGCCACCGCGATGGCACCGTCCATCTCGAAGGCAATGGCAGCCACAAGCAATATGGCCCGGTCAATGTCGTGCTCGATGGCAAGATCGACCGGCCGATCGTCCATGTCCAGCTTGCGCGGCCGATGGATGCGCTCGGCCTGCGCGACGTGCGCGGCGAATTTCTGCCCGGCGCCGATGGCAATTACAGCTTCACCGCCAATGGCGGATCGACGCTCGGCCCGTTCACCGGAGAAGGCCGCATCTTGCTGCCGCCGGGCGGCCAGGCGGTGGTCCGCGTCGCGCGCATCGCCGTCTCGGGCGTCACCGCCAGCGGCGACATCCGCCCCGTCACCGGCGGCCTCGACGGCCAGTTGCTGGTCGCCGGCCCGGTCAGCGGCACGATAGGCTTCCAGCCGGTCGGCGGTATCCAGCAGTTGAAGCTCGATCTCGACGCCAATGACGCCAGCTTCGACGGCCCTTCGACCATCGCCGTGCGGCGCGGCTCGCTCGATGCCACCATCCTGCTCGATCCCGACGGCACCTCGATCAACGCCACCGCCCAGGCACGCGGGCTGCGCGTCGGCGGCATGCTGCTCGGCCGGCTCGACGCCACCGCCGCGCTGGTCGACGGGCGCGGCAAGGTCTCGGGCAATCTCTCGGGCCAGCGCGGCCGCCTGTTCGACCTCAAGGGCGAGGCGCAGGTCGATCTCGACCGGGTCCGCCTGTCGGCCAGCGGCACGATCGACAAGCGGCCGATCCGCCTGACTCGCGCGGCGCTCTTCACCCGTGCGGAGGATGGCTGGCGCCTGTCGCCCGCGACCATCAGCTATGCCGGCGGCACGCTGCAACTGGCGGGCGAACTGGGCGGCGAAACCACCCGGATCGAGGCGCGCGCGCAGAAGATGCCGCTCGCCCTGCTCGACATCGCCTATGACAATCTGGGGCTGGGCGGCATGGCCACCGGCACCTTGAGCTACAGCCGTCCGCGCGGTGGTCTGCCGACCGGCAAGGCGGAATTGCGCATCCGTGGCCTGTCCCGCTCGGGCCTGTCCTTGAGTTCCCGCCCGGTCGATGTCGGCGTCAACGCCGTCCTTACCCTCGACCGGCTCGCCACCCGCATGGTCTTCGTCGCCGACGGCCAGACCATCGGCCGCGGCCAGGCGCTGCTCACTCCGCTCATCTCGACCGGCAGCCTGGTCGAACGGCTCAACGGCGCGCCGCTGATCGCGCAGCTGCGCTTCAACGGCACCGCCGACACGCTCTGGCGCCTGACCGGCGTGGAGATTGTCGACATTGCCGGCCCGGTCAGCGTCACCGCCGACGCGCATGGCACGCTTGCCGACCCGGTCATCACCGGCTCGCTCGCGACCGACAATGCCGCGCTCAACAGCCCGGTCACCGGCATGCGCCTGCGCAACGTCAAGGCGCGCGCCCGTTTCGCCGGGGCGCAACTGGTCTTCTCCAGCTTCACCGCCAATGCCCAGAATGGCGGCAGCGTGACCGGCACCGGCAATTTCACCTTCAACGGCATTGGCGGCGTCGGCATGGACCTCGCCTTCCTGGCAGACAATGCCGCGCTGCTGGAGCGTGACGATATCGCCGCCACCGTCACCGGCCCGCTCACCATCCGCTCCGATGGCAAGGGCGGCGAGATTGGCGGCGACGTCACCCTCAACAGGAGCCGCTTCACCATGGGCCGCGCCGCCGCCGTCGCCCAGATCCCCGAACTCAAGGTGATCGAGATCAACCGGCGCGGCGAGGAGATCGAACGGCCACGCGCGGCCGAGCCCTGGACCATGGCGGTCAAGGCGCGGGCGCGCAATCGCCTGACCGTGACCGGCCTTGGCCTCGACAGCGAATGGCGCGCCGATCTCAACATTGGCGGCACCGTCACCAATCCGGCGATCGCCGGCCGGGCCGAACTGGTGCGTGGCAATTATGAATTTGCCGGCCGCCGCTTCGAACTGCGCGAAGGGCGCATCCAGTTCGACGGCAAGACCCCGGTCAACCCGACGCTCGACATCGATGCGGAGGCGGACGTCAGCGATCTCACCGCCACCATCCATGTCGGCGGCACCGGCCTCAAGCCCGACATCAGCTTCAACTCCGTGCCCTCGCTGCCGCAGGACGAACTGCTCTCGCGCATCCTGTTCGGCACCTCGATCACTAACTTGTCCGCGCCCGAAGCGCTCCAGCTCGCCTCGGCGGTCGGCTCGCTCCAGGGCGAGGGCGGGCTTGATCCGATCAATGCGGTGCGCAAGGCGGCCGGGCTGGATCGTCTGCGCATCATCGCGGCCGATCCGACCCAGGGGCAGGGCACTTCGCTTGCCGCCGGCAAATATCTGACTCGCAAGACCTATGTCGAACTGATCAGCGATGGGCAGGGCTATAGCGCCACCCGGATGGAATATCAGGTGACACGCTGGCTGTCCCTGCTAGGCGCCATTTCCACCCTCGGGCGCCAGAGCGCCAACCTGCGTATTTCCAAGGATTATTGACGTGACCAAATCGCGCATCGACAGCGCCGCCGCGATCAGCGTGATGGACCTGTTCACCATCGGCATCGGCCCGTCCAGTTCGCACACGGTCGGGCCGATGCGCGCCGCGCTGATGTTCATGGATACGCTGCCGACCTGTCCGGTGCGGGTGCAGTGCGAACTTTATGGCTCGCTGGCGCTGACCGGCCGGGGCCATGCCACCGACAGCGCGATCCTCCTCGGCCTGTCGGGCCACAGCCCTGAAAATGTCGATCCCGATGCCATCCCCGCCATTCTTCAGGCGATCCGCGACGATGGCCGCATTCGCGCCGGCAGCGCCCATCTCGACTGGGTGCCGTTCGAGGAAGCGCGCGACCTCGTCTTCCGCATGGGCGAATTTCTGGAGGCGCACAGCAACGGCATGCGCTTTTCCGCCTGGTTGCCGGGCCGGGACGATCCGCTGGTGCGTGATTATTATTCGATCGGCGGCGGCGCGGTGCTGCCTGGCGCCATTCCCGCCGACCCGGATATTCCGCTCGGCCATAATGTGGTCCAGCCCTTTCCCTTCTCGTCCGGCGCCGAACTGCTGGCGCAGGGGGAGGCGACCGGCCTTAGCATCGCCACGCTGGTGCTGCGCAACGAGGGCGCCTGGCGCGCTCAGGGAGAGACCGAGGCCTTTCTCGACTGCGTGATCGACGCCATGTCCGCCTCGATCGATCGCGGCCTGAAAGAAGAGAGCCTGCTGCCCGGCGGGCTCAAGGTGCGCCGCCGGGCCAAGGCGATCCATAACAAGCTGCGGTTGCAGGGCGCCAGCGTCGGCCCCGCCCAGATCTTCGAATGGGTCAGCCTGTTCGCGCTTGCCGTGAATGAGGAAAATGCCGCCGGCGGCCGGGTCGTCACCGCACCCACCAACGGCGCGGCCGGTGTGATCCCGGCGGTGCTTCATTATTATCGCCGCTTCGTCCCCGGCGCCGATCGGGAAGGGGAGCGCCGCTTCCTTCTCACCACCGCCGCCATGGGCTTCCTCTACAAGAAGCGCGCCTCCATCTCGGCCGCCGAAATGGGCTGCCAGGGCGAAGTCGGCGTTGCCTGCTCGATGGCGGCGGCGGGTCTCGCCGCCGTGCTGGGCGGTACCAACAGCCAGGTCGAAAATGCCGCCGAGATCGGCATGGAACATAATCTGGGCCTCACCTGCGATCCGATCGGCGGCCTCGTCCAGATCCCCTGCATCGAACGCAACACCATGGGCGCGGTGAAGGCGATCAACGCCGCCTATCTCGCCCTCCAGGGTGATGGCCGTCACATCGTCAGCCTCGACGCGGTGATCGAGACGATGCGCCAGACCGGCGAGGATATGGCCAGCCGCTACAAGGAGACATCGCTTGGCGGCCTCGCCGTCAATGTCGTGGAATGCTGAAGGAACGGCGCCTCATTTCGTCGCTCCCGGCCCACGGGAACGCGCCGAACTGAGTGGCTTTCGTGGCATTAATGCCACATTATCAGCTGTTTATCTGAGGTTCATGAAACAAATATGACCGCTCCGGCTTGAGCGTCTCACCCCCAAGGGGAAGAGAAAGACAACGGAGTGATGTTTATGCGTAAGTTGATGGTCGCCACTTTGCTGGCCGGTGGTGCAGTCGCCGCGCCGGCGCTCGCACAGGATGCCACCCCGACCTTCACCGGCCCGCGCGTCGAGGCGATCCTGGGCTATGACCATACCGGGGCCGGCAGTTCGATCGACAATGACAATGGCAGCGACGATCAGAAGATCGACGGCCTGCTCTACGGTGTCGGCGCGGGTTATGACGTGAATGTCGGCGGCGCCGTCGTCGGCGTCGAGGGCGAGTTCACCGACTCCACCGCCAAGAGCAGCCGCAACGACTTCACCGACCAGTTCGGCTATGGCCGCGTCAAGCAGGGCCGCGATCTCTATATCGGTGCCCGTGCCGGTATCCTCGCCGATCCCTCGACCCTCATCTATGTGAAGGGTGGCTACACGAACACCAAGCTGGGCGTGCTGGCCGGCGACACCAACCAGGTCACCGACACCTCGTTCAAGCTGGACGGCTGGCGCGTCGGCGGCGGCGTGGAGCGCGCGCTCAACGCCAACACCTTCGCCAAGATCGAATATCGCTACTCCAAATATGACAGCGCCCATATCGACTTCATGGACGGCTCGACCAGCAGCGAATTCGACGTCGACACCGACCGCCATCAGGTCGTCGCCTCGGTCGGCTGGCGCTTCTAAGACGATACGGAAAGGGGGCCGGTCACCGATCGGCCCCTTTTTTGCAGCATCCGCCCATAGCCTCTATCAGCCGCCCTGCGGGGATGTTACTTACATGGTTGTGAGTAACGCGATTCCCCACCTGTACCCGGTTGGCATCCAGCCCGACGACATCGACTTCATGGGGCATGTCAACAATGCCAGCTATCTGAAGTGGGTGCAGGATGCCGTGCTCGACCATTGGCGCGCGCTCGCCCCGGCCGAGGCGGTGGCTCAGCATCTCTGGGTCGCGCTCAAGCATGAGATCACCTATCGCAAGCCCACCTTCCTGGACGATGAGGTGATCGCCACCGTCCTCCTCGAAAAGGTGCAGGGCGCCCGTGCCTTCTACGAAACCGTCATCCGCCGTGGCGAGGAAGTGCTGGCCGAGGTCAAGTCGAGCTGGTGCTGCGTCGATGCCTCCACCCTGCGCCCGGCCCGCATTGCCCGCGAAGTGATGCAGCATTTCTTCGCACCCGACGACAGCGGCACCAGCGCCGACTGATCCCACCTCATGAACGGCAGGATTGCAGCGCGGGAACGCGCTTGACCCATGCCCGGATGTTTGCATTAGTCCGACAAATAAAGGGCCGGTGACGGGGCGGCGAAGCGCGCCGTCCGCTGCGGCCCTGTCGGCGAAGCGCGTCTGTCGATCATCATGCGCTCGCCCTATGGATGAGGGAGAGGGCGTTGATGCGGTGGCAGTCGGGAATGACATATCTGGGGTTTGGCCTGCTGCTGGGCAGCGCCACCATGGCGATCGCGGCCCCCGCCACGCCGCCGCGCCAACTCGACATCGTCAAGCGCATCGCCAAGGCCAAGCCGGAAGCGAAGGATGAGGCCAGCGCCCGGACGTCCTATCTCCTCGTCTATTTCAAGGACGAGACCCACTCGCTGCATTTCGCGACCTCGGCAGATGGCTACAGCTTCACCGACGTCAATGACGGTGCGCCGGTCCTCAATGGCCGCGACGTCGCCGAGCAGAAGGGTATCCGCGATCCCTATATCATGCGCGGTCCCGACAATGCCTTCTACCTCGCCATGACCGACCTGCATATTTTCGCCAGGCGCGAAGGGCTGCGGGATACCGATTGGCAGCGGCCGACCGACAGCTATGGCTGGGGCAATAACCGCTCGATGCTCTTCATGAAATCCTATGATCTCACCCATTGGACGCTGGCGTCCGTGACCATCGATCAGCTGTTCAAGTCGACCGCCAATGCCGGCACCGCCTGGGCGCCGGAAATGATCTACGATCCCGACAAGCGCAAGATCATGGTCTATTTCAGCACCCGCAACGGCAAGGAGACCGACCATATGGTCTATGCCTATGCGGACGATGCCTTCACCACGCTGACCAGCGAACCGCGCGACCTGTTCACCTATCCCAAGCCCGGCATCGGCACGATCGACGGCGACATTACCAAGGTTGGCGACCGCTACCGCCTCTTCTATGTCGCGCATGACAAGCCCGGCCATCTGCGTCAGGCGACCTCATCGCGCATGGATGGCGGCTATGTCTTCGATCCTGCCAAGATCGACCCGGAAACGGTCGGCACCGAAGCGCCCAACCTGTGGCGGCGCCACGGCACCGACACCTATGTGCTGATGTATGATGTGTTCGGCGCCAAGCCGGTCAATAATATGGGTTTTTCCGAGACGGAGGATTTCGTCCATTTCCGCGACATCGGCCATTTCAACGCGCCGGGATCGCCGATGAAGGCGACAAACTTCACCCAGCCCAAGCACGGCGCCGTCATCCCGATCACCCCGGCGGAAGCGGAGCGGCTGAAGACGTTCTTCCGGAAATAAGGGGCAGGGGAGGATCGCACCGGATCGGCTCAGCGCCACCGATGCGATCCACCATCCCTACAGCGTCGCTTCGATCGCGCGCGCCGCCTGGTCGGGGTCTTCGGCCTGGCTGATCGGGCGGCCGATCACCAGCATCGACGCGCCCCGGTCCAGCGCCTCGCGCGGGGTCACGGCGCGCTTCTGGTCGCCCATCGCGCCGCCCGCCGGGCGCACGCCGGGCACGACGAAATAGCCGTCGGGCCAGATCTTCTTGACCAGCGCGACCTCCTCGCCGGAACAGACGATGCCGTCCAGGCCGGCGTCCCGCGCCAGTTCGGCGAGCCGCGTCACCTGCTCCTCGGCCGCACCATTGACGCCGATGTCGTTAAGGTCGCCATTATCGAGGCTGGTAAGCACCGTCACCGCCACCACCTTGGTCTTGGTGCCGGCCGCTGCCTTGGCGTCCTCCAGCATTGCCCGGCCGCCGGCCGCATGGACCGTCAGCACCGCCGGCTCCAGCCCGTGCAGCGCCTGCACCGCCTTGGCCACCGTATTGGGAATGTCGTGCAGCTTGAGGTCGAGGAAGATCGGCAGGCCGAACTTCATCATCTCATGCACGCCATGATGGCCATTGGCGCAGAAGAACTCCAGCCCCAGCTTCAGCCCGCCGACATGGTTGCGGACCTGCCCGGCCAGATGCTGGGCCTTGGCAAGGTCGGGCGTGTCGATGGCGACATAGATCGGGCTGCTCATGCTTGTCCTGTAGGGGTAAGGGGCGACGGCGTGGCGTCGGGCAAGATCGGGGTTGTCACCGTCGCAGGCGTGGCCGGCGCGGCGGAAGCGGTCGCGGCGACCAGCGCGCGCTCGGTGCTCTCCAGGCGGCGCTTCATGCGCCAGCGCGTCGCGCGGGCCATGATCCAGAAGGGCATGGCGCCCAGCAGGAATGCGCCGATCAGAAGCACCGGCAATTTGGTTTCCATCACCATGTCGCCCCACAGGCGCACGGTCACGGGGACATAGTTCGCCATGCAGAAGAAGGCGAGGGCGACGGCGATGACGACCCAGAAGGCAGTCCGCAGAAATTGCATCGGCGATCCTCTCGCTGCTGATAGGGCGGTCAGCCTAGGCGATTTTGGCGAAGGGCGAAAGCGCCTGTTCAGATTTCGCGGACGGCGACCATCATCGACAGCGTCTGCGTGGCGCCGGCGGGCAGCATCGCCATGCCTTCAGGTCCGTTGATCGCGTCCGGCATATGGCTGACCGGCTCCAGGCAGAAGAAGTCGCCGGCGGGCGGGCGGAAGACATGCAGCCAGTCCGCACCCTCAGCCATCAAGGTCAGGCGGATGCCGTCGCCCCGATCGACCAGCGCCACATGATCCCAGCCGCCATGGACATTGTCGATCAGGCTGCCGCCGGTCACGCGCGCGCCCTGCGACCAGTCGCCCAGCGTATCGGCAGGCACTTCCCGTTCGGGCAGCATGTCGGGGGAGGAGAGCCAGAGCGTGTCGGCGTGGAAGCGCAGCATCGTGTCGCCGTCCAGCGCGAAATAGGGATGGAAGCCAAGGCCACAGGGCATCGGGCTGTCGCCCAGATTCTGCACCAGCAGCGTGACTTCCAGCGCATCCTCGCTCAGGCGGACATGCTGCTGTGCGCGCCAGGCCCAGGGCCAGCCCGCATCGCCGTCATGCGTCTGTTCCAGCCTGACGTCATGGCCCGACTGCTCCAGCACATGCCAGGGCCGCTGCCAGCCAAAGCCATGGATGCTGTGGGGATGGTCGCCGAAATTGAGCGGCAACTGATAGCTTTGCCCGTCCACCACATAGCGCCCATGGGCGATGCGGTTGGCATAGGGCACCAGCGGGAAGCTGGCCATGTCCAGCGGATCATGGCCGTCCTGCGGCGCGCGGCGCAGCAGGGCCACGCCGTCGCGATCGAAGGACAGGATCGACCCGCCAATGTCAGGGGCGAGCGCGCAACTGAGCGCGCCCGCCTTCAGGGTGACGATCTTGCTCAGCCGACCATGTCCTCAAGCTCGCGGCCCTTGGTCTCATGGACCATGGCGCGCACGAAGAAGAAGGAAATGGCGGCAAACAGGGCGTAGCCGGTATAGGTCACGACCAGGCCCGGCGACACGGCGAGCGAGGGGAAGCTGACCGAGATCGCGGCATTGGCGATCCACTGGGCAAAGCCGGCGACGGCCAGGCCCGAACCACGGATCTGGTTGGGGAACATCTCGCCCAGCATCACCCACATGATCGGACCCCAGCTCAGGTTGAAGAAGATCACATAGAGGTTCGCCGCGATCAGCGCCATCAGGCCATTATGGCCCGGCAGCACCACGCCGCCATCCGCGCCGGTGACGGCGGTGGAGAAGGCATAGGCGACGATCGCCAGCGTCACCGCCATGCCGGCCGAGCCGATCAGCAGCAGCGGCTTGCGGCCGATCTTGTCGACCAGCATGATCGTGCCCAGGCACGCGCCGATCGACAGCACGCCCGACAGGATGTTGATCTGCAGCGCATTATCCTCGGAAAAGCCGACGGCTTCCCACAGGGTGGCGCCATAATAGAAGACGACGTTGATGCCGACCAGCTGCTGGAACACGGCGAGGCCAATGCCGGCCCACACGATCGGGCGCACCTTGCCGCTGGCCTTGTCGATCAGGTCACTGAGCTTGGGGTGGTGATGATCGGCGGCCAGGCTGGCGCGGATCTCGGTAACCTTGCGATTGGCTTCCTCGGCACCGAACAGCTTGGTCAGGACCGCGCGGGCGCGTTCGTCCTGGCCGCGCGCGACCAGATAGCGGGGGCTTTCCGGGATCACCAGCAGCGCCAGGAAATAGATGGCGGCCGGGATCGCCTGCAACCAGAACATCCAGCGCCAGGCCGGGAAGTCGAGCCACAAGGGCGCGGTCGAACCGCCGGCATAGCGGGCCAGCACGAAATTGGCGACGAAGGCGCCAGTGAGGCCGGAAATGATCATCACCTGCTGCACGCTCGACAGCCGGCCGCGGATCGATGCGGGGGTGACTTCGGAAATATAGACCGGCGAGATGACGCTCGCCGCGCCGACGCCCAGGCCGCCGATGATGCGGGCGATGATGAAGATGGCGGAGGAACCGGCGGCACCGGCCAGCAGCGCGCTCACCAGGAACAGGATCGCCGCCAGCATCATCACGCCGCGACGGCCGATGATGTCGGCCATGCGGCCCGCGCCGAACGCGCCGATCGACGACCCGACCAGAATCGCGCCGACATTGACGCCGATGCCCAGCTTGCCCAGGTCGAAGGCGGCTTCCAGCCCCTTCTGGGTGCCGTTGATGACGCCCGAATCATAACCGAACATGAAACCGCCGATCGTGGCGACGGCCACGATCGCTGCGATGAAGGCCATATTGACCTTCCCGGCGCTCCCCTCACTCATCTGCTTGTCCTTCCAGCTCTCTATTTCTTCTATATCGTGGCGACATGGCCCGGCAGCCCCGCGACGCCGGCGTCGAAGGCGAACAGATCGCCTGCCAGGGGCTGTTCTGTCAACGCTGTCACATCCAGTCCCTTGCGCGCCGTCGTGGCATAGGCCGTCATCAGCTCCGGGCCGCCAAAGGCGATCTTGGTGATGTTGGCGACGGGGAAGCGGATTTCCCGCATCAGTCGCCCGGCCGGGTCATAGCGGCGCACCGCCCATCCGCCGAACAGCCCGGTCCACAGGCAGCCTTCGGCATCGACCGTGGGGCCGTCGGGATAGCCCGCGCCATCCTCGATCCGCGTGAACAGGGTGGCGGCGCCGGCGACGCCATCGGCATCGACCGGGCATTGCCAGATGGCGCGGCCCAGCGTGTCGGTATGATAGAGGATGCGCCCGTCAGGCGAGAGGGCAGGGCCGTTGGTGATCGACACGGCGGCCAGCCCGCTCTCGACCAGGTCGCCGCGATGCAGCCGATAGAAGCGGCCGCTTTCCTCTGCCTCGGCATCGTCCATCGACCCGAACCACAGGGCACCGCCGGGCGCCACCGTGGCGTCGTTCAGCCGGTTGCCCGGCCGATGCGCCTCGGGCGCGTGGAGCAGGGTGAAGGCGCCGCTCCTGGGATCGAAGCGATGCACGCCCGATTGCAGGCCGACCGCGAACAGCCCGTCATCGGTCGGCACGATCCAGCCGACCTGGCCCGGCGTGGTCCAGCTCTTGGACACGTCCAGCGCCGGGTCGAAGCAGTGGATCGCATGGCCCTTGATGTCGACGAACCACAAGGCCGCCTCGCGCGCGACCCAGATCGGCCCTTCGCCCAGTATCGCCCCGACCGACAGGACGCTGCGCGGTGCGGCGTCGCGCATCTCAGCGCCAGCCGGCGTCGATGAAATAGTCATGGCCGGTGCAATAGCGCGCATCGTCCGACGACAGGAACATGGCCAGCGCGGCGACATCGACCGGCAGGATGCGGCCGTCCAGGCACTGGGCCGCGACGATCTCGGCCTCGCCTTCGGGCGTGTACCATTTTTCCTGGCGCAGCGTCTTCACATTGCCCGGAATGATGGTGTTGACGCGGATATTGTCGCGGCCAAGGTCGCGGGCCAGGCTGCGCGTCAGCCCCTCGATTGCCGCCTTGGCGGTCTGGTAGAGGATGAGGTCGGGCAGGGCCAGGTGCCAGCTGATCGAACCGAAGTTCAGGATCACGCCGCCGCCCGCGCGCTTCATCGCCGGGATCGCCGCCTGCGCCGCGAAGAACTGGTGGCGCAGATTGACCGCCATCCGCTCGTCCCAATAGGCCTGGGTCACGTCCTCGATCACGTGGCGATCGTCATTGGCGGCGTTGTTGATCAGGATGTCGATCCCGCCCAGTTCCGCCTCGACCCGCGCCATCATCGCCTGCAGCGCGTCGATGTCGCGCAGGTCGCAGGCGTGGAAGATCGGGGTAAAGGCACAGCCGCTCAGCCGTGCGGCCAGCGCCTCGCTTTCGGGGATGGCGATGTCGCAGAAGGCGACATGCGCGCCCTGCATCGCATAGGCTTCGACCAGCCCTTCGCCGATGCCGCTGCCGCCGCCGCTGATGAAGACCCGCTTGCCCTTCAGGCTCGGGTAGATGGCGCGGCTCATGCAGTTTCTTTCTGGTCGAAGGCCGAGAGCAGACCGCGCCCGGCAAGATTGGTCATCAGCGCGGTCAGGCCGAAGGTCCAGGGTGCGGCGTCCTTCGACGTCACCACCGGATTGATCAGCTTGCCCAGGCGCGGGGTGGAGATGGCAACGATGTCACCGACCTTGTGCGTAAAGCCGCGGCCTTCCTCGTCACGGTCCTGCACGGGCGCGAACAGCGTGCCCAGGAACAGCGCGAAGCCATCGGGATATTGATGTTCCGACAGGGTCTGGCGCACCAGTTCCAGCGGATCGCGGCTGATCTGGTCCATCCGGCTCGTGCCTTCGAGCATATAGCCTTCCGGCCCCTCGATGGTCAGGCCGACTTCGGCATTGCGGACATCGTCGATCGTGAAGTCGCCGTCGAACAGACGAACCAGCGGGCCGAGCGAGCAGGACGCATTATTGTCCTTCGCCTTGCCCAGCAGCAGGGCGGAGCGGCCCTCGAAATCGCGCAGGTTGACGTCGTTGCCCAGGGTCGCGCCCACGGCCTGGCCATCGGCATTGACCAGCAGCACGACCTCGGGTTCGGGATTGTTCCAGGTGGAATCGGACCGGATGCCGATTTCCGCCATCGGGCCGACCGTCGCCAGCACCGGCGCCTTGGTGAAGACTTCCGCGTCCGGGCCGATCGCGACCTCCAGATATTGCGACCACAGGCCGTCCTCGATCAGCGCGGCCTTGAGCGCTGCGGCTTCCTCGGTGCCCGGCACCACGGCGCGGATCGATCCGCCCACCCGCTCTTCCAGGCGGCCACGGATTTCGGCGGCCGCGCCGGCATCGCCGCGCGCCCGTTCCTCGATCACGCGCTCCAGCGCCGACAGGGCAAAGGTCACGCCACAGGCCTTGACGCATTGCAGGTCGACCGGGCTCAGCAGCGCCGCTTCGATCGCGTCCAGATCGCCGATCTTCTCGCCATCGGTGGCGGCGACGAAGGGCAGCTTCTCGACCAGCTGGGCGCTGGTCGGCGCGATCGCGCTCATGTCGTACACGATGCCCTGCGACACCAGGATCGGGCTCGGGCCCGCGTTCGTCTGGATGCGGCCCAGGAAAAGCCCGGTCCGCCAGTCATGCGGCAGACAGTCAAGCAAGGCGGTATCCCCCGGCATCATCTTCTCCTATGCACCTGGTTGTTGATTGATAGCGCTACCAACATGGAAGGGCGGTGCAAGTCAAGACCCCCTGATGAAAATCGCTCGCAGCGGCGGGGCGTCGGGGCTTTGCTGGCGGCGGGTCAGGCGTCATGGCGTGCGCGTGGCACGGCGAATTTCCGGCCTTGCCGCTACGTCAGCCCTTTTCAGTCCCGCCGGGCTGCGGCATAGAAGGGGGACTATGAAGAAGAACCAAGAGAGCGTGCCGGACGCCGGCGCAGAAGCCCTCCAGCCAGAGGATAATGCCCCCGATCTCGCCGATGCGGCGCGCAAGTCCGCCGGAAAGGCCGTGTGGATGGGCACGGCCGTGGGCATCGGCTCGGCCGCGATCGTCGCTGCCCTGCTCTATACCAAGAAGCGTCGCTGAACCCGTCGGGGCCTCTTCCCGGCCCCGCGGCCATCCGCCATCAAAAAAAAAGGAGGCGGCATGTTCTGTGACATGCCGCCCCGGTGCGACCCGCTTGGGGTTCTGTATTTTCCCTGCCTTCGTGACGGGAAGGGAAATATTTATGCGCCCGCGCTGCCGCTCAGATAGCTGATCAGTTCGGGCTTGCTGACCGATATGCTCTTGTCGGCATCGGCAGTGGTAAAGGCGCCGCTGGCCCAGGCGGTGACTTCGGCCGGCGGCAGCGTCTTGCCGGTGGCCTTCATCTCCTGATCCTTGAGGGCCACCATCCAGCGCGAAAACTCGCCCTGGTCCAGTTGTCCGTCCTTGTTCGTGTCATAGGCCGGGAATTCCGACTCGACGATCGCGGCGACCGAATTGGCCGGGTTTGCCGGCTGCGCGGCCTGCGGTTCGGGCGGGCTCGCGGGCGCGGCCGGCTGTGCGGCCTGCGCTGCCGGATCGGCCGGCGCAGCCTGCTGCGCCAATGCGGGCGCTGCGACCAGCATGGCGCTCGTCAGAAGCAAGGTGCGGATCATGGCGACATCCTTTATATCATTGAAACGCGCAGGGCCTGCATTGGGCGCCTGCTTTGGCTTCATGCCTTAATTGCCATCACATAATACATGAAGACTAGGAAAAGTTCCTGAACATCGGTTCATCTACGCATTTGGACTTATGAAATGCTTCGGTTCGACTGTCTTTGCTTGGATAATTGCGGCCGGATGAGGCGCGCGCGGGGCAGGGGAGCCTCCTCAATTGCCCCAAAGTGCGCGGGCTGCTAGGCGGCGCGGCAATATCCACCCTCCAGCCGCAGGATTCGCCCATGGTCCCCCGCTATTCCCGTCCCGCAATGACCGCCCTCTGGGAGCCGGAAGCCCGCTTCAAGATCTGGTTCGAGATCGAGGCGCACGCGACCGAGAAGCTGGGCGAACTGGGCGTCGTCCCGCCGTCGGCCGCCAAGGCGCTGTGGGACTGGTGGGCCACCAACCCCGCGATCGACGTGCTCGCGATCGACGCGATCGAGGCCGTCACCAAGCATGACGTCATCGCCTTCCTGACCTGGGTTGCCGAACAGGTGGGCGACGAAGCCCGCTTCATGCACCAGGGCATGACCAGTTCCGACGTGCTCGACACCTGCCTGGCCGTGCAACTGACCCGCGCCGCCGACCTGCTGATCGAGGATCTCGACAAGCTGCTCGACGTCATCAAGCGCCGCGCCTTCGAGCACAAGCTGACCCCGACCATCGGCCGCAGCCACGGCATCCATGCCGAACCGGTCACCTTCGGCCTCAAGATGGCGGAAGCCTATGCCGAATTTTCGCGCTGCAAGACCCGCCTGATCGCGGCCCGCGAGGAAGTCGCCACCTGCGCCATCTCGGGCGCGGTCGGCACCTTCGCCAATATCGACCCGCGCGTCGAGGAACATGTGGCCGAAAAGCTCGGCCTCGCGATCGAGCCGGTCTCGACCCAGGTGATCCCGCGCGATCGCCACGCCATGTTCTTCGCGACGCTCGGCGTCATCGCCAGCTCGATCGAGCGCCTCGCCGTCGAGGTCCGCCACCTGCAGCGCACCGAAGTGCTGGAGGCCGAGGAATATTTCTCGCCCGGCCAGAAGGGCTCGTCGGCCATGCCGCACAAGCGCAACCCGGTCCTCACCGAAAACCTCACCGGCCTCGCCCGCATGGTGCGCAGCTATGCGCTGCCGGCGATGGAAAATGTGGCGCTCTGGCATGAGCGCGACATCTCGCACTCCTCGGTCGAGCGCTATATCGGCCCCGACGCGACCATCACCCTCGACTTCGCGCTCGGCCGCCTGACCGGCGTGATCGACAAGCTGCTCGTCTACCCCGAGCGGATGATGAAGAATCTCGACAAGATGGGTGGCCTCGTCCACTCGCAGCGCGTGCTGCTGGCCCTGACCCAGGCCGGCGTCAGCCGCGAAGACAGCTATCGCTACGTCCAGCGCAACGCGATGAAGGTCTGGGAATCCGATGGCCAGCTCTCGCTGCTCGAACTGCTCAAGGCCGACGAAGATGTCGCCAAGGCATTGAGCGCGCAGGAAATCGAGGACAAGTTCAACCTCGACTATCACTTCAAGCAGGTCGACACCATCTTCGCCCGCGTCTTCGGCGAAGCCTGACGCTCAGGCGGCCAGCGTCGCGCGACAGTGAAGAAAAAGGGCGCCCGACCACCCGGTCCGGCGCCCTTTTGCGTCCTTGCGAGCATGGCGAAGTCATGACGAAAAAGGACTTTGACCGCTGACGACCAGAAGCGGTTGTAAATTCCTCCCCTGCAAGGGGAGGGGGACCACGAAGTGGTGGAGGGGTGTCACGCTATCGAGAGGGGGATACCCCTCCGTCTGGCCTTCGGCCAGCCACCTCCCCTTGCAGGGGAGGAAGGTCTGGAGGCGACCAGAAATGGTCACTCCATCAGATCATCCGCATTCCTGAAACCGGCCGCTCATTCAAATCGCAAGTATTACCAAATCGAGGGAACGCCGACATGCGCGATCAATCCCGAACTGCCAACGCTTCCTCGATCTGGCGGTAGCCTTCCGGGCTTCGTGCCCGCGCGCGTTTAATCTCGTCCGCATGACGACGCGCAAACGCCGCCACCTCTTGGAGAATATCGGGGTAAGGCTCCCCAATGCTCCAGAACAAGAAGCCGTGGCGCACCAGAGCCTCGACCTTTTTCCACTGCTTCTCGTCGGATCGCTTTGGCGGTTTGAATTTGCGAGTTAGCCCAATGCTGGGGCCTCCGCATTCAGGGCATGGCAGGACAGCCTCTACTCGCGTAGCCCGCTTGAAGCTCTTACGACATCGAAAGCACGCATAAGGGTGGAGATAGGCCGACTGAAAGGTTCCGCCCTTCTGGGCCGGGGGAGTGGGAGCTACCTGCGTCATAAGTCCAGCTTACCTCGCGCTGAAAGGTCTGTAACTGGGCGATTGCGGCCGGGAGATTTTTAACGCGCAGCGTCAGCTATCGCTACTTATCTCTCCAAAAGCCGACTTTCCGCTCCCCACCCTTTTTTTGTCATTCCCGCGAAGGCGGGAACCCATCTCCCGACCTTGCGTGTCGAACTACGCTGGGGAAATGGATCCCCGCCTCCGCGGGGATGACGGTAGAAAACAGGCTGTCACTTAACCACCCAAACCTGTCCTACACCCCGCCCACCCTGCTACACTGGCCAAGGCTCTTTCCCATCGTCCGCGCACCCTCCATCCTCGTAAGAAGATTTCCAACGCGCGCATGAAAATGTCAGGATGTGCAGGGAATATGCGAAGTTAAGCGCAACCGATCCTATTTTCGGCCCTTGTGCTTGGGGCGCAATCGCGGCGCCGCGTCGGACTGGCGGCGGACCAGTTCATAGTCCAGTAGCATGTGCGGCGGGCCATCTTCGCTCTGGGCGCGGCGGCCCTTGATGTGGCGCACCAGCAGGTCGACCGCCGACCGCGACATGGCGCTGATCGGCTGGCGGATGGTGGTCAGTTCCGGCCAGATGGTGGTGGCGAGCGAGGTATCGTCGAAGCCGCAGACGGTAAGGTCGCCCGGCACGTCCAGCCCGTTGCGATGGGCGATCGCCACCGTCGCGGCGGCCATGTCGTCATTGCTGGCGAAGATGGCGGTCGGCGGATTGTCCCGCGCCAATATATGCTCGGCCGCGTCCAGGCCGGATCGGTAGGTGAAGAAGCCCTGTTCCACCAGCGCATCGTCCAGCGCGATGCCGGCCTCGTCCAGCGCGCGGATATAGCCCTGATAGCGTTCCTCGCTGGCGCTCAGGTTCGGATGCCCCTTGATGAAGCCGATGCGGTTATGGCCAAGGCCAATCAGGTGCCGGGTCATTTCATAGGCCGCGCCCCGGTCGTCGATGCTGACCGCAGCCAGGCTGGCCGGCGCATGGCCGGTCGCCACCACGACGGCGGGGATGCCCGCCTCGCGCAGCGCATCGATCATCGCCGCATGGTCGCACAGCGGCGGCGGCAGCACGACGCCGTCGATCCGGCCGCGCACCAGATGGTCGACCACCGCCTTGATCGCGGTCTGCTCGTCCCATTTCTCGACGACCAGGTCGATGCCGGCGCGGCTCGACTGGTCGAGGCTCCCGACCAGGAATTCCGACAGATAGGATGCCGACGGGTTGGAATAGAGCAGGCCGATCCGCGTCTCGTCGCCGCCCGCCAGGCTGCGCGCGGCGGCGCTGGGGGAGTAATTGAGCGCGGCGATCGCCGCCTCCACCTTCTCCTTGGTCGCCGCCCGCACCACCTGTTCACCGTTGATTACCCGCGACACCGTCATCGGCGACACGCCGGCATGTTTCGCCACATCGTTGATGGTGGGCGCGTTGCGCTGGCGGCGGGAACTTCTGGCTTCCATCAGGATTTCGGGGCCTTCGACATGGGACTAAACCTCTCTGCTAGCGGGATCATTGCGCAAGCTTAAGTAAAATCTCATTTCGGATGCCCCGGCGCATAGGGAAAGCTCAGCGCCTTGTACCAGTCGAGCGGATGGGCGGGCGCCGCGCTGCCGGCGGGCAGGGGGCGGCCGGACACCGACTGGAAATAGGCGATGCAGGCGTCGCGCCACCATTGGGCTTCGCGATGCTGGATCGCCAGGAAGGTCTCGACCTGCGCGAAGCGCTCGGCATCGACCTGGGGCTTGAGCGTCGCCCAGTCCCGCTGCATCGCTGCGACCGTTTCGACGCCCCGGTCATAATGATGGATGAGGCCGTCCCACAGCGTCTCGCCAGACGCCAGGCGATAGTCCCAGGGCAGGTGATGGAACCACAGCAGTTCGCGCTCCGGCGTGGTCTTCGGATTGTCCAGCAGCTTCGCCAGCGCCGGCGCATATTGGCCGGTGGCATTGCTGCCCGTCCTGGTCCGGTCAAAGCCGATGCCCTGCCTGTCGGCCTTGTGATAATAGACCGGGTTCCATTCGGGCCGCGCCAGTTCGGACACCCAGGGGGCGGGGCCATAATGATGGCCGGTGCCCATGATATGGGCCAGGCCCAGCGGCGTCATATAGTCGACCGCCGCCTCGCGCGATCCCATCATCATCGCGACGATCGGCGCAACCACCCTGGGATCGGGGGAGAAGGTCTGCGCCGCCCATTCGCGCGCGACAGCCTCGGCGGTCAGGTCGGTGTCCCACGCCATGCGGCCGAACGCATACCAGTCCGCCTGGTTGAAGATCGACCCGCTCCAGTCGCGGTCGACGCCGATATTGGCGACCCCGGCGATGCCGGTCAGCTTGTGGCCTTCCAGCGATCCGTCGATCACCTTGGCGACGGTCGATCCCTTGCCCCTGGCCAGCGTGTCGCTCTTCAGCGTCTCCTCGAACAGCGTGCCGAGATAGGTAAGGTGGGTCGACTGGCCCAGATATTCCTTGGTGATCTGAAATTCCATCATCAGCGGCGTCTTGGGCATCGCGCCGAACAGCGGGTGGAAGGGTTCGCGCGGCTGGAAGTCGATCGCGCCATTCTTCACCTGGACGATGACATTGTCGGCAAACTGGCCGTCGAGCGGCTTGAAGTCGCTATAGGCCTGCTTGGCGCGATCGTCGGGATTGTCATGGGCATAGACGAAGGCGCGCCACATCACGATGCCGCCATGCGGCTTGACCGCAGCCGCCAGCATGTTGGCGCCGTCGGCATGGGTGCGCTTGTAATCCTGCGGGCCGGGCTGGCCCTCGCTGTTCGCCTTCACCAGGAAACCGCCGAAATCGGGGATCGCCTTGTAGATTTCGTCGGCCTTGGCCTTCCACCAGGCGGCAACCGCCGGGTCGAGCGGATCGGCGCTTTTCAGGCCATCCAGTTCCATCGGCGCAGTCCATTTGACCGACAGATAGACCTTGATGCCATAGGGGCGGAACAGGTCGGCCAGCGCCGCCGCCTTGGCGATATAGGCCGCGGTCAGGCTGTCCGACTTGGCGTTCACATTGTTGAGCACCGTGCCATTGATGCCCAGCGAGGCATTGGCGCGGGCATAGTCGGTATAGCGCGGCCCCTTATAATCGGGCAGGTGCCACCAGTCCCAGATCGACTGGCCGGCATAGCCGCGCTCCACCGTGCCATCCAGATTGTCCCAATGGTTGAGCAGGCGCAGGCCGATGCGCGGCGCGCTGCGCATATCGATCCGGTCGAGCGCCGCGCCGGTGCGGGCAAGGCGCAGCCAGGCATAGGCGCCGTGCAGCACGCCGACATCGGTCGCGCCGGCAATCACCGTCACCGGCTTGCCCGCGATCGTCAGGCTGCGAATCGCATAGCCGTCTGCGCCCAGCCCGTCGGTCGGCACCGATGGCTTGTCCTGCTGCGCGGCCGATTGCAGCAGGATCGCACCTTGCTGCACTGTTGCTGTCAGGGGCACGGTCGCGCCGGTCAGCCCGGCAATGCCGCGCTGCAATTCCCGCCTTGCGATCATCAGGGTAGGGCTGGCCCCGCCGACAATGCTGCGCGCGTTGGCCCCAATCTGTTGGGCAGCGGCGGCATCGGCCGGCGCATTGCGCAACCACAGATCATAACCGTCTTCCGCCAGCGCGCGGGGCGCGCTGATCAAAAGGGCGCTGGCCATGATCCAGCAAAACAGGCGCGCAAACATTCGGTCCTCTCCCCCTTGGCCCGCAGGCAATTTTTTGGTGCATTGCCAACGGTGGCATTGACAAGCAGCTCTTGGGTTGTGATGGTAACGCTATCAGTTGATCGGCGGCAAGCAAAAAGGAAAGCCGCGATAAAATTGGAGAGGGGCGTCGTGATCCGGTCAGTTCAGTTTTTGTGCGCAGCATCAGCGCTGTCGCTGGTGATGGTGGCGCCGCTCACGTCCGTTACGGCCGCGCCCGCGACCGGCCAGTCGGCCCGCCCACTCTACAAGGATGCGTCCGCTCCGATCGAGGCGCGCGTCGATGATCTGCTGGCGCGCATGACGCTGGATGAAAAGATCGCCCAGATCACCACCGTCTGGACCGACAAGGTGAAGCTGCTGGACGCGCAGGGCGAACTGGACCCCGGCAAGCTTAGCCCGACCTTCCCCAACGGCATCGGTCATTTCACTCGGCCCTCCGACGGTCGCGGTAGTTTCAGCCCGCGCGTCGTGCCCGGCCGCGATCCGCGCCGCACCGTGGCGCTGGTCAATGGCCTGCAGAAATGGGCGATGACGCAAACCCGGCTCGGTATCCCGATCCTGTTCCATGAAGAAGGTCTGCACGGCTATGCCGCCGTCGGCGCCACCAGCTTCCCCCAGTCGATCGCCATGGCGTCGAGCTGGGATCCGGCCATGCTGCGCCAGGTCAATCAGGTGATCGCCCGCGAAATCCGCGCGCGCGGCGTGCCGATGGTGCTCTCGCCCGTGGTCGACATCGCCCGCGACCCGCGCTGGGGCCGGATCGAGGAAACCTATGGCGAGGATCCCTATCTGGTCGGCGAAATGGGCGTTGCGGCGGTGGAGGGGCTTCAGGGCGTTGGCCGTTCGCGCACGCTCCAGTCCAATCATGTCTTCGCCACGCTCAAGCATCTGACCGGCCATGGCCAGCCCGAAAGCGGCACCAATATCGGCCCGGCGCCGGTGTCGGAACGCGAACTGCGCGAGAATTTCTTTCCGCCCTTCGAACAGGTGGTGAAACGCACCGGCATCGAGGCGGTGATGGCCAGCTATAACGAGATTGACGGCGTGCCCAGCCATGCCAATCGCTGGCTGCTGGAAAATATCCTGCGGGAAGAATGGGGCTTTCGCGGCGCCGTCGTCTCCGATTATTCGGCCGTCGATCAGTTGATGAGCATCCACCATATCGCCGCCAATCTGGAAGAGGCGGCGATGCGCGCGCTCGATGCCGGCGTCGATGCGGACCTGCCCGAGGGCCTGTCCTATGCCACGCTCGGCAAGCTGGTGCGCGAGGGCAAGGTCAGCGAGGCGAAGGTCGATCTCGCCGTGCGCCGCATGCTGGAGTTGAAGTTCCGCGCCGGCCTGTTTGAAAATCCCTATGCCGACGCCAATGCTGCGGCCGCGATCACCAATAATGAAGATGCCCGCGCGCTCGCCCGCACCGCCGCGCAGCGGTCGATCACCCTGCTCAAGAATGACGGCATGCTGCCGCTGAAGCCCGAAGGCACGATCGCGGTGATCGGCCCCAGCGCGGCGGTCGCGCGGCTGGGCGGCTATTATGGCCAGCCGCCGCACAGCGTCTCGATCCTCGAAGGGATCAAGGCGCGGGTCGGCACCAAGGCGAACATCGTCTTCGCTCAGGGCGTGAAGATCACCGAGGATGACGACTGGTGGGCCGACAGCGTCACCAAGTCGGACCCGGCCGAAAATCGCAAGCTGATCGCGCAGGCGGTCGAGGCGGCGCGCAATGTCGACCGCATCATCCTGACCTTGGGCGACACCGAACAGTCGAGCCGCGAGGGCTGGGCCGACAATCATCTGGGCGACCGCCCCAGCCTCGACCTCGTCGGCGAGCAGCAGGAGCTGTTCGATGCATTGAAGGCATTGGGCAAGCCGATCACCGTCGTCCTCATCAACGGCCGTCCCGCTTCCACGGTGAAGGTCAGCGAACAGGCCAATGCCATCCTGGAAGGCTGGTATCTGGGCGAGCAGGGCGGCAATGCCGTGGCCGACATCCTGTTCGGCGATGTCAATCCGGGCGGCAAGCTGCCTGTCACCGTCCCGCGCTCGGCCGGCCAGTTGCCGCTCTTCTACAATATGAAGCCCTCGGCCCGGCGCGGCTATCTGTTCGACACCACCGACCCGCTCTATCCCTTCGGCTTCGGCCTCAGCTACACCAGCTTCAGCCTGTCGGCGCCGCGCCTGTCCGCCACCAAGATCGGCACCGGCGGCAAGACCAGCGTCTCGGTCGATGTCCGCAATACCGGCGCGCGCGAAGGGGACGAGGTCGTCCAGCTCTATATCCGCGACAAGGTCAGCTCCGTCACCCGTCCGGTCAAGGAACTGAAGGGCTTCCAGCGCGTGACGCTGAAACCCGGCGAGAGCCGCACCGTCACCTTCACCGTCGGTCCCGAAGCGCTGCAGATGTGGAACGACCAGATGCACCGCGTCGTCGAACCCGGCGATTTCGAGATCATGACCGGCAACAGCTCGGTCGCGCTCCAGTCCACCACCCTGACGGTGCAATAAGCCATGATGACGACCCGTTTCGCCCGCCGCCAGGCGCTCGGCCTGCTCGCCTCCACCTCCGCGCTCGCCGCCGCCCCGCTGGCGGCGAAGGGGAAGGGCGGCCCGCTCTACAAGGATGCGGCCGCCCCCATCGACCTGCGCGTGCGCGACCTGCTCGGTCGGATGACGCTGGAGGAAAAGGTCGGCCAGATCATCGCGCTCTGGGCGACCAAGGCCGACATCATGGACGATCTCACCTTCTCGCCGGCCAAGGCGAGCAAGGCCTATCCCGCCAGCTTCGGCCAGATCACCCGCCCGTCCGACCGGCGCGGCGCGCCCAATGGATCGACCCAGGCCGGCGGCGTCGGCGCGCGCTGGCGCACCCCGGCCGATACCGTCGCCTTCATCAATGCCGTCCAGAAATGGGCGGTGGAAGAGACCCGCCTCGGCATCCCGATCCTCTTCCACGAGGAATCGCTGCACGGCTACATGGCGACCGACGCCACCATGTTCCCGATGGCGATCGGCCTTGCCGGCAGTTTCGACCGCCAGCTGATGACCGATGTCCAGTCGGTTATCGCTCGGGAGGTCCGCGTGCGCGGCGTCCATCTCGCCCTCTCGCCGGTGGTCGACATCGCCCGCGACCCGCGCTGGGGCCGGATCGAGGAGACTTTTGGCGAAGACCCCTATCTCTGCGGCGAGATGGGCGTGGCCGCCGTGCTGGGCCTGCAGGGGGAGGGCAAGCAGATCGGCCCGGACAAGGTCATGGCCACGCTCAAGCATATGACCGGTCATGGCCAGCCGCAGGCGGGCGAGAATATCGCGCCCGCGCCGATCAGCGAGCGCGAACTGCGCGAGAATTTCTTCCCGCCCTTCCGTCAGGTGGTGAAGCGCACCGGCATTGCCGCCGTCATGCCCAGCTATAACGAGATTGACGGCGTCCCCAGCCACCAGAACAAGTGGCTGCTCGGCGATATCCTGCGCGGCGAATGGCATTTCGATGGCGCCGTGGTCAGCGATTATGGCGCCGTCCCCGAACTCGACACCATCCACCATGTCCAGCCCGACCTGGAGGCGACGGCCCGTGCCGCGCTCCGCGCCGGGGTCGATTGCGAGCTGCCCGATGGCCTGGCCTATCGCACGCTCGTGGAGCAGGTCCGCGCCGGAAAAGTGCCCCTTGAGGCCGTCAATCTCGCAGCCAAGCGCATGTTGACGCTCAAGTTCCGCGCGGGCCTGTTCGAAAATCCCTGGCCACGCGCCGATTATGATGCGCTCACCGGCAATGCGGAGGCGCGCGCGCTGGCGCTCAAGGCGGCGCACAAGTCGATCGTTCTGCTCAAGAATGACGGCGTCCTGCCGCTCAAGCCCGGTGCCCATCGCAAGGTCGCCGTGATCGGCCCCAATGCCGCGATCGCGCGGCTGGGCGGCTATTCCTCGATCCCGCGCCAGGCGGTCTCTTTGCTCGATGGCATCAGGGCGAAGCTCGGCAACCGGGCGGACATCGTCCATGCCCAGGGCGTCTTCATCACCCAGAGCGAGGACCGCTCGGTGGACGAAGTGCTGCTGGCCGATCCGGCGAAGAACCGCCAGCTGATCGCGGAAGCGGTCGAGGTCGCAAAGACCGCCGACATCATCCTGCTGGCCATCGGCGACACCGAACAGACCAGCCGCGAAGGCTTTGCCAAGAACCATCTGGGCGACCGCACCAGCCTTGATCTGGTCGGCGAACAGAATGACCTGTTCGCTGCGATGAAGGCGACCGGAAAGCCGGTGGTGGTCTGCGCCATCAACGGTCGCCCGCCCAGCTATCCGGCCGTGGTCGATGGCGCCAATGCGCTGATCGAATGCTGGTATCCGGGGCAGGAGGGCGGCACGGCGATGGCCGACATATTGTTCGGCGACGTCAATCCGGGGGCCAAGCTGCCCGTCACCGTCGCGCGCGACGCCGGCCAGATCCCGATCTTCTACAACCGCAAGCCATCCTCTCGGCGCGGCTATCTCTTCGCCGATGCCAGCCCGCTTTTCCCGTTCGGCTTCGGCCTCAGCTACACCAAATTCGCCTTTGGTCCGCCGCGCCTGTCGGCCAGCCGCATTGGCGTGGGCGGCGACGTGACGGTGGAGGTCGATGTCCGCAATGTCGGCACTGTCGCGGGCGAGGAAGTGGTGCAGCTCTATGTCCATGACCAGACTGCCTCGGTCACCCGCCCGCTCAAGGAACTGAAGGGCTTCGAACGGATCGCGCTGGCGCCGGGCGAAAGCCGCACCGTGCGCCTGACCATCGGCCCAGAAGCCTTTGCGCTGTGGAATCTCGACATGCGCGAAGTGGTCGAACCCGGCCTGTTCGACATCATGGTCGGGCCGGACAGCGCCACGCTTCAGACGGTTACATTGGAGATCGCCTGATGGTATTGGCCTGACCAATATCGTTGAAGGCAATTTGATTATCGCCTATGGCCATGATTGGTCATACCAGTTTTAGGGGAGCATCCATGCCCAAGATTACCGGCGCCAAGGTCATCGTTACCTGTCCTGGCCGCAATTTCGTCACCCTCAAGATCGAGACTGAAGAGGGCGTCTATGGTCTGGGCGATGCGACCCTCAACGGCCGCGAACTGTCCGTCGCCTCCTATCTGCAGGACCATGTCATTCCCTGCCTGATCGGCCGGGACGCGCACCAGATCGAGGATATCTGGCAATATCTCTACAAGGGCGCCTATTGGCGCCGCGGCCCGGTGGCGATGTCGGCCATCGCCGCCGTCGATACCGCGCTCTGGGACATCAAGGGCAAGATTGCCGGCCTGCCGGTCTACCAGCTGCTCGGCGGCGCCAGCCGTGAAAGCGTCATGGTCTATGGTCATGCCAATGGCACGACGATCGAGGACACGGTCAAGGTCGCGCTGGAATATCAGGCGCAGGGGTACAAGGCGATCCGCATCCAGTGTGGCGTCCCTGGCATGGCGTCGACCTATGGCGTGTCGAAGGACAAATATTTCTACGAACCCGCCGACGCCGACGTGCCGAACGAAAATGTCTGGAACACCAGCAAATATCTGCGCGTGGTTCCCGAACTGTTCAAGGCCGCCCGCGAAGCGCTGGGCTGGGACGTGCATCTGCTGCACGACATCCATCATCGCCTGACCCCGATCGAGGCCGGTCGCTTGGGCAAGGATCTGGAACAATATCGCCCCTTCTGGCTGGAAGATGCGACCCCGGCGGAAAATCAGGATGCGTTCAAGCTGATCCGCCAGCACACCACCACGCCGCTGGCCGTGGGCGAGATCTTCAACTCGATCCATGACTGCCGCGAACTGATCCAGAACCAGCTGATCGACTATATCCGCGCCACCGTGGTCCATGCCGGCGGCATCAGCCATCTGCGCAAGATCGCGAACCTCGCCGATCTCTATCAGGTCCGCACCGGCTGCCATGGTGCGACCGACCTGTCGCCGGTCTGCATGGCCGCCGCGCTCCACTTCGACCTGTCGGTGCCCAATTTCGGGGTGCAGGAATATATGCGCCACACGCCCGAGACCGACGCCGTCTTCCCCCATGCCTATACGTTCGAAAACGGCGCCATGCATCCGGGCGACAAGCCGGGCCTGGGCGTCGACATCGACGAAGAACTGGCCGCCAAATATGAATATAATCGCGCCTTCCTGCCGGTGAACCGGCTCGAAGACGGCACTATGTTCAACTGGTGATCGCTTGACCTGCTTTGGCCACTCCACTCCGTCATCCCCGCGAAAGCGGGGATCCATCTCCTGCCATAGCCCCAATCGCGAGGTCCGGAGGTGGATTCCCGCGTTCGCGGGAATGACGAAACATTGTCGGAGCGGCCAATGACCACGATTCCCAAACCGTCCGGAAAGGTCCGCTGGATCGTCTGCGGCCTGCTCTTTGCGGCGGTGGTGCTGAGCTATATCGACCGGCTCGTCCTGCCGACGCTCAAGCCCGATCTGCAGGCCCGCTATGGCTGGAGCGAGAGCGGCTATGCCGATCTCGCCATCTGGTTCCAGGCCGGATACGGCATTGCCTATGTCGCCTTCGGCCGGCTGATCGACCGGATCGGCGCGCGCGCCGGCTATGCGCTGGCGGTCGGCCTGTGGACGGTCGGCCATGTCATGCACATCTTCTTCACCTCGACCGCTGGCATGCTGTTCGCCCGCATTCCGCTGGCGATCGGCGAGGCGGGCACCTTCCCGGCGGCGATCGCCGCCACCAATGAATGGTTCCCCAAGAAGGAACGGGCCTTCGCCATCGGCATCTTCAATGCCGGCTCCAATGTCGGTGCGATCCTGACGCCGCTGATCGTCCCGGTCATCGCCGTGACGCTGGGCTGGCGCTGGGCCTTCATCCTCACCGGCCTGCTGACGGTCTTCTGGCTTGCCGCCTGGCTGGGCTTCTACCGTCGCCCGCGCGAGAAGAAGGGGCTGAGCGCCGAGGAACTGGCTTGGATCGAGGCGGACCCGCAGGAACCGGCCCGTCCGGTCAAGTGGCGCACCCTGTTCCGCTATCGCCAGACCTGGGCCTATATGACCTCGCGCTTCCTGATCGATCCGGTCTGGTGGACCTTCCTCTTCTGGCTGCCCGATTTCTTCAACAAGCAATATGGCGTGAAGATGCTGGACTTCGGCCCGCCGCTGATCGCCGTCTATCTGCTGGCCGATGTCGGTTCGGTCGCGGGCGGCTGGCTGTCGTCGCGCCTGATGGGCCGGGGCATGGCCATCAACCGCGCCCGCAAGACGGCGATGTTCTGTGCCGGGCTTTGCGCCCTGCCGATCGCGTTCGCTGCCCAGGCGCCCAGCATGTGGATTGCGGTCGGCCTGATCGGCCTCGCCTGCGCCGGGCATCAGGGCTTCTCGGCCAATGTCTATGCCTTGCCGGGCGATCTTTTCCCGCGCTGGATGGCGGGGTCGGTGGTCGGCCTTGGTGGTCTTGCCGGCGCGATCGGCGGCATGCTGATGGCCAAGTTCGCCGGCATCATTCTGGAAACCGTCGGCAGCTTCCAGCCGATCTTCATCGTCGCATCCTGTGCCTATCTGCTGGCGCTGCTGGTGCTGCACCTTATCGTCCCGCGCTATGCGCCCGTGACTCTCTCGCAAGAGGCTGCCTGATCCTGTGACCCGTCTATCGTCCGCCACGCTCGCCGGCCTGCCCGCCGATATCGTCCGTCCCGGCTATGATCGCGCGGCGGTTCGCCCCGGCGTCGTCCATCTCGGCATCGGCGCCTTCAACCGCGCGCATCAGGCGGTCATCTTCGATGATGCGCTGACCGCCGGCGACCTGCGCTGGGGCGTGATCGCCGCGTCGCTGCGCTCACCCGGCGTGCGCGACCAGATGATGCCGCAGGACTGTCTCTACACCATGCTGGTCCGCGATGGTTCGGCCGAGCAGGCGCGCATCATCGGCGTGGTGAGCGAGGTATTGGTCGCGCCGGAAGATCCGGCCGCGCTGGTCGCCGCGCTCGCCGCGCCCGACACCCATATCGTCACCCTGACCGTGACCGAAAAGGGCTATAAGCTCGATCCCGCGACCGGCGCCCTGATCGAGGGCGATCCACAGCTCGCCGCCGACCTCGCCTCGCTCGCCGCGCCACAGACCGCGCCCGGCTTCCTCGTCGCCGCGCTGGCCGCGCGCCGGGCGGTGGGCTTGCCGCCCTTCACCGCGATCAGCTGCGACAATCTGCCGCACAACGGCACCCGCCTGCGCAACGCCGTGCTGGCGCTCGCCGCCCGGCATGACCCGGCGCTGGCCGACTGGATCGCGGCGGAGGGGGCCTTCCCCGAAACCATGGTCGACCGCATCGTCCCCGCCACCACCGACGCCGACATCGCCGCGCTCGCCGGCCGGCTCGGCGTCGAGGATCAGGCGATGGTCAAGACCGAACCCTTCCTGCAATGGGTGATCGAGGATAAATTCTGCGGCCCGCGCCCGGATTTCGGCGCCGGGGTTCAGGTCACCGCCGCCGTCGCCCCCTGGGAGGAAGCGAAGCTGCGCCTGCTCAACGGCGCGCATAGCGGCATCGCCTATCTCGGCGGCCTTGCCGGCATCGATCATGTCCATGAAGTGCTCGCGCTGCCCGAAGCTCGGCATTTCGTCGAAAGTCTGTGGGACGAGG
This sequence comes from Sphingomonas sp. S-NIH.Pt3_0716, assembly GCF_003950715.1. NCBI lineage: Bacteria > Pseudomonadati > Pseudomonadota > Alphaproteobacteria > Sphingomonadales > Sphingomonadaceae > Sphingomonas > Sphingomonas sp. S-NIH.Pt3_0716. The sequence continues at coordinate 9,193 of NZ_QLJK01000001.1, read as the reverse complement.
CGCAGACCACTTTGTCGCCGCCGCCCGAACTGGACGTCGCCGCCTATCGCCGCGAACTGATGGCGCGCTTCGACAATCCGACCCTGCAGCATCGCACCCGCCAGATCGCGATGGATGGCTCGCAGAAGCTGCCCCAGCGCCTGCTCGCCACCATCGCCGCGCGGCTTGAGCGGGGGCAGGGGATCGATGCGCTGTCACTCGCCGTCGCCGCCTGGGTCCGCTGGCAGGCCGGTGTCGATGATCGGGGCGAGGCCCATGTCGTCGACGATCCGCTCGCCGCCGCCATCGCTGCCCGCCTTGCCGACGCCCCTTCCACAGAGGCACGGGTCGACGCGATCCTCGCCTTCGACGCCGTGGTGCCCGCCGACCTTGCCGGCAACGCCGCCTTCCGCGCCGCGCTGATCCGCTGGCTCGCCATCCTCGAAGCCGACGGCGCCCGCGCCGCGCTCGCCCAGCTCTGACGGAGCCCCTGATGAAGACCCTGCGCACCATCCTGCTCGCGTCCTGCCTGCTCAGCCCGGCCACCTTGCTGGCCGCGCCGCGCGACAGCGTCTCGATCAGCCGCGACTGGCGCTTCACCAAGGGCGATCCCGCCGGCCTGACCGAGGATCTGCGCTATGATGTACGCCCTCGAATAGAGGATGCCGGCGACGGCAAGGTGGCCGACGCCCGCCCCGACGCGGCGGTGCAGGTGGACGACAGTGGCGCGCGCGTGCTCAAGCCCTGGATATTGCCCAGCGCCAACCCCTTCATCGCCGATACCGCCAAGCATCATACCCGTCCCGCCGGCAATCCGGGCGGCACCGTCTCCTATGTCCAGCCCGGCTTCGACGACAGCGGCTGGACCCATGTCGACCTGCCGCACGACTGGGCGATCGCCGGCCCCTTCATCAAGGACGGCCCCTATGGCGGCATGGGCCGCCTGCCCAGCTGGGGCATTGGCTGGTATCGCAAGGCACTGACCATCCCCGCCAGCGACAAGGGCAAGTCAATCTTCCTCGATGTCGAAGGGGCGATGTCCTACGCCACCGTCTGGCTGAATGGAAAGCTCGTCGGCGGCTGGCCCTATGGCTATAACAGCTTCCGCCTCGACCTCACCCCCTATGCGGTGCCGGGCGGGCAGAACCAGCTGGTGATCCGCCTCGACAATCCCCAGGCTTCGGCGCGCTGGTATCCGGGCGGCGGCCTCTATCGCGACATCTATCTCACCACCACGAACAAGGTCCATGTCGGCCAGTGGGGCAGCATCGTCCGCACGCCGCAGGTCAGCAAGGCGCAGGCGAGCGTGGACCTCAGCCTCACCCTCGACAATGACGGCGACACCCCGGCGCAGGTCGAGGTCGCGACTGCCCTCTATGCGATCGACGCCAGCGGCAAGCGCATCGGCCGCCCGGTCGCCAGCATCGCCCGCCAGTCCACCAGCATCGCCCCCCATGGCAAGGCGGAGCTGAAGGGCAGCACGATCCTCAGCAACCCGCGCCTCTGGGGCCCGCCGCCGACGCAAGCGCCCAACCGCTATGTCGCCGTCTCCACCGTCACCCAGGGCGGCAAGCTGATCGACAGCTATGAAACCCGCTTCGGCGTGCGCGACATCAAGTTCGATCCCGACAAGGGCGTGATCGTCAATGGCGAGCAGATCCCGCTGCGCGGCGTCAACAATCATCATGATCTTGGCGCGATCGGTGCCGCCTTCAACGCCCGCGCGGCCGAGCGCCAGCTCGAAATCCTGCGCGACATGGGCACCAATGCCGTGCGCATGAGCCATAATCCGCCCGCGCCCGAACTGCTCGAACTCACCGACCGCATGGGCTTCCTGGTGATGGACGAGGTGTTCGACAGCTGGGAGAAGAAGAAGACCCCGCATGATTTCCACCTGATCTTCCCGGATTGGCATGAGGCCGACGCCCGCGCCATGCTGCGCCGCGACCGCAACCATCCCTCGATCATCATCTGGAGCATCGGCAACGAGGTCGGCGAACAATATGATGGCGAGGCGGGGGCGAAGATCGGCCGCGAACTGGTCGCCATCGCGCATCAGGAAGACCCGACCCGGCCCGCCACCAGCGCGATGAACTATGCCAAGGCGGACATGCTGCTGCCGACCACCGTGGACGTCATCAGCCTCAATTATCAGGGCGCCGGCATTCGCGGCATCGTCGGCCAATATCCCGCCTTCCGCGCGAAATTCCCGGACAAGCTTATCCTGTCCACCGAAAGCGCGTCGGCGCTCTCCAGCCGCGGCGAATATATGTTCCCGGTCGCCGGCGCCATCAGTGGCCCGGTCCGTCCCTGGTCGGGCGGCAATCCCGACACGCATCAGGTGTCCGCCTATGAGATGCACGCCGCCGATTTCGGCTCCTCGCCCGATCGGGTCTGGGCCGCCGATGACCAGAATCCCTATGTCGCGGGCGAGTTCGTCTGGACCGGCTTCGATTATCTCGGCGAACCCACGCCTTATTACACGTCGCGCAGCAGCTATTCCGGCATCCTCGATCTCGCCGGTTTCCCCAAGGACCGCTTCTGGCTCTACCAGGCGCGCTGGCGGCCGGACCTCAAATTCGCGCATATCCTGCCGCACTGGACCTGGCCCGACCGGGTGGGTCAGATCACCCCGGTCCATGTCTTCTCCTCGGCCGACGAGGCGGAGCTGTTCGTCAACGGCAAGTCGCAGGGCAAGGTCAAAAAGCGCGATTATGAATATCGTTTCCGCTGGGACTATGTCGTCTACGAACCGGGCGAGGTGAAGGTCGTCACCTGGAAGAAGGGCCAGCCCTGGGCGACCGAGACGATCCGCACCGTGGGCGAGGCGGCGAAGCTGTCGCTGACCGCCGATCGCAACGCCATTGCCGATGACGGCCGCGACCTCAGTTTCGTGACGCTCAAGATCCTCGACAAGGATGGCAATGTCGTCCCGGCCGCCAAGCAGGACATCCGTTTCTCGATCGAGGGACCGGGCGAGATCGTCGCCACCGACAATGGCGACCCGACCGATCTGATCGCCTTTCCGTCGCAGGAGCGCAAGGCTTTCAACGGTTTGGCGCTGGTGATCGTGAAGGCCAGGCCGGGCGAGAAGGGGCGGGTGACCGTCCGCGCCAGCGCACCGGGCCTGACCGCGGCGCAGACCGTCATCAGCACAAATGCCACAGTCCGCTGAAAATTAATAACGTTACCATTTTCGCCCGTCCCATATCTTGACAATTGGGACGGGCACTTTATTGGTCTGCATCTGATAGCGCTACCAGGTACGCCCACCGGATAGTCGGGGGCAGCGCTCGGGGAGAGGTTGTATGAACGTTTCACGCCACCATAATATCCGTGCGGCCCTGTTCGCCGCATCCGCCTTCGGTGCGCTGGGCCTGGCCCAGGCCGCCGTTGCGCAGGATGCTGCTGCACCGGCCGAAACCGCCGCCGCGCCGCAGGACAGCGAAACCGCCGACATCGTCGTCACCGGTATCCGCGCCTCGCTGGAAAGCGCCACCAACGCCAAGAAGAATGCGGTTGCGTTTGGCGACTCGATCTTCGCGGAAGATATCGGCAAGCTGCCCGCCACCAACCTCGCTGAAACGCTGAACCGCATGCCCGGCGTGCGCCTCAACCGCGACATCAACGGTGAAGGCACCCAGGTCGCGATCCGCGGCCTTGGCCCCAGCTTCACTCGCGTGCTGCTCAACGGTTCGCAGCTTCAGGTCGCATCGGATGGCGGCACCAACGGCGGCAGCGCCAACCGCGAAGTCGATCTCGACTTCTTCCCGTCGGAACTCTTCACCCGCCTCGACCTCGCCAAGAGCCCGTCGCCCTCGACGCTCGAAGGCGGTATCGCCGGCACCGTCAACCTGCGCAATGCCCGTCCCTTCGACAAGGAAGGCACCCATGTCACGGTCGTGGCGCAGGGCCAATATACCGACAATAACGACAAGTTCAGCCCGCGCGGCGCGATCGTCGCCAGCCACACCACCGACACGTTCGGCATCCTCGTCGGCGTTGCCGGCGTGAAGACCAAGACCCGCGTCGATGGATTTGAATCGGTCGGCTGGACCGACGGCAATCTCGGCACCGGCGACGCCGGCGGCAATAATTTCTCCTGGGCCTCGGTCGTTCCCAACAATACCGGCCATGGCCTGGTCGCCGGCCAGCCGGTCGATGTCGTCGCCACGTCGGGTCTGACCCGCGACCAGCTCAGCACCGCACTGATCCCGCGTCTCGGCCGCAAGAGCCTGACCGAAGGCGATCGCTCGCGCATCTCGGCACTGGCCTCGCTCGAATGGCGCCCGTCGGACGAGCTGCATTTCGCCCTGGACGGCATCTGGGCCAAGTCCAAGCGCGACTACAGCAAGGTCAACATGAACTGGCAGGTCCGCAACTCGGGGCCGGGCACCAGCGCCCAGTCGACCGGTGGCATGGTGCCGATCGACCTGACCGTCGATGACAATGGCGTCGTCACGAGCGGCACCTTCGCCAACTCCTCCTATTTCCTCGAAGCCAGCCTGTTCAAGCAGACGACCAAATTCTGGAACGTCAACCCGAGCGTCAGCTGGCAGCCGACCGAGGATCTGAAGGTCGACCTCAGCGCCAACTGGTCGAAGAGCCGCTTCTTCCGCGAACAGCCGACCTGGGCGTTCCAGACCACGCCGCAGTCGGGCGTCGAAACCTATTATGACAATACCGGTGGCGACTATCCGTCGATCACCAGCAATCTCGACCTCAACGATCCGAACAACGGCAGCTGGCAATGGTATCGCCAGAATATCCAGCTGGTCCGTCGCAAGACCGAGACCAAGGGCGCGCATCTCGACGTGACCTATGGCGATGACATGTTCAACGTGAAGGTCGGCGGCGCCTATGATCAGGCGACCCGTTCGATCCGCGCCTATGACAACAGCACCGCCTATCAGCTCTCGGTCTGCGGCACTGGCTGCACTGGCGCCACCGGCACCGTGCCGACCAGCGCCATCGCCCAGTATCTGCGCAGCTCCTCGACCGCCGGCTTCATCGTGCCGGACTTCGATGCGCTCAAGCAGGCCACCAACTATGCCAGCTATCGCGACAGCGCGCCCGAAGCACGCGGTGCTGTCACTGGCGGTGCGACCGGCGACATGGATGAGAAGGTCTGGGGCGCCTATTTCGAACTGAACGGCGTCACCACCATTGCCGGCCGCGACCTGCACATCAACACCGGCATGCGCTACGCCCACACCGACCAGCTGGTCGTCGGGCCGAGCCAGGTCGGCACGGCGATCGTCGACATCACCTCGTCCTCGACCTACGAGAATTTCCTGCCGTCGATCAACCTGACCTATGATGTCGCCGACAATGTGAAGCTGCGTGCGTCGGCCTCGCGGACGATGACCCGCCCGGATGCCGGCGCGATCCTGCCGGGCATCACCTTCTCCGATCCTTCGGCGCTGACCGCCACGGCGGGCAACCCGAACCTCAAGCCCTACACCTCGGACAATTATGACCTGGGCGGCGAAATCTACACCGGCGGCATCGGTTATGTCGGCGTGTCGCTGTTCATGAAGAATATCCAGGGCTTCACCGTCACCACCTCCGAACAGGTTGCCTTCGGGTCGCTCAACATTCCGTTCGACAGCCTGATCTCGACGCAGCAGAACGCCCTCAACGACCGGTCGCTCCAGACCGGCATCCCGGTCGCTCAGCTGCCGATCACCGTGAACCGCCCGGTCAACCTGCGCGATCTCAAGATCAAGGGTATCGAAGCGACCTGGGTGCAGCCGCTCGACTTCCTGGTAAAGGGCCTCGGCTTCTCGGCCAACGGCACTTACCTGAAGCAGTCCTCCTCCTCGGGTCTGGTCGCGACCGGCGTGTCGCCCTGGAGCTACAACCTGCAGGGCTTCTATGAAAATGGCGGTCTGTCGGTCAGCGTGAACTATGTCTGGAATGACGAGGCGATCGCCGTGAACGGTCCGCAGAACGGCATCAACGGCGCCGACCTCAAGTCCGACGCCCGTGGCCAGCTCGACATGTCGGCCGGCTATCAGCTGCCCTTCTTCAACAAGGCGCTGCGCCTGACGCTCGATGTGCTGAACATCACCGACGAGCCGATCCGCACCACCTTCGAATATTCGAACGCGGCCTATTCGGTCTATTATCCCGGTCGCACCGTGCTGGCCGGTATCCGGGCCAACTTCTGATCCTCCCCCAGGGATGCACTGACAGGGCCGGCGGCAACGCCGGCCCTTTTTCTTGGGGGGCGCTAGGACCGGGGCAGGGGATAGGGAGCCTTCCAATGTTGGAGGATATTTGGTCTACCCTTGGCCATGAACCCGTCTTCGCGGACGCCTTTGCCATGACCTCGTCGTGACCCGATCGTCGCGTCCCTGTCGCCTCATGGGCGCATCACTGGCGCGTGGCCATGACCCTGGTGTCGCGTCACCGGCGCGTCGCAGGTCGCGGCCGGCCCGGAAAGGCGCGGAAATGCGTCAACGCCTGCCGCACGACACTGTGAACTTCGATACCGTGATCCTCATATGCCCATTTTGGGGACGCGCCGCCCGCCATCCCCGACCGAAAGGAAGCCGATGATCCGCCCCTTGCTCGCCAGCCTGCCGCTGGCCCTGCTGCTGGCCCAGCCCGCCATGGCAAAGACCTGCACGCCGACCTGGGTGTCGGGCTGGGCCTCCTCGCAATTCCGCCCGACCGGCGACGCGGCACTGCCCGCCGGCACGCTCAAGGACCAGTCGCTGCGCCAGATCGTCCGCCCCTCGATCGCCGGCGAACGGCTGCGGGTACGCATCTCCAACCTTGCCGGCACCGCGCCGCTCCATATCGCCGGCGTCAGCATCGCCCGCGCGCCCGCCAGCACCGCGCCGGCGATCGATCCCGGCACGCTCATTTCGCTGCGCTTCGATGGCAGCCCGGACCTGATCGTGCCCGCGGGCGCCGACTATCTCTCCGACCCGGTATCGCTGCCGGTCGCCGCGCTTGACACGATCGCCGTCACCATCCGCTATCAGGGCGAACCGGAACAGACTTCGCATCCCGGCTCGCGCGCCACCTCCTGGCATCTGCCCGGCGATCATCTGACCGACACGGTGATGGCGGGCGCCGCCTCGTTCGACCATTGGTTCAATCTCGCCGCGCTGGAGGTCGAGCGCTGCGCGCCCGCACGGCTGGTCGTGGCGCTGGGCGACTCCATCACCGATGGCAAGGGTTCGACCACCAACGGCAATGATCGCTGGACCGACCGGCTCGCACAGCGGTTGCAGGCCGATCCCAAGCGCCGCGACATCGCCGTCGTCAATCAGGGGATCGGCGGCAACCGTCTGCTGAACAACGGTCTTGGCCCCAATGCGCTCGCCCGGCTCGACCGCGATGTGCTGGCCCAGCCCGGCGTCACCCATCTGGTCCTGCTGGAAGGCGTCAATGATCTTGGCACCCTGACCCGCGAGGCGCCGGTCAGTGTCGAGGATCACAAGGCCCATGTCGCCCGCATCATCGGCGCCTATCGCCAGATCATCGCCCGCGCCCATGGGCGCGGGATCAAGGTGATCGGCGCCACCATCATGCCCTTTGTCGGCAATGCCTATTATCACGCCGATGCCCAGAATGAAGCGGACCGGCAGGCGGTCAATGCCTGGATACGCACGCCGGGCCATTTCGACGGGCTGGTCGATTTCGACCGCGCCACCCGCGATCCCGCGCGCCCCGACCGGCTGCTGCCCGCTTATGATGGCGGCGATGCGCTCCATCCCAATCCGGCCGGCTATCGCGCCATGGGTGACGCCGTGCCGCTGGCCCTGTTTGATTAACACGCCTTAACCGCGTGATGGCCATCACGCGGCTTTTACGTAAAATCCGCTACGTCTCCCGCGAAAGGGATGACGGGTGATCGAAAAAGCGCCGAGGAAATATCGTCTGCAGGACTATGCCAATGCAGAGGCCGACGTCGCGTTTCGCAGCGATCAGGATGTGCTCGACATCTGGCGTTCGACCACCGACTATCATCGCCTGACCCCGCATCAGAAGGCGGCGCGGGCCGAACTTCAGCGGCGCGGTATCCGGGTGGAGGGGCCTTCGGTCCCGCGTTAACGGCGCGGCCGCTTGCTGCCGGACTCCAGCACCGTCTCCATCGCCACGAAGGTCGATGTGCTGGCGACATGGGGCAGGGCGGAAATCTTCTCGCCCAGCACCATGCGATAGCGGCGAATGTCGGACGTGCGGACTTTGAGCAGATAGTCGAAATTGCTCGCCAGCATATGGCATTCCTCGACCTCCGGGATGCGCCTTACCGCCGCATTGAACTCGCGCAGCGCGCTCTCCCGCGTGTCGCTCAGCTTCACCTCGGTAAAGGCGACATGGTCCATCCCCAGCTTGGCCGGATCGACGATCGCGCGAAAGCCGCGAATGACGCCACTCTCCTGCAATCGCTTCAACCGCACCTGGCAGGGTGTCTTGGACAGGCCGACGCTGGCGGCCAGATCGGTCACGGTCATGCGGCCATCCTCGACCAGCGCGGCGATGATACGCCGGTCGAACTCATCCATTTCGACCATAGCGGGCTTGTTGCTCATGCAATTTGCCTATCATGCTGCCATTAATAAGTCACTTTGGCATTTATCGGGGCATTCATAAGACGGAATGAAATGCGCCGATCGGATATTCTGGTCGCATGACCGACCAGCATCCCTTTGCCGCCTTCGCCCCCGCCATCCGCGATCAGTCGCCGCTGCGCCAGGCGATCACCGCCGCCTATCGCCGCGACGAGGCGGAGTGCCTTGCCCCGCTGCTCGACGCGGCGACCCTGCCCGGCGCCACCCGCGCCGCCGTGGCGGACACGGCGCGCCATCTGGTCACCACCCTGCGCGCCAATCACAAGGGCACCGGGGTCGAGGGGCTGGTCCAGGAATATTCGCTCTCCAGTCAGGAGGGCGTGGCGCTGATGTGCCTTGCCGAAGCGCTGCTGCGCATTCCCGACAACGACACGCGCGACGCCCTCATTCGCGACAAGATCGCCGATGGCGACTGGAGCTCGCATTTGGGCGGCGGCAAGTCTTTGTTCGTCAACGCCGCGACCTGGGGCCTGGTCGTCACTGGCCAGCTAGTGCGCCGCGTCCATGACCCAGGCCTGTATGCTCACCGAGCCCGCAGTGTCAGCAGCGCTGGCAAACCGATGCGCCGGCTACGTGCACCGCCCGCCCAGCGGATGATCTGCACACAGATCGTCCCAACAGTA